>JAHFUL010000011.1:0-31724 GCA_023265155.1 Acidobacteriota bacterium
TATTCGGCTTCGGGGTCCACGGGCGTCGATTCGCATCCGTCCAACCAGCCTTACCTACCCCACCTGGCCTACCCGCGCCACCTGCCTCACCTGGCCCACCTGCCCTACTCGCCCCACCTGCCCCGCTTGCCCGACCGGGCCCAGTCGGCTTGTTCTGCCATGGCCGGTGCTCGTGATTCGGCTTTGGGGTCCACCTGCGTCGATTCTCACCGGTCCAACCGGCCTTACCTACCCCACCTGCCCTACCCGCCCCACCTACCCCACCTGCCCCACCTTGCCGACCTTCCCTACGTGCCCCACCTGTCCCACCTGCCCGACTGGGCCCGGTCGGCTTGTTCTGCCATGGCCGGTGTTCGCTATTCGACTTCGGTGTCCACGGTCGCCGTTCCCCAGCTGGTTTGCCGGCCCCATCCGGCTTACCAACCCCACCTGGCCTACCAGCCCAACCCGCCCCACCTGGCCGACCGGTCTTCTTCCTGTCATACCGCGCACGGGGATCCTCGTGACTCCCACCGGGCCGCCAGTCCCGTCCGCGGTTCTCTGCTGGGGCTGGCTTCCTGCCGTGTTCCCGCGCCTGTTCAGGAGAATCCCACACGCGGCCGTGCGCGAAGTACTTCATCGCCACGTCCTTGTTCGTGCGTCGGAGCTGGCCCAGAGTTGGGAGGAGCTCCTCTTTGTCCCGCGCGCGGAAGGAGGTGGGCTTGTTGTCGATGAGGATGGTCCAGTACACGTAGCGGGGAGGCATGAATCAATTGTACAGGGGCGATCAGCACAAACCGTGGGTAAACGCTGAGTCGTGGCCCCGCTTCAGCGTGGCCACTGCAACCTTGAGGTCGGGCCTACTTCTGGAGGCGCCTGAGTTTTTCGACGAGCGTCGTGCGCTTGAGATTGAGGAGGCGAGCGGCCCGACCCTTGTTGCCGTTGGTCCGCTCGAGCGACTGCTGAATCAGGTCGCTCTCGATGCTCGCGACCAGAGCGATCAGGTCGACTCCCGTTTCTGGCAGCGAGACCGCCGATCCAATCGGCGAGGCGACGGGACCCCGCAGCTCGATCGGTAAATCCTCCACATCGATCTGATTGCGACCGGCCGTGAACGCGACGGCGCGCTCGATCGCGTTTTCGAGCTGCCGCACGTTGCCGGGCCAGTGGTAGGACATGAGGCGGCGCATGGCCTCCTGTGAGACGGTCACCGCAGGCCGGGCGCCCGCGGCGCCCGACTTCAGCGTCGGGCCCAGGACGGAATCGGGCGCCGTGTACTTCTCCAGAAAATGCTGAACGAGCAGGGGAATGTCTTCCTTGCGGTCGCGCAGAGCCGGCAACTGCACCGGGATGACATTCAGTCTGTAGAACAAATCTTCACGGAATTCTCCGGCAGCCACCATCCGGCCAAGGTCGCCGTTGGTCGCCGCGATCACGCGCACGTCAACTTTGATCGTGTGTGAGTCGCCAACGCGCTCGAACTCGCGTTCCTGCAGCACGCGCAGCAGCTTCATCTGCAGCGCGGTGCTCATCGTACCCACCTCGTCGAGGAACAGCGTGCCTTTGTGTGCCTGCTCCAACCTGCCCTGGCGAGTGCCGACGGCCCCGGTGAACGCGCCACGCACGTGGCCGAAGAGCTCTGCCTCGAGCAGAGTCTCGGGTATGGCGCTGCAGTTGAGCGCGACGAACCGATGGCTCCGGCGCTGGCCGCTGTGATGAATGGCGCGCGCGACCAGTTCCTTGCCCGTGCCGGTCTCCCCCGAGATGAGCGTCGTGCTGCTCGTCGACGCCACGGTCTCGAGAAGCTGAAAGAGACGAGTCATCGCGCGGCTCTTGCCGATCAAGCCTTCGAATCGATACCGCTCGTCGAGCTGCGCGCGGAGGTACGCGTTCTCGGATTTCAGCCGCCGCTGCTCCAGCGCGGCATCGAGCACGTGCGTGAGCTCGTCGATCTGAAAGGGTTTGCTGACGAAATCCCAGGCGCCCCGCTTGATCGCTTCCACGGCGTCCTTCACCGTGCCGTAGCCGGTGACCACGATGGCCACGATGTCGGGATAGCGATCGACGGCGGCATCGACGACCGCGGAGCCGTCGATCCCTGGCAGCCGAAGGTCGGTGATGATGACGTCGAACGCGAACTCGGCCAAGCGCGCCAGCGCCGTTTCGCCCGAGTCCGCCTGTTCGACGTGATAACCGCGATCGCTCAGTTGCTCGGCGATGGCTTGCCGTAGCGCTGATTCGTCCTCGACGAGCAGCAGATGTTTAGGCTGGTCAGGCATTTACGGGATCGCCAATACTTTGACACAGTTGCAGACTGGAGGCCAGCGCCTGGTGACTGAAACCGCGCGTTGCGAAATCAAGGCTAAGGGCCGAGAGCTAAAGCCCAGAGGGCGACTCGAGACCGGGGGTGAACGCTCAGGGCCATGGCGTCCCGCCGCTGGCCGCTGGAGCCGTCAGCCGTCAGCCCTAGCCCTTCAGCCGTTTCAACCCGCTCCCTAATCCCCGACGCTCGTCCTTCCGATACCCATTTCGGAGGCGAACTGCACGTGGAACGAAAAACGATCTCAATCATGAAGGCGTGCGAGCTGGTCGGCGTCAGCCGCCGCACGATCTACAACTGGCTTTCGTCCGGTAAGATCGAATACGTCCGCACCGCGGGCGGCTCGGTCAGAATCTTCGTGGACACGCTCTGGCGCGATCCGCAGCGAGCCGCCGAGCAACTCGCCGTCGAGCCAGCGTGGCACGCAGAGGAGCGGAAACCGGCGTGATCACCCGTCCGCCGAGCGTGGAAGAGCTGCTCTCGAGAGGACTCATGGACGAATCGCCGGAACTGCGCCTCCTCTTCCATCGACTGAACAACCAGTTCGGCATCATCCTGGCTCACGCCGAGCTGCTCGAGTCGAAGACCGCCGACGACATTTTGCGTGCGCGCGCGTCGCAGGTCGTCGCCAGCACGCTAGAAGCCATGGTCACGGCCAAAGAAATTCGCGATCTCCAGAATCGTCTGCCAGAACGAAATTTGTAGTACGTGTGTCATTTGTTTGACCTCAAGAATGCAGATTCCGCCAATTCTTTGACGGAATTGGCGCTTTCTCGCCCCCGATCCCACAACTGACCCGATCTAGAGCAAGTCACTCAAGTCGTTTAAATTCAGTAGTTTAATACATCGTCACGCGCAAATGTGCTCCAGCAGTGGACACAGATTCGGCCGATGGTACCGCCGTTGCGGTGATGGGGAACCGTAGAAACGCTCGGCAGCCGGTCACCAGGGCCGACCTGAACCTCTTGGGAGACACACCATGCGCGCTCAGACAGTCGCCGCGAGTCAGCATCACCGGATCGTCGGCGGCTTGCCCTTCGTCGAGGCGCTGGCCAGACGGATGGCGTCTTCGATGCCCAACTCGATCGACATCGGCGACCTTGTGCAGGATGGTGTCCTCGGCCTGATTGATGCGGCACGCCGCTTCGACGAGGATCGCGGCATCAAGTTCGAGACATTCGCGGAACGGCGGGTTCGTGGGGCGATGATCGATGCGCTTCGCCGCGACGCGTGGCCGCGCGGCGTCCGGCGCCAGCGCCGGGAGCTCGACGCGGCGCGAGAAGCGCTCAGACGCGAGCTTGGACACGAACCCTCGATGGCCGACCTGGCGGCCCGTGTCGGGTCGGACGAAAAGCGGTTGAGCCGCACGATCGTCCGCATCAACACGATCGAAGCGACGTCCCCGCTCGCAACTGGTGAACACTTCGACGAAAGCTGCCTGCCGGCCGCGCTCGTCCCCTCGGAACCGGCTGCTCCCGACGCCGCCTACGAGAAGCTCGAGACGCGCGAGCGAGTGCGAGGGGCCATTCAGTCACTGCCGTGGCGTGAACAGAAGGTCATCGGTCTCTACTACTACGGCGAAGTGACGATGAAGGAGATCGGTGCGCAAATCGGCGTGAACGAGTCGCGCGTTTCGCAGCTGCATGCGCGCGCAATTCGGCGCCTGCGCGATGCGCTGGGTCAGATGGGGCCGGAGCAGGTGGCCGAGATGAGGAAGGCGCTGTTGACGTTTGCGGCGAAGAAAGCGATGGCCAAGGTCGGGAACGCAAGCCTGGCGGGCCGGACGGGACATACGGAAGCGACGCCGGCAGTGGTGCTCGCCTACAAGCCGGCAAGCAGGCGCCGGATTCAGGCACGCGCCACGATGTCCACGAGGCAGCGGCCGGCGGTCGCTGCAGCCAGATAGAGAACAGCATCGACGATCTGCGATTTGTCGATCAGGTGAGCCCTTCTTTCACCGCACGCAGCAGATCCGTCAGTCGAAATGGCTTGGCGAGCCAACGGCAGCCGCTCTCCTCGAGAAACTGTTCAGTCTGGGCTCCGGCCATGTCGCCCGTGACAAAGATCACACGGCGGCTGAGGTCCGGTGACGCCGTGGACAGCGCCCGATAGAACGACGGCCCGTCGAGCCGCGGCATTTTCAGATCGCAGATAACCAGATCGAAACGGCTGGCGTATACCCGTGCGAGCGCCTGCTCACCGTCCGCCGCGTGAGCCACCACGTAGCCGGCATCCTCCAACGCGTCGGTGACGGCAGCAGCCAGCGCGGTCTCGTCCTCCACAACCAGAATCGAGGCGCCGAGCACCGCCGCGTTGTCCATCAAGCCCTGGCCCGCACGCATGATCGTGCTTGGCGGCAGCTTCGCCCCTGTGACCGGCAATTCGATGTAAAACGAGGTGCCCTCGGAAGGCCGCGACTCCAGCCGAATTCGCCCGCCGTGCTCCTGCACGATCGCGTACGCCACCGTCAGGCCGAGCCCGGTGCCCTTGCCGACTTCCTTCGTCGTGAAGAACGGGTCGAAGATCTTCGGCTGGACGTCGACCGGAATGCCTGGACCGTCGTCGTTGAGCTCCAGGATCACCGAGTCCTGATCCGCGTCATGCCAGGTGCGGACGACCAGAATGCCGCGGCCATTCGCCGAGAGCATCGCCTGTTCGGCGTTGATGACGAGGTTGAGGAGCACCTGCTGGACCTGGTGGCCATCGGCGAACACCTGCGGCAGCCCGGCGGCCAGCGCGTCGATGACGGTGATGTTCGTGACGCGCTGCTCGTACGCGCGCAGCGCCAGGGTGGCGCGGACGACCTGATTCAGATCGACCATCGCCCGTGTCGTTTGCCGCTTTCGGGCGAACGTCAGGAGATTGCGGACGATGCGTGCGGCGCGCTCCGACTCGCTGAGAATCGTCTCCAGCCCTCGCCGGACGGACGATTCCAACGCCGGCGTTCCGGACAGGCGCTCGGCCCAGCTGAGAATGGTCGCCAGCGGGTTGTTGAGCTCGTGCGCCACGCCCGAGATGGTCTGGCCGAGCGCCGCCATCTTCTCGGCCTGGAGGAGCTGGTGATAGATATCGCGGGCCTCGTCGTCGAGTTTCTTGCGCTCGCTCACGTCGCGAACGAGCGCGTCGAGACGCAGGCTGGTGTCAGCGGCCGGCGCCTCGGCCCGGGCCGTGACTTCGACCCAGACCGCGCTTCCATCGGTCCGGCGCATGCGGAGCAGGTAGTTGGTGACGGTCCCGTCGCTCGTCAATCGTTCGAGGAGCGCGACCCGTGCCTGCGGATCGAGGAAGCCCTGGGCGTCGAAGGGACGAACGTCATCCTCCGGCGTCTCGTTGGCGTAGCCGAAAATCAGCTTGAGATGCGGGTTGGCGGCAACGGTGGAACTGACACCGGGACCGATGGTCCCCATGTAGACACCTTCATGGACCGCTTCGAACAGCCGCGCGAACGCAGCGGCTCTCGTCTCCACTAGTGATCGTGCGCGGGCGGTTTCGGCGTCGGCGTCATCACCGGAGAAGTCGGCACGAACTCCTTCTCAATGGCGGTGCGGATGTCACGGACCGAGGCGCCCGACGCATACATCTGGCGCGAGCGCGTCGCGACGTCGATGCAGACGGCGCACTCTAGTCCGTGTTCCTCCCACTCGACGACGTCACCGTTGGCCGCGCGGTCCCTGACGAAGCAGTCATGGTTGCCGCGGTGCCCCGCTTGTTCGCATCCGCAGAAGCACGGAACGTAGCTCGTGATCTCGGGATGCTCGGCGGCGAACTGGTACGCGGCCGTCACAACGGAGGCGGGCCGTGGCGGGGCGTAACTCCTGAAGGGAATAGGAGGCAGTCTGGCTTGTTTGTGAGGCCCGAGCGCGGCCAGGGCCTGCGCCGCGGCGTCGGCTTCCGGGGAAGCCGTCCTGGCGTTGGGAGGAGTCGACGGCTTCGGCGCATCAGCGGCGGCCCCAGCTTCCGACGCAACGGCTGCTCCCGAAGTGCGGCCACTCCAGAGTGCGAACCCCGCCAGGCCGGCGAGAAGAACAACGATCGCGCCGTACATCAGTGCCCGCTCTCCCCGAGGGGGTGCTTCGGGAGGCGGCGGCTGATGTCCTTTCGATGATGATTTTCTACCCATGACAGTCCCTATCTTAGACCTAACTTACGGATTAGATTAGGCAATCTCCAATCCCTATTCCACCGTGACACTCTTGGCGAGATTCCTCGGCTGATCGACATCGCAGCCGCGCCGGACGGCAATGCCGTACGCCAGCAGTTGAAGCGGGACGACCATCACGATGGGCATGAGCAGCATCGGAGCCGGCGGCACCTCGAGGATGACGTCGCGTTCGGCGTCGAGAATCGACGCGAGCTGGTTGTCGCCGCGCGTGGTCAGCGCGATGACCGACGCGCTGCGCGCCTTGGCTTCCTGCATGTTGCCGATCATCTTTTCGAACACGTGATCGTGCGGTGCGACCGCGACGACCGGCATCTGCTCGTCGATGAGCGCGATCGGACCGTGCTTCATCTCGCCGGCAGGATACCCTTCAGCATGAATGTACGAGATCTCCTTCAGCTTGAGCGCCCCCTCGAGGGCGATCGGATAGTTGATCCCCCGGCCGAGGAAGAGGAAATCGGTCCTGGCGTGGAACCGCGCCGCGGCCTGTTCGATCGCCGGCGCCAGTTTCAGCGTCTGCTCGACGAGCATCGGCAACTGCAGGAGGGCGTCAATGTGCGGCTTGGACGCCTCGAGCGAGAGCGCGCCGCGCAGCTGGCCGAGCCGGAGCGCCAGCAGATACAGTGCGACGAGCTGCGTTGTGAACGCCTTGGTCGACGCCACACCGATTTCAGGGCCGGCATGCGTGTACACGGTCCCATGGGTTTCGCGCGTCGCCATGCTCCCGACGACGTTGCAGATCGCGATGCTGCACACCCCCTCACGCTTGGCCTGTCGCAGCGCCGCGAGTGTATCGGCGGTTTCGCCCGACTGTGTGATGACGATGACCAGTGTCTTGGGCGGGACGATCGGGTGGCGATATCGGTACTCGGAGCCGTAGTCGACTTCCACGGGGATGCGGGCCAGTTCCTCGATCAGGAACTTACCCACCAGGCCCGCGTGCCAGGAGGTGCCGCAGCCGAGCATGACGACCCGCTCGACTGACGCGAGCTCAGCGTCGGTAATCGTCATCTCCTCCAGAAATACGGTTCCGGAGTCCTGCGATACCCGGCCGAGGATGGTTTCGCGGACAGCCGTGGGCTGCTCGAAGATTTCCTTGAGCATGAAATGCTTGTAGCCGGATTTCTCCGCCATGATCGGATCCCACAGGACCCGCTGTGTCGCCTTCGACACCGGGCGGCCGAAAAAGTCGGTGAACGCGACACCCGTTCGCGTGATGACGGCCATCTCCTCGTCGCCAAGAAACACAACGTCCCGTGTGTGGCTGAGGATCGCCGGAACATCCGACGCCACGAAGAACTCGTTCTCACCGATTCCCACGACGATGGGGGGGCCATTACGGACCCCGACGATCTTTTCCGGATCGTCGGCGGAAATCAGCACGAGCGCGAAGAGACCCCGCATCAGCATCAATGCACGGCGGACCGCGTTCTCGAGACCGTCGTCCTTCCCCTCCCGCTCGACGAGGTGAGCGACGATCTCGGTGTCGGTCTCGGTGACGAATGTGTGGCCCTGGAGCTGGAGCTCGCGCTTCAGGTCGAGGTAGTTCTCGATGATGCCGTTGTGGACGA
This sequence comes from Acidobacteriota bacterium, assembly GCA_023265155.1. Classification (GTDB taxonomy): domain Bacteria; phylum Acidobacteriota; class Vicinamibacteria; order Vicinamibacterales; family CAVVIG01; genus JBGOTP01. The sequence goes on from JAHFUL010000011.1 coordinate 8,030, forward strand.
CGACAATCTTGCCCGTGCAGTCGCGGTGTGGGTGGGCATTCTCCTCCGTCGGGCGGCCGTGCGTGGCCCACCGCGTGTGGCCGACGCCGTAGTCGCCCGTCAGCGGGTCCGACTGAATCACCCGCTCGAGGTTCGAGAGCTTTCCGGCGCTTCGCCGGAGCGTCACCGCGCCGTTGCGAACCACGGCCACGCCCGCCGAATCGTACCCGCGATACTCCAGCCGTCTCAAGCCATCGATGAGAACGGGTACGACTTCCTTCGGTCCGATGTATCCAATAATGCCGCACATGATTGTTTACGTCTGCTTTCGGCTCTCTGCTTTCGGCTCTCGGCTCTCGGTTTTCTGACGTCGTCCCACTCCCTACTCCCTACTCCCTACTCCCTTCTTACTTCTCCCTTTCTTCTCGACCCATCCCTCGATATTCCGCTGCTTGCCCGCGCTGACCGCAAGGGCGCCCGCCGGCACGTTCTCGCGGATCGTCGTGCCCGTCCCCACGTACGCGTCCCGGGCCACCGTCACCGGCGCGATCAACTGGCTGTCGCTGCCGATGAAGGCGCCGTCCTCTATCGTCGTCGTCTGTTTGGTGGTGCCGTCGTAGTTGCAGGTGATTGTGCCGGCTCCGATGTTGACATTCGCGCCGACGACGGCATCGCCCAGGTAGCTGAGATGCATCGCCTTGGAGCCTGGCCCGAGAATCGTGCTCTTCATTTCGACGAAGTTGCCGACCTTCGCACGCGCCCCGACCGACGCGTCTTTGCGGAGGTGGGCGAACGGGCCGACGCTCGCGTCGCTCTCGATCGAGGCGCCCCGGATGACGCAGTGGTTGAGCACGGTGACGCGGTCGCCCAGGCGGGTGTCGATGATCCGCACGCCGCTGTGAATCTCGCAGTCCACGCCGATCCGCGTCCGGCCTTCGAGCGACACGTTCGGATGCACGATCGTGTCGGCGCCGATTTCCACGTCGCGGTCGACATAGGTGGTCGCCGGGTCCTCCAAGGTGACGCCGGCCGCCATGAGCTCAGCATTTTTCATCTGTCTCACGATGCGACTCACTTCTGCCAACTCGATGCGGTTGTTGATGCCCAGAATCTCGTTCGGGTTGGCTACCGTCACGGTTTCAACGACGCGGCCCTGCCGGCGATGGATGGCGATGAGATCCGGTAGGTAGTACTCCTGCTGGGCGTTCGCGGCCGCAATCCTCCTGACCACGTCGAAGAGGTCGTCGAGCGCGAAGGCGTAGATCCCGGAATTAATCTCCCTGATCTCCCGGTCCTCTGAGCCCGCGTCCTTCTCTTCCACGATGCCGGCAATCTGCTCCCCGTCCCGGACCACGCGGCCGTATCCTTGCGGATTCTCGACGACTGCCGTGACGACCGTGGCGGCGGCCTGTCGTGCGGCATGCCGGGCGACCAGCTGATCGAGCGTCTCGATCGAGAGCAGTGGCACGTCGCCCGAGAGCAGGATCAGATGGCCGGTCGCCGTTCGCAGGAGCGGCTCAGTCATCAACAGGGCGTGCGCCGTCCCGAGCTGCGGCTCCTGCACAACGAAGCGGAGACCCGGCCGGTCGGCAAGCGCGGTTTGGAGCAACTCCGCGCGATAACCCACGACGATCGTCGTGGTCTTCGGTGCGAGCGCGGCCGCCCGGTCGAGGACGTGCTCGATCATCGGGATGCCCGCGACTCGATGAAGCACTTTCGGGCGCGCAGACTTCATGCGGGTTCCCTTGCCGGCGGCAAGGATCACCACGTGGATGTCGGGCGCCATCCCCCTGATTATCGTCCTGATTTGGGTCGAGAGGTCGGCCGGCGCCCTTCGACGCCGCGGGGAGTGGCCGTGGCGTCCAGCGCCGTCCGGAAGGCATCGTTCTGCCGGAGGGGATCCAGATCGGGATCGCTGCGCGCGATAGCCCGGTTCTCCGGATTGAGGGCCACGGCGCGTTCCAGATGAGCGATGGCTTCGGCCGGTTCCCGGCGCTGCGCGTGCGCGACGGCCAGCATATAGAGCGCGTGATCGTTGTCCGGGTCTTCATCGCGCACCAGGCGAAGGTGCATGAGGGCCTCATCGTACCGCGCGCCGTTGATCGCGAGGGTTGCGGCATACAGCCGCTCCTGCACGGTGACCGGCGCCGCCTCCTGCGGCTCGGCGTGACGCCGGCAGATATTCAGATACAGGCGCACCCGCTCGTGAAGCTCTTTCTCCTCTGGATACAGTCGCAGCACCGAGCTCAACTGGTCGACTGCCGACTGGTACTCGTGTCGCTGCAAGGCCTCGAGGCCGCGTTCGTAGAGAGCGACCGCTTCGAAGTAGGTGGAGCGCCGGACCGGTGCAGATGGTGCTCTCGAAGAAGACGCAGGGATGATGTGTCCGGGCGCCCGGCTTGGGGTCGCGCCGCGAGCCCGGTGTGAAGCCTGCGGGACCTCAGCCTTGGACTTGGAATTTGGCCGTTGCTTCGCCATGAAGCGCTGCCGCGCGCCGACCTGATTCAACGTGTTGTTCGCGCCCGGATCGGGACGGTAACAGAAGGTCGGGCGGAGGGTCAAGCCACCCCCAGGGCCGATGGCGGGCAGGCGTAGCCGTATTGGTTATTTGGCCAATTTCTTGGCACGTTCAATGGCCTCGTATATGTCGTTGGTGGGTCTGGCGTACTTTCTGGCGAGAATCTTGATGACCTCACGCCGTCGCAGACCCATTTTATTGGTTATAAGACCGAATTCTGTTAACATGTCGGCGTCACAGGTCGATAAGCACGGCACTACTATATTTGGTGTTCGACCAATTTCAACCACGACCGTGAACTCGCCACGAGCCGATGCCACACGATCGGCAACAACAGATATTGGTCCTCTGACCAATTCCTCGTGCACTTTCGTGAGCTCTCTGGCTACGGCAACCTGACAATCGCCAACAACGGATTTGAGTTGCTTGAGCGTGGTCTGGATGCGATGAGGCGATTCAAAAAAGACAATCGTTCCGCCTATAGAGCCAGCGCGAGCAAACCACGTCTTTCGGTCTTTAGCCCTAGTCGGTGGAAATCCCAGGAATGAGAAGGTTGTGATTGGTAGTCCGGAAACAACCAGTGCGGCGATGGCGGCGCTTGGGCCCGGAATCGCTTCGACTCGCACATTCGCGTCGATCGCGGCGCGAACGAGCCGCGCACCCGGATCGGACACGGTTGGCGTTCCAGCATCCGATACGAGCGCGACGCTGTCCCCGCGTTCCAGGTGCTTCAGAAGAGATGGCGTCTTCTTCTCTTCGTTGTGCTCGTGCAGACTCGTCATGGACGTCTGGATCGCGTAGCGGGCGAGGAGTTGCGCCGTGCGGCGTGTGTCTTCGGCGGCGATCAACAAGACTTCGCGAAGAACGCGGAGCGCCCGGACAGTGATGTCTTCGAGGTTGCCGATGGGCGTGGCGACGATGAACAGCGTGCCGGCCCTGGAAACGCTGTCAACCATGACAAACGGATGTTTATTGTACCATTGACGGATTCATGGCCGCGTCCGAACCGCTTCCCCATTTCGTCGATGATCTGCTCGGGTATCTCCATGAAACGCACCCGACGTACGCCACGCTCGACGGCGTCCACACACACGACGACCTGCTGGAAGACTTCAGCCGTCAGGCCGCGGAGGACGAGACCCGCGCGCTCGCGGGATATCTCAGGCGGCTCGGCGACATCCACGCCGACGGCTTGACGCTGACAGAGCGTCTCGAGCACAAAATGCTCGCGTCCAACCTCCGCGCTCGGATGTTCGAGCTGGAGGAGGTCCGCACCTGGGAGCGCAACCCGCAGTACTACGCGGAGATCCTCGCTGCCAGTGTCGCGGGTCAGGCGCTCTTCACGCACGCGCCGGCGTCCGAGCGCGCCCGCCGCGTGCTCTCGAAGCTGCGACAGACCCCTCGGCTGATTCAGGCCGCGCGCGACAACATCAAGGAGCCGCCCGGCATTTTCGTCAAAGTCGGCATCGAGACCCTCCGCGGCGTGTTGAAGTTCATCGAGCACGATCTGCCGCGGGCCTTCTCGAACGTCGACGATCTGCATCTGCTTGGCGACCTCGCGGTCGCCCAAACGGAGGCATCGCACACGCTCGGCGAGTACATTCGCGATCTCGAAACCGACGTCGCGCCCCGGGCCCGCGGGTCGTTCCGTCTCGGCCGCGAGAAGTTCGAGCGGAAGCTCAAGCTCGACGAAGGCCTTTCGATGCCCGTCGATCGACTGCTGGCTATCGCGACTCGTGAGCTCAAGCACACGCAGGAAACGTTCAAGAGCCTCGCCGGCAAGATGAATGGCGGAGATCCGCTGCAGGCCTGGGCTCGAACGAAAGCCAACCATCCAGGTCCCGGCGAGCTCGTGGATGTAGGCAGCCAGCAGCTCGACGAGCTCAAGACGTACCTCGAGCGTCAAGCGATCATCAGCATTCCCGACGGCGAGCCGATCACCGTTGCGCCGACCCCGGAGTTCTACCGCTGGTCGTTCGCGAGTATGTGGTCGCCCGGTCCGTTCGAGAGCAAACCGACGCGCGCGTACTACTACCTGACCGATGCGGATCCATCATGGCCCGTCGACCGGCAGCAGGACTACCTGCGCGACTACAACTATCCGACGCTCTGGTCGATCTCGATTCACGAGGTCTACCCGGGGCACTTCCTTCACTGTCAGCATCTGCGACGCGTCGAGTCGAAGGTGCGCAAGTCGATCCTCTTTGCGCCGGCTTCGTTCGTCGAAGGCTGGGCGCACTATTGCGAACAGATGATGGTCGAGGCCGGGTTCGGGCGCCAGGATCCCGCCGTCAGGCTTGGTCAGCTCGCTGAGGCCCTCATCCGCCTCGTCCGGTTCATCGTCGGAATCAAGCTGCACACCGAGGACCTGTCCGTGGAGCAGGGCGTGCGGCTGTTTCGAGAAGAAGCGTATATGGAAGAGGCGAGCGCGCGCCGCGAAGCCGAACGCGGGACGTTCGACCCCACGTATCTCGTGTACACCGCAGGCAAGCTGATGCTGCTCAAGCTCCGCAATGACTACAAGCAGCAGCTGGGTAAAGCCTTCTCCCTTCGAACGTTTCACGATACTCTGCTTGGGAACGGCACCGCCCCCTTCTGGCTTCATCGTCAACTCATGCTGGGTGAAGACGACCGCGGCGATTTGCTGGAATGACCGTTCCTGCCCGTCGACATACATAGCTCGTAGGCCCGAGCTTTAGCTCGGGCGGTTGAAGTAGGCCCGAGCTTTGGCTCGGACGCCTGAAACGGAACCATGCCCCTCCACGAATATCAGTGCGACGTCTGTGGACACCGATTCGAAGTGATTCGGAAGTTCTCGGATCCTCCGGAAGAGACGTGCCCGAAGTGCGGAGCAACCGTGCACAAGCTCATCTCCGCGCCCGCGTTTCACCTGAAAGGCACGGGTTGGTACGCGACCGACTACACGAAGAAGGACGCCGGGGCCGACGGCAAGCAGGAAGCTGAATCCAAAGCCGACGCTGCCAGCAGCAAGGATGCAAAGGCGGAACAGGCCGAGACGACGGACAAGTCGGACAAGAGCGAGAAATCGGAAAAGGGAGAGAAATCGGAGAAGGGCGAGAAATCGGAGAAGGGCGAGACGTCGGAGAAGGGCGAGACGTCCGACAAGAGCGACCGGGCTGAGAAGCGCGAGAAATCCGACAAGGCGGCCAGTGGCTCTTCGACGAGCGAGCGCGGTTCTTCGTCGAGTACCTCACCGTCAACGGACTCGAATCCCAAGTCCTAACGAGCCGCGTCCGGTGGACCCTCAGCCCCTGACAGCGTGGTGAAAGGCAGAGCGGGCTGTGTCTGACCCCTTTTTCGAGCGGCAACGCACGTGCGCCACGGACTGTTGAGCCCTGACGAGAATCAGTGTTTGCCAGCGGGGACCGAGAGCCCAAGCGACGCGAGGTACGCGGCGAACGGCTCTGCGAGGTCGGGTCGTTTCATCGCGAAATAGACGACCGCTTTGAGGTATCCGATCTTGTTGCCGGTATCGTGGCGAACGCCCTTGACCTCGCATGCGTAGATCCGCCGCGATTTCAACAGCTCGCGAAGGCCGTTGGTCAGCTGAATCTCTCCCGTGCGGTCGCTCTTGATCGCGGCGAGGGCCGGGAAGATGTCGGGGGTCAGAATGTAGCGGCCGATGATCGCCAGATCGGACGGCGCCTGGCGCATGGGCGGCTTTTCCACGAGATCGTGCACCCGGTAGATGCCGTCGCCGAGATTCTCGCCGACGACCGGGGCGATGACGCCGTATTTCGAGATCTCTTCGCGCGGCACGCGCTCGACCGCAAGGACCGGACCGCCCACGCGCTCGAACACATCAACCATCTGTTTGATCGCCGGCGGATTCGCGTCGATCACATCATCGGCGAGGATCACCGCAAAGGGCTCGTCGCCGACCAGCTCTTGGGTCACCAGCACGGCGTGGCCGAGCCCGAGCGGCTCGCCCTGCCGTACGTACGCGACGTTGATCATGCTGGAGATCTTGCGGACCTCGTCGAGTTGCTCGCGCTTCCCGCGTGCTTCCAGGAAGGACTCGAGCTCGACGTTGACGTCGAAATGATCTTCGATCGCATTCTTCCCGCGGCCCGTGACCAGAATGATGTTCCTGACGCCCGAGGCGACCGCCTCTTCGACCCCGTACTGGATGATCGGCTTGTCGACGAGGGGAAGCATCTCTTTCGGCTGAGCCTTGGTCGCCGGCAGGAATCGCGTTCCGAGACCGGCCGCAGGAAACACCACTTTCCGAACGGTTTTGATCACCTCGGGAATCGTAACAGGGGAGCGCGGGAAGATACAATGACTCATGCTCGATTCCGGCTTCATTCGCGACAATGTCGAAGTGGTCCGTGCCGGACTGCGCAGTCGTGGTCTGGATCCCGACCGGACGCTCGAGGAAATCGCCACACTGGAAACGGCGCGGCGCCGGATGATTCCGGAAGTCGAGGCGTTGAAGCGGCAGCAGAACACCTCGGGCGACGAGGTGGCGCGCGCCAAGCGCCTGGGTCAGAACACGACCGAGGTTCAGGAAGCCAATCGGGCGCGCGCGCAGCAGATCAAACAGTTGAGCATTCAGCTCGACTCCATCAAGCACCAGCTTCAGCAGGCGCTCCTCGGGCTTCCGAATCTGCCGCATCGGAGCGTCCCGGTCGGCAAGAGCGCGGACGAGAACGTCGAGGTACGCCGCCATGGCCAGCCGCGGTCGTTCGACTTCGATCCGAAAGCCCACTGGGACCTGGGACCCGAGCTTGGCATCATCGATTTCGAGCGCGGGGTGAAGCTCGCGGGCGCCCGGTTCACGGTGTTGAGCGGCGCGGGCGCGCGCCTCTCACGCGCGCTCATCAACTTCATGCTCGACCTGCACACGAAGGAACACGGCTATCGCGAGGTCGAGCCGCCGTTCCTGGTGAACAGCGCCTCGCTCGTCGGCACCGGTCAGCTGCCGAAGTTCGAGCACGATCTCTTCAAGATCGCAGGCGACTGGGATTTGTATCTGGTACCCACCGCTGAGGTGCCGCTCACGAATCTGCATCGCGATGAGATCCTTGACGCCCGCGATCTGCCGATTCGGTATACGGCGTATACGCCGTGCTTCAGGAGCGAGGCGGGATCGTACGGACAGGATGTCCGCGGGCTCATCCGTCAGCATCAGTTCGACAAGGTGGAGCTCGTCAAGCTGTCAACGCCCGAGCGCTCCTACGATGAGCTGGAGTCGCTGACCTTGAACGCCGAGGAAGTCCTGAGGCGGCTGGAGCTGCCCTATCGAACGATGGTGCTGTGCACGGGAGACCTGGGCCCGAGCATGGCGAAGACGTACGACATCGAGGTGTGGCTCCCGAGCCAGAAGACCTACCGCGAGATCTCTTCCTGCAGCAGCGCGGAAGCGTTTCAGGCTCGCCGGGCGAACATCAAATTCCGGACGGCGGGTGCGGCGAAGCCGGAGTTCGTCCACACGTTGAACGGATCGGGCCTCGCGGTGGGACGTACGCTGATTGCGATTCTGGAGAACTACCAAGAGAAGGACGGGTCGGTGAAGATTCCGGTGGCGCTCAGACCGTACATGGATGGAAAGGAAGCGATCGCCCCGGTGAGATAATAGCGCCGAACGAGCTGTGGCTTCTCAGCCGACGGGCGCGGGTTGTATTACGGTCCGGTCGTAGCGTTGTACTCGTAGCGCTGGACTTTCAGTCCTGCCGTGTGGTGAGCTCAGGCTTGCCGGCCTGAAGCTCGTTAGGCTTGCAGGCGGGCGAAGGCTGGAGAGATGGCCGAGTGGTCGATGGCGGTGGTCTTGAAAACCACTGAACCTGTAAGGGTTCCGGGGGTTCGAATCCCTCTCTCTCCGCCAAATTCCTAGGGATTTCGAATCTCGGGTCCGCCCAGATTGCTTGCAGGACGACTGTTGTGCGAGTTCTTCTTCCGGGGAATCCCTTCTTGAGAAGCCGGGCGAGGGGAAGCGGACCGCTCTTTCTCGGTCTTCTCGTCCTTCTCACCGCGGCCGCGCTCTTCGCCCTCTCGATCGGAATCCGCCGCTTTCCGGACGTGTTCGACGAGGGGTACTCGCTCTACGGCGCGGAGAGAATCCTGAACGGTGAAGTCCCGTATCGGGATTTCTGGCTCGTCTACACTCCCGCCCAGTTCTATGTGCTCGCCGCGATCTTCAAGGTGTTCGGTCCCTCCATGATGGCCGCACGCGTGTACGACGTGCTCGTGCGCTTCGCGATCGTCGTTCTCATGTATCGGATCCCGGCGAGGCTCTCCGCGCCCGTTCCGGCGATCGTCTCGGCCCTCGTCGGTGTCCTGTGGCTCGGCTCCATCGACTACTACAGCTACGCGATGTATCCGGCGCTGGCGCTCTCGCTCCTGTCGGTCTGGTTTCTGATCCGACACCTGGAGGGGCCGTGGGCTGGTTGGCCGCTCCTCTCCGGTCTGTGCGTTGGCGCCACGACGCTCTTCCGGCACGACCTCGGGCTCTACGGAGCGATCTCGGTGGGAGCCGTCTTCGCGGCCTGGTCGTGGTTCGCACCCGAAGCGGCGAAAGACGCACGCGGACGCGGTCGCGTGCGGGGGAGTTGGCGGACGCTCTGGCCGTTCGCATGCGGCGTCGGAGCTCCTGTCACGGCGGTCGTGCTTTCGTTCGCCGCGGTGGTCCCGGCTCGGGATCTCTGGTTCGATCTGGTCGTCTTCCCGGCAAGCGTCCTGAACAAGTACCGATCGCTCCCGTACCCGGGCTTCCCGGCCATCGGCATGTCGAGGGCGGTCCTGAGGCTTCCGGTCCTGTTCTACCTTCCCTTCGCGCTCTTCGCCTGCTGCGCGATCTTCCTCCTGATCCGCCGAAGGAGCTGGGGGGTGATGAGCCTGACGCTCCTCGGTGTTCTCTACCTGAGGCAGGCGCTGAATCGCGTGGACGAGATTCATCTCCTGCCGGTGACCTTGATCGTCGCGATGCTTTCGCCCGTTCTCGTCTTTGCAGCTTGGAGGTTCTGGGCCCGGACTGCTTCCCTCCTGATGATCGCCGTGGTCGCGGCTGTCGCGAGTGACGCCTACATCCTCGGGCCGACCGAGGATCTCGCGGCCAGACTGCTCGATCCGATCGTGGCCGGACGACGCTACAACCTTCCGCGCGGACGTGGGATCGAGAAAATCCCCGACGAGGAAGCGGCGGTCCAGTTCGTGCGTGACCACACCGCGCCGGGGGAGAAAATCTTCGTCGGCAACTCGCGCCACGACCGGTTGATTGTCAACGACGTCCTGTTCTACTTCCTCGCGGAGCGCCCCTGCGCCACGCGATACCACGATCTCACCCCGGGCGTCGCGACGACGCAGTCCGTGCAGGAAGAGATCGTCGCCGACCTCGTGAAAAACCGTGTGCAAACGATCGTGATCTGGCGGATGTGGGAGGGCGTTCGCGAGCCGAACGAGAGTGGCCAGAGCAGCGGCGTCGCGGTCCTCGACAACTACCTGACGAGCCACTACAAGCCGGTCGCCCGGTTCGGAGGCTACGACATCGCGATGAACGAGCCGTAAGACTGTTTGACAGCTTCGGCTTAGCTTGAAGCCGTGTCGTGCGCGCCGCGCAACCGCATGTCATCTCGAGGGGGACGTCATCCTCAGGAGCGATGGCCGTCAGCGCGTATTCCATGAGCTCGGCGTTCGTGCGTCGCACGCCGAACAACATCGGTGAATTTTCTGCCGGAGCGATCAGCGCCGGCGTCGGAGACGTGGACTCAGCCAACAACCTATCCAGCGGCCCACCAAACCATCCGGCGGCCATGAGGGGCAATGAGGCAAACCTCCAGCCGAGGCACTGACTCAACGAGCAGTCACCCTGTCACGGAACAATAGAAGAAGCTGCCGCGCCCTTCACCCTGTCAAGCATCCGCCCGACTTGAAAGCAACGAGCGCACGAAGCCAATCAGCTTTCGTATCGCGCTCGTCGCGCTCCGGCCGGAATAGTCAAGTCCGCAGAGTCCTCGGGGTTGCGCTCTGGCGGACAAATAGGTTGACAGCGTCGGTTCGACCACCCTATGTTTGCGTTTTCATTTCTCCAGTCCTCATGCTGGACGGCCGCGACGGGCATCAGCGTCGCTGCCACGAAACGGGTTGATCGCGGACTGAGGCGTGCTTCGAGCCGCTCGCCGGCTTGCATTGCATGCGCGTTGTTACCGTGCACACGGAGGACTGGAGCCATGACAAGAAACCTTCTTCGGTTACTGCTCGTTCCGGCGTTAGCTGCGGTACTGCTTGCCACCAATGGACCTGCGGTCCTCAGGGTCGCCGGGCAGAACAACGAGAGCCCCGCCCCCAATCGCATCCTGGCCCACGAGATGGCAATCGAGGCAGGGCGTGCCGCGCGCCTGAAGTTCGAGCGTCCCCTCTCCTCCGGAATGGTCTACGCCGCCCGCGAAGCCGCGTCGCAGATGGAGGGGCCTGGCGCCGCCAGCACTGGTGCGGATCTGGCCTCGCCAGGCGCCCCATCGTCGGACTCGGACGATGTCGCCCCGTCGTTCCAGCGAACGCAGGGTTGTCAGAACGTCTTCTCCCACAACGATGTGCGGAACATCCGGGTCAACCAGGATTGTTCATTTCGCCGGCAGGCCGAGGAAATGATCGCCATCAACCCCACGGCCCCGCACAACCTGATCGCCGGCTACAACGACAGCCGCATCGGCTTCAACCACGGTGCGTACGCCTGGTCGTTCGATCGCGGGCGCAGTTGGGGAGACCAGGTGCCACCGTTCTGGCAGCTGCTCCTCGGCGACGGCCACACCCCCGACGCGTTCAGCGACCCCACCGCCACGTTCGACTCGCACGGGAACGCGTACATTGGGAGCGTCCTCTTCGACATCACGTCGGCAGCGAACGCACTGGCTGTCATGAAATCGAACGCTGAATTCGGCGGCGCCTTCTACCACACGCCGCAGCCGCTCTCCTTCCAGGCCTTCCGCACGTCCCCGCTCGGGGTCGTGGCCAGCGACACTAATCCGGACATCGCCCACGACAAGGAGTTCATCGTCGCGGACGCGAGCCCCAGCAGCCCGAAGGCGAACAACGTCTACATGACATGGACACGGTTCACGACGACGGGCGTGGGCGTCGGCGGCGACAGCCCTATCTACTTCAGCCAGTCCACCAACGGCGGATCGACGTGGTCGCCGGGGGTCGAGATCAGCGGAGCCAACGCGACGATCTGTCCGGTGTTCCAGGGCGAAGCGCGGCCCGGTGCGTGCGATCAAGACCAAGGCTCGCATCCGGTTGTTGGGTCGGACGGGACGATCTACGTGTCGTTCAATAACGTCAATACCCCCACCGTGGTCAACAGTCAGCTGTTGGTGAAGTGCGCTCCCAGCGCCAACTGCAGTGTGGCGGCAAGCTGGACCTCCCCCGTCAAGATCGCGGACGATGTCTCGACACAGCCCGTTGGTCCGGATGCGGTGTCCGGCTGTCCTGCGGGCCGCCAGTGCCTGCCGCCCAATGGCTATCGTCTGAACGACTACGGCGCGCTGTCAGTGGACCGGCAGGGTCATCTGTATTTCGTCTGGTCGGATTTCCGCAACGGCGGCGGCACGTGCAACTTCGGACCGGTGACCGCCCAGACGCCACCCTGTAACAACGATGTCTTTTACGCGTACTCCGCAAACGGCGGAACGACCTGGAGTGCACCTGTCAACGTGACACCCGCCTCCCGGTTTGGCCGGACGGCGCAGTGGCAGGCGTGGGCTGCCGTGACGCCTGACGGCAGCGCTCTGTGGATCGGCTATTACGACCGTTCGTACGGAACGTGTGAAACGACGGGGTGCAACGACATCACGCTCGCCAGAGTCAACTGGCCAGGGACTCACTCGTCGGGCGTGAGCTACACACGCGTGACGACTTCGTCGATGCCCAACCTGGTCGTGGCCAACAACCCGATCCAAGCTGGATTCCTGGGCGACTACATGTGGGTCGCGGTCGACCCACACGGCAACCCCCACGTCGTCTGGGCCGATACGCGTGGCCTCAACGGCACCGTGGAGGAGGATATCTACTACGCCAGGTTCGGCGACCGTGACGATGACGACTCTGATCGTGTGAGCGCGACCCGCTGATTTCATCGCGATGTATCTAACGGAGGAGGCGAGCAGTCCGTGGCGCAAGTGAGTTGCCGCTCGAAAAAGGGGTCAGACCCCTTTGCGACACGCGCAAACACAGGGGTCAGACCCTTTTTCTGCAGGCGCCTCGGACTGTAACAGCCCGATATGACTTTCACCACGGGCGTCTAGGCGAACGGTTCAACACCGAGCCACGAAGAAACAGAGTCCGGGCAAACCCCGCTAACGGTGGTAGGCGCACGCGGTACGGTGGGTGTCCTTACGCCAGCCGCAGATTTTGCGCGCCGTGGGGGCCTGTCAAAGGCCCGGGAGGGGCGCTCTTCCAGCCCCCGCGTCCGCTGCGCTTCGCCTCGTACAAGGCCGAATCTGCGCGCCGCAACACCGTCTCGACGTCCTCGTCGTCGGGCCTCGCTTCGCTGATCCCGATGCTCGTCGAACAGCTGACCGTGCCCGCCCGCGTGGACACGACGAGCGTCCGGCACGCGTCGGTGAGTCGGTCGCCGAGCACCTGCGCGGCGCCCAGAGCCGTTTCAGGTACGAGCACCACGAATTCTTCTCCGCCCAACCTGCCGATGATGTCGGAGTCCCGGCACGTCGCCCGAAGCATGCCGGCAACTCCCTGAAGCACCAGGTCCCCTCCATCGTGGCCGTACGTATCGTTCACCTGTTTGAAGAAGTCCAGGTCGAGAACCAGCAGGCTCAGGGAGCGGGCGTAGCGCCGCGATCGGGAAAACTCGGTGTGGGCCAGCCGAAACCACCACCGTCGCGAATACAGCTGCGTCAGGGCGTCCGTACTGACCAGCCGCGTCAGGTCGTCCCGCGCCGCCTGCAGCTCGCTTACACGCTCGGCGAGGCGCGTCTGCAGCGCCGCCACCCGCAGGCCGACTTTGACTCTTGCCCGGAGCTCATCGGGATGTGTCGGCTTCACCATGTAGTCGTCAGCGCCGGCTTCGAGGCCCGTGACCAGATCCATTCGACTGGCGCGTACCGTTAGAAGGATCAGATACAGGCCGGCAAGCGCCGGCTCGCGCCGCGCGCGACGACACAATTCGATGCCGTCCAGCCCCGGCATCTCCCAGTCGATGATCGCCAGTGCGGTTGGTTCGCCGGACGTCAACAGGCGCCAGGCCGATATGCCGTCATCTGCAATCTCGGCCTCTATGTCCCACTCCTTCAGCGCGCTCGACAGGATCGTCGTCGTCACCCGATCATCGTCGGCAATCACCACGCGCATACACGTCTTTTCGTCGCGAGTGCGCGGCAAGGACAGTGCCCGCTCGCCGGCTTGACTGCCCTGCGATGCACACTTCAGCGAAGAGGAAGGACGTTTCGTTCTTGAAGATCGACTAACGGGTGAGGAACCACTCGTACGTGCGCGCCAGGCCGGTGCGCAGATCGACATTGGGCTGCCAGCCCAACCCGCGCAGTCTCGCCGAGTTGAGCCCTTTGAAAGGCATCCCGTCAGGCTTGCTGAGATCGAGCTTCAGCTCGCCGCGATAACCGACCACGTCGCGAATCATCGCCGCCAGCTCTCCGATCGACGTCGCGGCACCCGTCCCCAGGTTGATCGGCTCATCGTCGTCGTAGTGACGCATCGCGAAAATGCAGGCGTCGGCGAGGTCGTCGACATAGATGAGCTCCCGGCGCGGCGTGCCCGATCCCCAGACCTCGACGGAAGGATTGCCGGCTACCCGGGCCTCATGCATCCGTCGGATCAGTGCGCTGACGACATGAGAGTGCTCAGGATGGAAATCGTCTCCGGGTCCGTACGCGTCGGCGCCAATCGCGCCGATGAATGGCGCACCGTGCTGGTGACGGATGGCCCCGCACAACGTGAGACCGGCGAGCTTCGCCACCGCATAGGCCGCGCTCGTCGGCTCGAGCGCGCCGCTCCAAAGCGAAGACACGTCGAGCGGCTGCGGCGCCGCTTTCGGATAGGTGCAGGAGCTCGACAGGTACAGGAGCTTCTTCGCGCCGTGCCGTCCGGCTGCGGGAATGACGTGGCCCGCAACGAGCAGATTGTCGATCATGAGGTCGGCCGGGAAGCGCTGGTTGCCGGCGATCCCCGCCGTCTTCCCCGCCGCCACGAAGACATAGTCGGGGCGCGCGCGCGAGAAAAAGCCGTCCACCGCTCGTCGATCCAGAAGATCAGGCTCGTCATCGCCCCCGCCAACGAGGTTCGTGAAGCCGAGCTCTGTGAGCCGGCGGACGATGGCGCCTCCAGTCATCGTGCCCTGCCCGCGCGAGCCCGATCCGCCCGCAACATAGATGCGCGCGTGCAGGTCCATGCCGTCAGGCCGGGGCGTGAAGGCGTGTGAGCTGATGCGCAGTCATCGAACGGATGTGCTCAACCGTCTTCGCGCCGAACTTTTCGCGCACCATGTTCAAGTACGGTTCATGGCTGTAATAGGCGTTGAACGAGCGATCCCGAAAGCGCAGCACGTCGGCTGCCGGGAGGTGGTTGGTGGGGAGCGGCAGCGTGTCGATCGCGTGCTGTGAGTAGCCCGACCACTTGTCAGGAAGCCGCCAGCCGAGGCGGACCGCCTGCTCGTACAGCGGCGATCCGGGATACGCCATGGCGGAATAGAAGTTCGCAAACTCGCAATTGAGATCGAGTGCCAGCTCCAACGTCCGCCGCATCGTCTCGGCAGTGTCCTCGGGCAGACCAAAGATGTAGTTGCCGATGATGTTGATGCCGGCCGCCTTGATCTTGCGCACGGTGTCGTAGACTGCGCCAACGTCGTACCGCTTGTTCGCGTCGGTCAGCACCCCCTCGTCCGCTGCTTCGATCCCCAGCGCGAGCCAGCTGAATCCGGCGCTCTTCAGTTTGTCGAGCATGCCGTCCTTCACCGTGTCGACGCGGGCATAGGCCCAGATGTTCAAGTCGTATCCGCGCTCGATCAGCAGGTCGCAGATGCCGAGGACGTGGCGCTGATTCAGCACGAACATCTCGTCAGCGAACTTGATGTTCCGGACGCCGTACTTGGTGACGAGCAGATCGATCTCCTCGACGACGCGGGTGGGACTCCAGAAACGGTAGCTGTTCACCTCCTGCTTCAGGCCGAGTACGCCCTCGCCGCCTTTGAAGGGCGCCTGGATGCAGCAGAAAGAACAGTGGTAGGGACACCCGAGCGTGGTGTAGAGGGCGGCGTATGGCTGTCGCTGCAGGTCGCCGAAGCAGTGCCAGTTGTGCGCGCGATACCTGCCCATGGGCATGAGATCCCAGGCGATCCCCGGCATGTCGTGCTCGAGATCGGTGACGAGCGGCGCCGGCGGGTTGGCCACGACGCCGCCATTCTGCCGATACACCAGGCCCGGAATCTTGCTGAGATCCGGATCGCTCCCGGCGCCGAGCGCTTCGACGAGGGTCGTCACACCGTACAAACCCTCATCCCGCGTCACGAAGTCGCACGACTCGTCGGCCAGGGTGCGGCTGGGGAGAGCGGCCACATGGCCGCCAAGCATGAGCACCCTCGCGCTGGAATTGCGCTGCTTGAGGGCGGTCACAATCGCCGAGGCGCCGGTCATGTTCTGCGTCGACGCGGAGGGCTGATGTCCGTACACCACAACGGCTATCAGGCGCGGATTCAGTGAGAGTGCACGCTCGGCCGTGTCCTCCGGTGAAAGCTCATCCGCTTCGGCATCGATGATCTGGACGGAAAAGCCCCTCCGCCGCGCGAACGTGGCGATGAGCCCTGCCCACACAGGATTCTCGACGGCGGTGAGCGTCGCGCCTAGCGCCTGATAGATTCGAGTCCGGCTTCCCGGATTCACGAGGACCAGATCCACCGATTCGGTCGTCATGTTTCGGTGCGCTCCGTCCGCTTGCCCCGAGCGTCGGCGAGCGGAATCGCGACAGACCCCTGTTCGGACCGATTCGCGGGCGACAGGCCGATCGCAGACTGAACGATGTACGGCGGCCGCCCTCTGACGTCCTTGTAGATGCGCACGACGTACAGTCCGACCACCGCGATCGCGCCGACGGTCGTTGCCCACAGAAACACGGCAAATGTGGCAAGTCCCATCGAGCCTGCGAGTCCCGATCCTCTGGTCACAAGAACGAGGGTGATGAGCAGCAGGGTCCCCGACGCCACCAGTCCAATTCCCGCCAGAGCCGCAGAGGCGTAGATCGGAAGAAAGGAAAACGAGGTCAACCCCACCACGAATGCTTTCCAGGGACCGCGGCTGAAAAACGGGAAGTGCGTCCGGCCGGCGTGTCTCGCCTCGCGCTCGTACGGCACGAACGCCTGGTTGAAACCGATCCACACCACCAGGCCGCGCATGTACGGATCGGACTCGCGCAGCCGGAGGATGTGCTCGGCCGCGTGGCGTGACAGCAACTTGAAGTCGCCTGCGTCCACCGGGAGCTTCAGCATGGATCCGAACTGGATGACGCGATACGCCACGCCGGTCGCCCACATCTTCATCACGTTCTCACCATGTCGGCGAGTGCGGACGGTGTGGACGATATCGGCGCCGGCGCGCCAGTGCGCGAGGAGTGCAGGAATGACCTCGGGGGGATCCTGGAGATCGGTGTCCAGATAGACAATGGCGTCCCCGCTGGCCAGGGCGAGCCCGGCCAGCAGACATTCGGCCACGCCGAAACGGCGCGACATGTTCAGAATCTTCACTCTCGGATTGCGGTCGCGCTCGTTGATGAGGATGGCGAGCGAGGCGTCGGTGGAGGCGTCGTTGACGAACAGCAGCTCGTACGGCACGTTCTGCCCGGCGAACATCCTGTCGAGCCGCGAGATCAGTTCCGGAATGACCTCGGCCTCGTTGCGGAACGACAGCACGACGGAAATGAGCGGCCGACCGCCGCGATCGGCGCGGACGTCGGACTCTGTCGAGGCTGTTATCGGACTGCTCATTGGAATGGGGCGCAAGCCCGTGCGTCCGCCTCCGCAAAGTTTCGGCCGGATTGGTCGGGCGTTGGTAAGTATGCCACGCGGGGCGCGGCAACCGCGTCTAGTCGGGAATGCGATAGAGCCGAAAGCCGGAGCCTTCCGCCGCGACCGGCAGGTCCAACAGCCAGTCGCCAGGGGTCACGATCACGTGGACGTCATAGGTCCGCCGGATTTGCTGCCACCGGGCGCGGGAGTACTGCTCCCAGAGCCCACGGTGAAAGGCGCGCGGCAACACGCCCTTCTTCCGCGCTTCCTCAGGAGGGTTGAGCAGGTCCGCGCCGTAGACATCGAGGAGGATGCGCTGCATAGCCGGCCCCGACTCCGACGCGTAGGGCAACGTGTCGAGCGCGCCGTCGAGCAACACGGGTCTCCTGGTATACAACTGAACCAGCTGGAACGAGCCGGCGGTCAGGACCATGCCCTCGCGTTCGGCGGCGACGGCTGCGAAGAACGGATTGTTGGTCCGATCGCGAAAGTAGTCCGTGGTGTCCGGTCGCAGGCGCAATGTCAGAAAGCCCGTCAAGGCGACCGCGGCGAAAGACACGATCCACAGACCACCTTTCACCAGCGTCACGACAGCACCCTCGGGAGCGACGGCGGGGACGTCACTTTGCCGCCGCCTGGCCCAGTCTGCCGCGCCAAGGCAGACCAAGCCGATCGACGTCATCTCCATGACGATCAGAGGGTCGAAGCCATTCTGCAGCCAGGCCCACCGGTTCGCCGCGCTCCATTCCCAGATCATGCTGCGCGGAGAAAGTAGAAGACCAACGAGCAGGACGGCCATCAGGAGCCGACCCCAGAACAGCCGGGAATAGAGGCCCAGCAGGCCGATCAGCAGCGGGACGAAGATCATGCCGTTGAAGTTCAAGAGGCGCGTGGGCATGAGCATCAGGAGGGTGAGCGGGAGCTTGTCCGGCGGAATCCAGGACACGGCGGCCATGGCAAGACCGAGTACGGCGCCGCCGACGATCACACGCAGCAGAAATGCCGCGGAAGGCGGGAGGCGATCGCGGAAGCCAATCAGCCAGATCAACCCGAGGGCCATCGCTCCACGATTGAGCGCCACGGCAAGCGTCTCGGAGCCCACCGGCGCCCGATGCCCGTCCCAGAATGCGACAAACCCGCGGAGGTACTTCGCGCTCTCGACCGGATCCACGCGGGGCACATCGTAGGTGACCGTCAACTGCACCGCGAGGCTCAGTGTCGTCAGTGCAGCGCCGGCCAGGAACCACTTCAACGCCGGCCGGCGTTCGGCGCGTGCCGTTCTGAAATCCCACGCGAGGCACGTGGCCACGAGAATCCAGAGCCAGAGTCCCAACGACGGATGGACCGCAGGCATCAATCCCACGAGGAACCCCCCAAGGCCGTAGCAGCCGGCTCCGAGCGAGGCCACCGCGAGCACGAACGTCGACAGCCCGGCGGAGCCGTACGTGTGCTCGGTGGACATCAGCAGAATAGGGTACGTCGCCCCGTTGCTGGCCGAACGCGTGGCGAGCACGAACAGGCTGGCGCCGATCGACAGCAGGACATTCCGGCTCAGAGCAAAGACGCACATCGACAACGCCTGAAGGCTCAGCATGCCGAGCACGCCACTCAAGAGTTTCGACAGCATGATCTCGGACACGCCCGACAGGAGCAGCAGAGCACAGACCTGGTGCAGCACGGTCCAGAGCTTCGTGTGGTAGACGTAAAACGGATTGCCGGCTGGGTAGGTGACGAGCCCGGCCACTACCTGCGCGGTCTCGACCGCGACCTGCCAGGTGGGGAAGGCGACGAAGGCAATGCGAAACCCGAGCGCTCCGCTGATGACCAATACCCAGAGCGCGCGATAGCGGGGCCGACCGAGCCGCTCTGCGAGCTGAATCAATCCGATCACACGTTGGAATATTTTGCGTTGCGGATCATCGCAAAACCCTTGATCAACTCGCGAATCCCGTCGTCGAGCGAGAACGCCGTCCGATAGCCAGTGCGTTCGACCTTCTCGTTGGACACGATGTAGTCGCGCTGATCGGGATCCCTACCGATCGCGGACTCGACGAAAACAAACGACGGCAGATGCTGCTGAATACGCTGACACAGCTCCAGCTTGGAGATGTTCGCGTCCGACAGGCCCACGTTGTACGGTCCACCTTTCATCGTGTCGAAGTGATCGATCCCGTGCAGAAACGCGCGGGCCGCGTCGCGCACGTGCAGGAAGTTGCGCTTGAAGTGGCTCTCGAACAGCACGATGAAGCGGTCGAAGGTCGCCCGATACGTGAAGTCGTTGACGAGCAGATCGAGGCGCATCCGCGGCGACATGCCGAAGACCGTGGCGAAACGGAAGCTGAGCGCCGAGGGGTGGCGATCCAGCAGGATCCGCTCCACCTCGACCTTGTCCCGACCATAGAGCGAGACGGGCCTGATGGGCGTCTCCTCTGTGCAGAATGTGCCGGGCTCGCCGACCCCATAGCCGCTGTTGGTGACGGGAAGCAGCACCTGCTGATCACGGCTCAGATGGTCGAGCATGTCGACGATGGCCTCGAGGTTGGTCGAGGTCGCGGCGAGCGGATCCCGGTCGCAGAGCGGTGCGCCCACGAGGGCCGCCAGCGGAATGATGATGTCGGCCTGCTTCAGCAGCGGCCGCATCGTGTCCATCGATCGGACGTCGCCCCGCACGAGGGAGAACGCGGAGTGGTAGCACACGGCGGACAGACTGTCCTGGCCGTACATGAAATTGTCGACGGCGGTCACGGCGAAGCCGCGATCGAGGAGAGCCGGAACCAGGGTCGAACCGAGATACCCGGCACCGCCGGTGACGAGCACGCGAGTCATCAGTTGAGGCTCCGGGCGCGGGCGCCGGCCCGCGAGCTGGTTTGCGCCGCGGCGTCGAGCACCCCGCGCAGCTCGGTGATCTCCCTGGTCAGGTCGCGCGGATGGTTGCCGACGAAAAAGCCGTGATCGTGCGCGATGTTCGCATTCACGATCTCGCCGACCGTGGCGTAATCGAAGAACTTCGCCGCTTCGTGCCGCAGGAAGCAGCCGCCCGTAATCATGCGGAACCCGATTGCCGCCTTGCGCATGGCGTCCATCACCTGCGCCCGGTCGATGGCGAGGCGGGGGTTGAGGATGATCGTGAAGCTGAACCAGGAACTGCGGCCGTTCTCGCGCTGCAGGATGAAACGCTCGTCTCCACCAAAGAGCCTCACGAAGTGTGCCGCGTTGGCCCGCCGAGTCTCGAGCATGCCACTCAGCTTCTTCAGCTGTTCGAGACCGACGGCACCGCAAATCTCCAGCGGGCGGACGTTGTAGCCGGGCATGATGAACCGGTACGCCTCGAAAAACGGATCGCCCGCCGGCGGCAAGTCGAGCGGAGAGTCCGGCGGGAGGTCGCGCGCCCACCCGTGGTTGCGGACGGCCCGGGCCAGATGCGCGATCTCTGTGTTATCCGTGACGAGGACACCGCCTTCCATCGTGGAAATGTGATGCGAATAGAAGGTGCTGAACGTGCCAAGGTCGCCGAACGTGCCGCACGCCTTGCCCTTCAGGCTTGCGCCGAGCGACTCGCAGTTGTCTTCGAAAAAGTAAAGGCCGTGCGCGTCGCAGAAACGTCGAATGACGTCGAGGGCGGCCGGGTTGCCAAGAATGCTGACCCCCATCACCATTCGCGTCCGGGGCGTCAGCGCGGCGGAGAGCTGCGAGACGTCCATGTTGAGCGTGTCGAGCTCCACGTCAAGGAACCGCAGCTTCAAGCCGTACTGCTGGAGGGGATGGAACGTCGTCGCCCACGAAATGGCCGGAACGATCACTTCGTCGCCGCGCTGGAGCGGCCGCTCGCGCGTGTGAAACAATGCGGCCACGCCGACGAGATTGGCAGAGGATCCGGAGTTCACCATCACGGCGTGCTTCACCCCGAAGGTCGACGCGAACGCCTCCTCGAACGCGCGTACATTCTCGCCCATCGTCAGGCGACCTCCGCGGAGGACCCGCTCGATCGCCTGGACTTCTTCCGGTCCCCAGCTCGTGCTTGCGAGGTCGTAGGACATTTGCACTCACCGCGCGCCTAAAAGGCGCGCGCTACACCCGAACGATCCCGCGCGCGGCAGCGGCGATGCGGGCGGCATCGGGATAGTAGAACTGTTCGAGCGTGTAGCCGGCGGGAGTCGGCACATCGGGCAGTCCGACGCGGCAGACCGGCGCCTTCAAATCCGCGAACCCTTTCTCGGCTGCCAGGCATCCGATCTCCGCGCAGAGGCCGCCTTTCATCCAGGCCGTGTCCACGACGACGAGCCGTCCGGTCTTTTTCAGCGACTCGAGGACGATGGCCTCGTCGAGCGGCTTGACCGTACGCAGGTCGATGACCTCGGCCTCGATGCCCTCCGACGCCAGCAGGCTGGCCGCCTGTGCGCCCAGCTCGATGGCGTGCGACGCCCCGACAATCGTGACGTCCTTCCCGCGGCGGCGATAGACGCCTTTGCCGATCGGTACCCTGTACAACCCCTCGGGCACGACGCCGTCTTTCTTCATCAGCCAGCGGTGCTCGAACACACAGACCGGATTGTTGTCGATGATCGCGGAGAGGAGAAGACCCTTGGCATCATAGGGCGTGCTGGGCATCACGATTTTGAGTCCCGGCACGCCAAGCAGCATCCCGTGGATCGCCTGTGAATGCTGCGCGCCCGAACCCCAGCCGCGTCCGATGGCCGCCCACACCACCATCGGCACGTCCGTCGTGCCGTTGTCCATGAAGTGAAACTTGGCGGCGTGCGTCACGAGCTGATTGAACGCCAGCAGAATGAAGTCGGGACGATTGTGCATATAGACCGGCCGCATGCCGTTCATGGCCGCGCCGGCCGACACGCCCATCATGCCCTCCTCCGACAGTGGAATATCGAACACGCGCTGGCTCCCAAACTGCTGCTGGAGGCCGCGCGTGGTTCCAAACATCGCCGACGGATCGTCGACGCCCTGGCCGAGGACGAACACACGCGGGTCGTGCTCGAGCGCGAGCGTCAGCGCTTCCCTGACGGCGCTGACATACGTGGACACCCGTCCCTCGCCCGGGTCGGGTTTGTCGTAGACCAGCGAATTGACGAGCGCTTCATCCCACGGCATTTCAGTGTCTCGAAATAAGACAGGGGTCAGTCAGACCCCTGTCTGACCCCTACTGTTCAGTCGGCGTAGACGTGACGGTAGAGATCGGCTTCGACCGGGATTGGACTGGCCAATGCGAGCTCGAAGGCGTCCGCGATCTCGGCGGCGAGGGCTTCCTCCATGACGGCTGTCGCCCGTTCGTCGAGCATCCCGCCGGCCATCAGAAACCCACTGAACAGCGTCAGCGGATCGACGCGCTCCCATGCCTCGCGCTCCGCCACGTCCCGATAGCCCGTGCGGCTGTCGTCGCCGGCGCCGCCGTGCGCGCGGAAGCGATAGACCGGCGCCTCGATGAATGTCGGGCCGCCGCCCGATCGCGCCCTCGCAACCGCCGTCTGTGTTTCTTCGAGAACGGCAAGCACATTGACGCCGTCGACGCGGACAGCCGGAATCGCGTAGCTCGCCGCCCACGTGCGCAGGTCGCGTGCCGGCTGCCGGGTGGCAAGCGGGGACTGCACGGAGTAAAAGTTGTTCTCGCAGAAGAAAACAAGCGGGAGCTGCTTGAGCGCCGCAAAGTTGAGGCTCTCGGAAGCCACGCCCTCTTCTGTCGTCGAATCGCCCAGGAACACCACCACCACGTGGTCCTCGCCCTTCATTTGAGCCGCGAGCGCCGCCCCGGCGGCAATCGGCACGGCGCCGCCGACGATCGCTGATGTTCCCGCCATGCCGACGCGCTTGTCGATGAGATGCATGGATCCGCCTCTGGAGCCGGCGCATCCGTTGATGCGGCAGTGCATCTCGCAGAGCATCGCCTTCAGATCGCCGCCCTTGGCGAGGTAATTCCCGTGTGTGCGGTGGCTCGAATAGAGGAGATCGGTCTCACCGAGCGCCGCACAACAGCCGACCGAGGTCGCCTCCTGCCCGATCACCAGGTGGATCGGTGTCTTCATCTGATCCTGGTGGTACCGCCGCTCGATCTCTTCTTCGATCCGGCGGATCCGGAGCATCGATCGGTACAAACCCAGAAGCTTAGCGCCGGAATGGGATTGCGCGAAGCGATCGAATCCGCGAGCGCCCTCGCCGGTGTACGGATAACGAATCGTCATGGGATGACCAACATCATCAGTGCG
>JAHFUL010000011.1:31824-39331 GCA_023265155.1 Acidobacteriota bacterium
CACAATGCGACAGCCCGACGTCTCGAACGCGAAGGGGACGGCCACCAGATTCGGCAGCGACTCTCGTATGCGCTGGCGATCCTCCGGCCTGACGAACAGCAGCAGGAACCCGCCGCCGCCGGCCCCCAGCAGTTTGCCGCCGATCGCGCCCGCCCGGAGCGCCGTCTCGAAGAGGTTGTCGATCGTCGGGTTCGACACAGAGTCCGACAACTGGCGCTTGCGCTGCCACGACTCTCCCAGAAGCCGTCCGAAATCGAGGAGATCGCTCGTCGGCGACGAGAGCACGGCGATCGCCGCATCCACCATCTCCTGCATCGCATGGAGATCCGCCTCTTTTCGCGGCAGGTTCGCGATGACCGTCTGCGCGACTTCCGGAGCGAGACGCGAGATGCCCGTGAAGAGCAGAAGGAGATGATCCTGAAGGGCCGTCAACCGATCGCGCGGCACGATCATCGGGCTGATCTCGTACGTGCCGTCACGGCGGAACAGCATGTGGTTGAAGCCCCCATAGGCCGCGGAAATCTGGTCCTGCAGGCCGACCGGCTCTTTCAACACCGTATGCTCCACATGAATCGCTTCAGCGGCGAGCGCGTCTTTCGTCGTCTGCCGGCCGGCCAGCGCATGCATGGCGCTCAGCAGGCCCACGGTAAAGGCCGAGCTCGACCCCAGACCCGAGCGGGCGGGAAGATCGCCGTCGTGGTGAATTTCGAGGCCCTTGGTCGTATTGAGACGTTCGAGCACCGCGCGGACGGCGGGATGATTGATCTCGCGGACCTCCTGCACGTTCTCGACCAGGGAATACACGACCCGGAACTTGTGCTCGAAGAAGGGCGGCAGCTCACGGACGCTGATGTAGCAGTACTTATCGATCGTGGTCGCCAGCACGGCTCCGCCATGCTCGCGATACCAGTCGGGATAGTCGGTGCCTCCGCCGAAGAACGACACCCGGAAGGGCGTGCGGCTGATGATCATGGACCCGCGCGTATCATGACAATCGAGGGACGAAATAGTACGTCATCGGTCGGGGATTTGATACAGCCGGAGGTCGCGGTCCTGTGCGATCACCGGCAGGTTCAGCGTCCAGCCAGCCTGCGTGAGGACCTGCGTGACCTGATAGACATACCTGATCGCGCGCCATTTCTCCGGCGAGAATTGCTCCCAGACCTCTTTGTTGTACCGGTTCGGCATGATGCCTATTCTTCGCGCTTCCTCAGGCGGATTGAAAAAATCGATCCCGTAGACATCGCGAAGGATGCGTTCCACTTCCGGAGCTCCGTCCAGCGCGTACGGCAGGCCGTCGAGCCCGCCGCCGTTCAGCAGGACCGGGCGCCGCGTGCGCAGCTGAATCAGGTTCAGATTGCCGCCGGTGAGCAGCAAGCCCGTTCCCTTGGACGCTTCCTGAAATACCGGGTTCGTGGCGTAGTTCTCGAAGAGCCGCATCCGGGGTGCCGCTCGCTGCCAGGTGGCCACACCGATGAGCGCACACAACCCGATCAGTCCCAGCCGGCCGCCATTCGCGACAACGCGGCGCAGAGATCCAGGCGTTTGCACGGGGTCGGTCTCGTTGCCGCGCCTGTGCCAGGTTGCCAGGGTCAAGAGGACCAGGGCGACCGATCCAAATTCAAAAACGGGCCAGACATCCAGCCACCCCGCCCACGCCGGCATCCCGCGGACCGTCCCCCGTTCCTGGAGCCATTGCCAGAGCAGGCTCCGTTCGCCGAGTAGAAGCCCCAGCGTGATGAGGAGCGTGACCACGGGGCTCCAGACCCTGGTGCGATACGCCCCCACGAGTCCCAGCAGCAGGGCGACGAACGTCATCGCATTGAAATTCGCAAGGCGTGTCGGCATCAGCACCACGAGCGCTGCCGGGAGCCTGGCTGGCGGAATCCACGAGGCCATGACGAAGAGAAGGCTCAAACCGGCGGCGGCGATCACGACGCGGAGGAGAAAGACCGCCGCGCGTGGCAGGTCCGCGGTGAACGCGACGAGCCACAGCATCGCGAGCGCGAGCGCGCCGCGATTGAGGCTCACACCGTCCAGCGACATGCCGACCGGTTGACGATGCGCGTCCCACAGTGACACGAACGCCGACAGGTATCGAGCGGAGAGCGACGAATCGATTGGTGGGGCGGGGAAAGCGGATCTCAGGTGAATCAGCAGACTCACTGCGGTCACCAGACATCCCGCGAAGAAGTACTTCAGTCCATGCCCGGACGCCTCTCGCAGGTAGCGGAAATCCCAGACCAAGGCGATCGCGACGACCACGAACAGCCAGAATCCGAGCGACGGATGGATCGCGGGGGCGATGCCGAGCAGGAATCCGCCAGCCCGGTAACAGCCGGCGCCAAACAGGCTCACGACAAGAACGAAGAGAGAGAGGCCCAGGATCCCGTAGGTGTGAACCGAGCCTGCCAGCAGGATGGGATACACGACGCCAAACTCGCTCGCCCGCGCCACCAGGATGACGAGCGGCGCACCGATCGCGACGAGCACGTCCTCGCTCAGCGCGAAGACGAACATCGAGAGTGCCTGGAAGCTGACCATTCCCATCAGACCACTCAGGATGAGCGACAGCCTCATCTCCGACACCCCCATGCGGAGACACACCGCGAGTACCTGGTGGACGAGCGTCCACAGATTCGTGTGGTAGAGAAAAAAGGGTGTCGGGGCTGGATACTCGACAACTTTGGCCAGCACCTGGGCCGTTTCCACCGCGACCTGCCAGTCGGGGAACGCCACCATGCCGACACGGAGCCCCAGAATGCCGCTCACGGCAAGGGTGAGCAATGCGCGATGCCGCATGTCGTTGGCAGCAGAATATCAGCGATTCCCGCCCGGCCGCCCCACAGTCGTAGAATGGGTGCGCCCGGCCACGTCAGCGCTGGAGGTACTTGTGAAGGCGATCTGTCTTGCGTCCCTGTCGGCCCTGTCGGCCCTGTCGGCCCTGTCGGCCCTGTCGGCAATGTTGCTCTTGATGTGGACGACGCCCGCGCGGGCTCAGCTCACGGCCGCCAAGGACGGCCGCATCGTGTACGGACATCATCACCTGACCGTCAGCGACCTCGAAGTGGCGCGAAAGTTCTGGGTCGACACGCTTGGCGGAGCGTCGCTCACGCTCGGGGCGACCACGACGCCACTGTTCAGACTGCCGAACGTCCTGATCTTCATGAATCAGCGTCCGCCGACTGGCGGCTCGAAGGGGACGACGGTCAATCACATCGGCTTCCAGGTGCCGAACATTCGTGCGATGGTGGACAAGGTCAAGGCCGCAGGGTATCCGGTCGTCACCCGGGCGGAGATTTCCGGGCCGTACGAGGTCAAAGACGATCTGGCGTTCATTCCCGATCAGAACACGTACGTCGCGTTCGTGATGGCTCCTGATGAGAACAAGGTCGAATTCATTGAGAACAAGTCGATGACGGGATCGATCGCGCTACACCACATTCACTTCGCGGCACCCGATGTCGAGCAAATGCGTGCGTGGTACGTGAAGGTGTTCGGTGCGACGCCCGGCAGGCGCGGATCGCTCGAAGCGGCCGACCTGCCCGGCGTCAACCTGACGTTTTCCCCCGCAGCCGGGCCGGTCGTCGGGACGCGTGGCCGGGCGGTCGATCACATCGGCTTCGAGATCAAGAATCTGGAACAGTTCTGCAAGGATCTCGAGGCCAAGGGCATCAAGCTCGATCGCGGGTACACGATGGCTCCGGCGTTTGGCCTCGGAGTGGCATTTCTCACCGACCCGTGGGGCACGTACATCGAGCTGAACGAGGGGCTGGATAAGGTTCGGTAGCGGTTCGGCTTTGCCGCGCCAGCTCGGCCGGTGACCGTCATGTTTGACGATTGGATCGCCGCCCTCGAGAGGCGGCATCTCGCCGAGCTCACGTTTCCTGAGCTGTCGCGCGCGCTGCGGGCCCTTTCGGCAACCTATGTGGAGCGGCGGGGGCGTATCGGTGAGGGATCTGCGTTGTCGGGGGCGGGCAAGCGCGCCGCGTTCGCGCTCTTCTATGGGCCGCTCCACTACCTACTCGTTCGGCATATTGCGTCTGCGCTTCCGGGCGCCACGGCCGTGTCGGCAGCCACCTCGACGCTCGTCGATCTCGGCTGCGGCACCGGGGCGTCCGGGGCTGCATGGGCAAGCTCGTGTGCGCCCAGCCCGAGAGTCCTCGGCATCGATCGCCATCCCTGGGCCGTGAAGGAGGCTGGTGCAACCTATCAGGCGTTCGGTCTTTCCGGGCGAGGGATCGTGGGCGACGTCGCGAAGGCCGACTTCGGGAGAAAGCGCGCCGCGTTTCTTGCCGCGTTCACGTTGAACGAGCTGCCGGACGCCGCGCGCGAGACTCTGCTTACGCGTCTTCTCGACCGGGCTGCGAAGGGCGATCGAGTGCTCGTTGTCGAACCGCTGGCGGGCTTTGTAGCGCCGTGGTGGAAAAAGTGGCGCGCCGCCGTCGAGTCGTCTGCCGGCCGCGCCGACGAGTGGCGCATCCGCGCCGATCTACCTGTCATCGTCGCCAAACTCGATCGCGCCGCAGGATTGAATCACCGTGAGATCACCGGGCGATCGTTGTGGATCCCAGGGGCGTGAACGCCGTGCTAAGGTTCGGCCGTGCCCGCTGAGATTCGCGCCGCCGCGACTGTACTGGTGCTCCGGGACGGTTCTGTCGGCCCGGAGGTCTTCATGGTTCGTCGTCACGACCGGGCGGCCTTTATGGCCGGCGCACACGTGTTTCCTGGCGGCGCCGTCGATGCCGCGGATCGCGACGCCGCCGATGCGCGATGGTGCGACGGTATGGACCACGCCGCGGTCCAGATTCCAGGCCTCGGACAGGACGCCGCGCTGGCGCTCCATGTCGCCGCCGTGCGGGAACTGTTCGAGGAGGCGGGCGTGCTGCTTGCGCGCGACGCGTCCGGGACGTTTGCCCGGCTCGACGACGAGTCCTCACACGAGCGCTTCAAGCAATATCGTCAGGACATTCACTCGAGCGCACGAACGCTGCGCGACATGCTGGAGCGCGAGCAGCTGCGCCTCGCGGCGGATGCGCTGGTGGTATGCGCCCACTGGGTGACGCCGCCTCTGGACACGCGCCGGTTCGATACGCGCTTCTTTGTCGCACGCCTGCCGATCGATCAGCAGCCGGCACACGACGAGCATGAAACGACTGAAAGCCAATGGACGAGTGCGGCCGGCGCGATTGCGGCGGCAGGGCGGGGCGAGATTATCCTCCCGCCGCCCACGTGGGTGACGCTCGGCGAGCTCGAGCGCTTTCGAACGGTCGATGCAATCTTCGCCTGGTTGTGCGGGCGCGAGATTCCGCGGCGCGAGCCGAAACTCGTCGAACACGACGGCAGCAGGGCGCTCGTCATGCCGGTGAATCCGGCCTATTTTGGGAACGGCGCCGACTCGGGGCCGATTGAGACCCGATTCGTATGGACCGGCGACCGGTGGCTCCCTCAGGGGATGGGGTGATGGGGTGATGGGGTGACGGGGTGATGGGGTGACGGGGTGATGGGGTGATGAAGGCTGGCTCGTCAGCCGAAGCGAGTTGAGTTATTGACAGTCTCGCGAAGGCTGGCCCGCCGGCCGAAGCGTGCTCAAGTTGTTGACACGCACGCGAAGGCTGGTCAGACTAATCGCCCGCTTGCGCGTTTGTGACTGCACGACGCTCCGGCGAGATGAACCGAGGGACCGTTAACGCGGGGCCAGACCCCAAAGAGGCGCACTATGAAGGACGACGATTTCGACGACGGAGTGGGACTCCCCGAGGACGACATGAACGGAGGGTCTGATCTGGGGGACGATCTGGACGCGGGCGTTGACGCGGATCTCGATCTCGACGCAGACATCGAGGTGCCGGCCGGACGGCCGGGCGGCGGAGCGCGTGCCGCCGCCGCGACATCCGCCCCGAAGAAGCCGGCCGCTGCAAGCAAGCCGGTGGCGGCTAAACCGGCGCCGCCCGCGGCGAAGAAAGCGCCGATGAAGGAACCGCCGAAGGCGGCGAAGAAAGCCGCGCCGAAAGCCGCAAAGAAAGCCGCAAAGAAGAGTGCGCCCGTGGCGCGCAAGACCGCTGGTCCCAAGAAGAAGATGGGAAAAAAGGTTGCGAGGAAGGGCGCGGGCAAGCCGACTCGCAAGAGCGCGCGAAAGGCGTCACGAAAGGGCGCCAGGCGCCGACGGTAGCCTGCGGCTCCTGGACGCGGTTCGAGTCACTCACCGCATTCGTCACCGCCGGGGGCGGGCCGATGGAACCATGCCGGCGCTCCGTGCACGATTCGGTACGCGTACGCCAGCGGCCGCAGCCCGGCTGGCCATCGGGCGTACGCTGATTGCATGTACAAGAGCGACGGAAAGAGGTGCTCCCGGACGAGCGTGATGCGCGCGCGCCATGCCGGCGTGGCTGCGAGATCGGCGTAGAGCAGCTCCAACAGGCTCAGACCACCGCCAACGAACCGCGCCGACGGCTCCGGGGTCGCGGACTGCTCTTCGAGTGCGCCGACGAGCGCGGCAGCGCCCGGTGTATGAAAGCGCTCGGCGGCAAGCGCCAGTCCGCGCACGCAGACGGCGCGCATCCGCGTGCGCGCGGCCAGGTCGATGAACGCGGCCGTCTCGTCGGCTGACAGCCGCGACGCGAGCAGGTGGATGTCCCATAGCCACAACAGATCGATCGCGTCGTCGTGATGCGCCACGCGGTGCAGGCAGGCGGCGAACAGCGCATCGATGTGTGAGAGCGTTCGGGCGCCGCTGCCGAGGATCGGCACGGGTATCGCACGCGCCCACAGCTCTTCGAAAGCGATCGCATCGGCGAACAACCGCGGGTTGGCAATTCTCCAATGGAGATCGAGCGGTTCGGTGAGGCCGGAGGCAGAGTGCCGGCGGTAATGACGCTGCGCCGAGGCAAGCATCGCGTCGGGCTCGGCCGCGCGGGTCCAGCCTTCCGAGGCCAGCAGCCGATCGGTGTCCGCGAGGCGCTCGGCCCGGATCAGCACGTCGAGGTCCGCGCGTGGCCGGAGATGCGGGGAGCGATACAGTGTGTACGCGAGACCGGCGCCCTTGAACAGCAGTGTCTCGATCCCGGCCGCGCTGAACGCTTCGACCAACCGCCGCAGCTCGCGCTCCCGCACCACGTCGAGGATCGCCTGGTTGCGAAGGTCGGTCTCGAGGCCGGGATCCCGCTCCCGCGGCGACAGTGAATCGGCGAGCAGCAGGTGCACGCGATGCTTCCGGGCCGCGTCAAGCATCGGCGCCGATACGGGTACCGGCTCGCCGCGCAGTCGAGCGCAGACCGCCTCCAGAACGCTCACGGCCGGGGAGTGGGCCAGGCCGGGATTATCCACGGGAAAGGTCGCCACCATTCGGCGGAGAGGTCGGCGGACGCGAGGCGCGTTGCGGGAGGCGCCTTTCGTGTCGAGCTTGCCGAGGGCCACGGCAGCCGGATTCTTTCCAGCGTTCGGGTCATCCAGCGGCGAACCGTCGAGCTTCTCGCCGATCGCCTGCTCGACCACGCGACGGGCAACG
>JAHFUL010000089.1 GCA_023265155.1 Acidobacteriota bacterium
GCTGGACGCTGACGCGGCTCGGATCGCACGGGCAGAGCAGAATGGTGCTCCGCTTCAACACGCCCGCGGAGGTCAAGGGTGTCGCGCTGCTGGTCGTGAACCACGCGGACCGTGCTTCAGATCAATGGATGTGGACGCCCGCCATCGAGCGCGATCGGCGTATCGCTCTGCAGGATCGTTCCACTCGTTTTTTCGGAACCGATTTCAGCTTCGAGGATCTGGAAGAGCGAGACGTGAACCAGTTCGACTACTCGATGCTGGGCGAGGAAGCCGTCGACGCCGCCGCGTGCTGGAAGATTCAATCCGTTCCGAAAGAAGGCAAGTCGTCGCAGTACACGCGGTCGATCGTGTGGATCCGAAAGGACAACTACACTCCGGCGCGCATCGAGAACTTCATCAGGGATCAGCCCGTGCGCCGGTTGAACTACGGCGACATCCAGAACGTGCAGGGCATCTGGACCGCACGCATCTTGGACATGTCGGATCTACGCCGAGGCAGCCGCACCCGGTTGACGCTCGACAAGCTCGAATACAACGCGCCATTGAAGGATGAGGATTTCACGCTGCAGGCGCTGCGACGCCAGTGAGTCGCCGCCGGCATTGTCCACTCGCGCGTTGGCGCTCGCTCGGGTCGAGGGCGCTGGGCTGTCGTTCTTGCGTGCTGGCCTGGCAGCGGGCGCTGCTCGTTCTCATTCTCGCTCTCGTCCCTGCATCGACGTCGGCACAAACGGTCACATACCGCGGCTTCGTCGATGCGCGGGGCGCGGCCTACCCTCGAGACGCCCGCAACGACCCGCGCAACTTCGTCGCCGACGTTCTGGCGCGCGGGGAGCTGTTTGCGAGACCGCTGCCCTGGCTGCGGCTCGCAGGCGGCTTGGATGCGCGCGCGAACAGTCATGAGCAGGTCGAGGGCTCCTGGCGCGTCGATATGGGCGATCGGGGGACACTCCGGCCGCGTCTCTCGATCCGCAGGCTCACCGCCACGCTGAACCGCGGGCCGCTGACCGTGGACGTCGGCAAGCAGTTCATCCGCTGGGGCAAGGCGGACATTCTCACGCCGACCGACCGGTTCGCGCCTCGCGACTACATCAACGTGATCGATCCTGATTTCCTGGCTGTCCGCGCCGTTCGAGCCGTGGTGGCGCGCGGGTCGCAGTCGTTCGATGCCGTCTGGGTGCCCCTCTTCACGCCGAGTCGCCTTCCGCTTCTGAACCAACGATGGACTCCGACGCCGCCGGAGATCGAAGTGGTTGCGCGACCGGATGATCGAGACGCGCTGCCTGACCGATCACAGGTTGGCATCCGTTGGGCGCGCGCCGGCGGCGGATACGAGCACTCGCTGTCGTTCTATGACGGCCTCAACCATTTGCCAAACGTCGATCAGCGGTCGTTTCCCCTCCCGACGTTGATGACTCCATCTGTTGTCGGCCCGATCGTCATCGAAATCGCCAGGCGCTATCCCACGCTGCGCATGTACGGCGGCGATGTCGCGCTGGCGACGCGTTGGTTCACCGCCAAAGGCGAGATCGCATACGTCACAACCTCGACGCCCTCGACCGACGAGTACGTGCTGTACGTCGTGCAACTGGAACGACAGATGGGAGAATGGGTCTTTGTGGGCGGGTACGCCGGAGAAATCATCACCGAGCCAAGCGGCGCCGCGACGTTCGCGCCGGACCGTGGCGCCGCGCGTACCGTCCTCGGGCGCGCCTCGTACACGATCGACGTGAATCGAAGTGCCGCGCTCGAAGGCGCCGTGCGAGAGGATGGAAGAGGGCTGTACCTGAAGGGGGAATACTCTCAGGCGCGGGGCCGCCATTGGCGCGCGACGGTCACAGGAGCGCTCATTCGCGGGGAACCCGACGATTTTCTCGGCCAGTATCGACTCAACTCACACGTCACGCTCGGGCTTCGGTATAGTTTTTGACGGCCAGCGTAGGGGCGGCCCGATGTGCCCGTTCGCGTCGTCAGTCGATAGTCGACTCTCCCTTTGATGTTCAATCCCATCCGAATCGAAGCGCACAACCCAAGCCCGATGACCGGGCAGGGAAACAACACGTACCTGCTGCTCGGCTCGAATGGCGAGGCGACGCTCATCGACGCCGGCGTCGGCGAGCCCAGGCATCTTGCGGACCTCGAGCATCATCTCGCCGATGCGCGCGCGCAGCTGGGCCAGGTACTCGTCACGCACGCACACGCCGACCACGCGTCTGGAGCGCCGGCGCTGGCCGTCGCGCAGCCTCGCGCACGCTTCCTCAAGTTTCCCTGGCCCGACGAGGATCAAAGATATCCGGTTCGCTGGGAATCACTGCGCGACGAGGAGCTCGTGCTGGCCGCCGGCGAGCCGTTGATCGTGCTCCACACGCCCGGGCACTCTCCCGATCACATTGCGCTATGGCACGAGGCCAGCCGGACGGTGTTCACCGGCGATCTGGTGACTGCGGGGAGCAGCGTGATGATCGAGGCGAGCAAAGGCGGCGACCTGAGGCGCTATCTCGCCGCCCTCGAGCGGATCCTGACGCTCGAGCCCGTCCGGCTCCTCCCCGCCCACGGTCCGGAGGTCTCGAAGCCCACGGCGCTCCTGCGCCACTATCTCGACCATCGCCGCGCGCGGGAACAGCAGGTGATGGCCGCCCTTGCCGCCGGTCGTGACACCGTGCAGGCGGTTGCGGAATACATTTATGATGGACTCGAGCCGGCGCTGATGCCGGCGGCGCGTGAAAATGTTCGCGCGCACCTCGACAAGCTGAAGGCCGAAGGCACCGCGTTCGAACGGCACGGCCGGTGGACACCCTAATGGACAAGATCATCGACTTCATCAACGTCAATCGCGATCGCTATCTCGACGAGCTCAAGGCGCTGCTGGCGATTCCAAGCATCAGCGCGCTTCCCGAGCACGCCGCCGACGTCAAGCGATGCGCCGACTGGTGCGCCGACGAGCTCCGCCGCATCGGCATGCAGAACGTCACGCTGTTCGAGACCCCGGGGAATCCTGTCGTCTACGGCGACTGGCTCGGGGTGGAGGGCGCGCCGACGATCCTCTTTTACGGCCACTACGACGTGCAGCCGGTCGATCCGCTCAACCTGTGGGAATCGCCTCCCTTCGAGGCCACGATCCGCGACGGCGAGATCTACGCGCGCGGATCGGCCGACGACAAAGGCCAGGTCTTCATGCACATGAAGGCCATCGAGGCGCACCTGACGCAGACCGGGCGCCTGCCGATGAATATCAAGATCATCCTCGAAGGCGAAGAAGAGGTCGGCAGCGCGAACCTGGACGACTTCATCAAGGCCCACAAGCAAGAGTTGGCCGCCAACGTCGTCGTCATCTCCGACTCGGGAATGTTTGCGCGCGGGGTGCCGTCGATCTGCTACGGCCTCCGGGGGCTCGTGTACTTTCAGCTCGACATGCGAGGCAGCAATACCGATCTCCACTCCGGAAGCTTCGGCGGCGCCGTCGCCAACCCCGCGCTCGTGCTGTCGCAGGTCATTGCCAAGATGAAGGATCGCGGCGGGCGGATCACGATTCCAGGCTTCTACGACGATGTCGTTCCGCTGTCCGAAGAGGAACGCAAGGCCTGGGCGTCGCTGCCGTTCAACGAGAAGAAGTACAAGAAGGACTTCGCCATGCCGAAGCTGTTCGGCGAGACCGGCTACACGACGCTCGAGCGGACGTGGGCGCGGCCGACATTCGAGGTCAATGGGCTGTTGTCGGGGTTCACCGGCGAGGGGGCGAAGACGGTGCTGCCCGCCGTGTCGATGGCGAAAGTCAGCATGCGACTCGTGCCCAACCAGGATCCCAACAAGATCGCAGGCCTGTTCCAGACATACGTCGAGCACATCACGCCGAAGACTGTGGAGCTCACAGTCACGCGAATGCACGGCGGCAAGCCGTGGATGACCTCGTACGACAACCCGTTCGTGCAGGCCGCCGCCCGCGCCATCGAGAAGGGCTTCGGCAGGACACCCATCTTCACGAGAGAGGGCGGGTCAATCCCGGTTGTCTCGACGTTTCAGGAGGAGCTGGGTCTGCCGTCGGTGCTGTTTGGCGTCGGGCTTCCGGACGAGAACGCCCACGCGCCGAACGAGAAGCTCGATCTCGGGAACTTCCACAACGGCATCATCGCGTCCGCTGTGCTGTACGAGGAGATCGGGAGACTCGGAACGGTCAGTTGAGCGACGCGACGCGCCTCTTGAGCGACTTGACCTGCTCCCAGATCTGGGCTTGCTCGTTCCTCTCGTCTTCATCCAGATCGGTCTTCGGGACCAACTGAAGGTACGTTTGCAGATCCCGCAGCGCGGCCGAGAAATCATTGAGGTGATAGGCGAGCAGGCCGCGATCGAGCAGTTCGTTGGTCGCGGACGGATCCACCGCGAGCAGCAGCTCGGTGATGTCGCGAGCCTGTGGAAACGAATACATCCTCATGTACACGCGCTTCAGATTGAGCAGCATCCGCGCGAGAATCTGCGCCTTTGTGGCGTGGCCGAGCAGGTGCACGTCCCACACGGCCTCTTCGCCGGCGTGGCGCCGCAGCAACTCGCTGCAGGCATCGTCGGTCAGGAAGGCGCCGTGGTGGGCGTCGACGATGAGATCGCGGTCGTGCGGCGCGGAGCGCCAGCCCGCGAACGTGGCGCCGCGCGTCGCGGGGCAGCGAACCAGGAAGTGTCCCGGCATGTTCACGCCTTCGACGACGACGCCCGCGCGACGAGCGACTTCCATGTAGACCAGCGCGAGCGTGACCGGAATGCCGGTCCTGCGATCGAGCACCTCGTTCAGAAAGCTGTTCCGCGGATCCTCGTACTGGATGTCGTTGCCGACAAACCGCTGTTCCTTGAACAGATAATCGTTCAATGCCGTCACGCGGGCGTACGTCTGCGGATCGACGTAGGCTGGCGCCTCCTCGGCGACGGCTGGCTGCGCCGCGTCCACGCGTCTGGCTGCCTCGCGTCCAAGAGCGTCGAGGAGATCGAGGTAGGGGCCCGCATCCAGCTTTGGATACTCCACCCGCGCGATCATCAGGGCCGCAACGGCGAGATCGGGATCCGGGCTGAGCGCCACACGCGTGAAGCTACGGACGAGTTGTTCGGAAACCATCTTCAAGCAGGATACAACGCTTTTGCCCGTACAGATGAGACGCGATGGGTGACGGCTTGTCTAGCGGGTTGCCGGAGATCTGCGGTCTCGGCGTGCTCTGCGGTTTCCGTAGGTCAGTTTCGCAACGGTCCTAGAACCGTACGCCGAAGCCGACGCGCAACTGCCGCGGCGTGGTATAGGCGAAGCGGTTCAGCGCCGTCCCGTAGGTCGGCGCGAAGTCCCAATTCACTCCCTGCACGGGTGACGTCGTGAAGGGGTTGAAGCTGGTGTACAAGGCCGGGTGGCTCACGCTGGTGCGGATCGTCTGATCGATGCGCGTCTGAGTCACGCCGCCGCCGTTCGCGAAGACGGTGCCGCCGCAGCCGCACAGCTGCTCATTGGCGAAAAGGTTGATGATCTGCACCTGCACGAACAGGTCGATTTTCCGGGCGCCCGCGCCGAGGCTGTAGGCGTAGTTCGCCGCGACGTCGGTCCGCTTCTGACCGTCGAGACGGAACGCGTCGCGGATGCCACCGGCACAGCCGACGGTGATGGTCGAAGGAACCTGCGAGCAATTGACCTGATAGAAGTAGGTCGTGCCGGCGCCGTTGGGCGGCGTCAGGTAGCCGAACGTGTTCGCCACCGAGAGCTGAGGATTGACGCCGTTGGCGCTCGTGTTGTTGAGGTTCGCAGCACTCATCGGCGTGCCGCTCTCGAGGGTCTGCAGGACGCTGAGGGTCAAGCCCTTCACCCAGGGCGGGCCGTAATTCATCCAGATGCGGGCGCGATGGCGCTGGTCGATCTGCAGGTTGCCGTCCGGGAAGTTCCAAGCCTCCTGCTTGTACTCGGGGTAGCGCAGGATGCCCGACGTGACCGGGCCGCTGCCTGCGCTCTCGGCTTCGAAATTGCCCGTTGTATGGGACAGCGTGTACGTGCCGCCGAAGTCGGTGCGCGCGCCGAGCCGATAGGTGGCCTGCGTGTTGAGCGCCTGGTACTTTCGCTTGGGCACGTTCGAGTTCACGATGTACGTCAGGTCGAAACGGTTACCGAGACTGTTGGCAACGGTGCCCGTTCCCGTGTCGGTCTGCGACGTGTAGAAGTCGCGGTAATCGCGATACACGTAGTCGGCCCGGACGGCTGCGCGGTTGCCAAACTGACGGTTCACGCCGCCCGCGTACTCGAGCACATTCGGTGAGGCGAGCGAATCGCGGATGAGGGTGGCAACACCCGGAATGGTCGGGTTTTCCGAGAACGGGCGGCTGGCGCCGCCGTTGGCAGTGAACCAGTCGAACACGGTTCTGATCGCCGCAGGCGTCGTCGTGAGCGGCCCGGCCGCGTTCGTGTTGATGTCCGGTCCCGCATAGTAGTACAGGAACGTCTGCGCGTTGCCCGCCGCCGACGCCGCGTCGGCGATGCTGTTGGAGATGGCCGTGACGTACTTCGCGAAGCTCCCGGTGATGGACCACCGCTGATCCCCGAGTGGATCCCACACGACGCCCAGACGCGGGCTGATCGCCTGATCCTTGGCCGTCAAGTTGCCCTGCTGGTCCCTGCCGTCGTTCTTGTCCCAGCGGACGCCCAGGTTCGCGGTGAGGCGCCCGCTCATGCGCCAGCTGTCGTTGAAGAACACGCTGTGTGTGCGGAAGTCCGAGCCCAGGCTTTCGAGCGGGATCGGATTCCACTGGATGCGCGTCGTGCAACCGGTTCCGGTCACGAGGTTGGTACACGTGCCGCCGCCCGCCAGAACGGGGTACACCGCGGTGCCCTGCACGATGGTGCCCGTCCCAAGGATGCGGTAGTCGCTGCCCGACTGGTGGTTGTTGGCGTTGCGAATGTCGTCGAAGTTGTCGTACCCGAAGAGCATGTTGTGCGATCCGGCGCCGCCGGTGGACATGAAGTACGACCCCTTCACGAAGATGTCGTTGTTGTCGCGCTTCTCCGGCGTGCAGACGCCGCAGAAGGTCGCCGACCAATACCGAAGATTGCGAGCGTTGTCGATCATCAGCGTGCCGTCGATGAGGTCTCTGGACTTGGCGCCCGAGCCGACGAACGTGAACTTGCGCTGCGAGTAGCGGGCTTCCATGAAGAAGTTCGACGTCAGGATGCCGCTGTAGTTGACGGTGAACAGTTCCTGCGGCGTCTGACGGTCCTCCAGGCTGTTGGTGTCCATCGACCGCGCCGTGTCGAACGTGTTGTTCAGCTGCTTGTCGATGATCTTCGTGTAGGCGCTCTGGAACCGATGCGACGAGGTCGCCGAGTACGTGCCTTTGAGCTCGTAACGCTTGGAGTCGCGCGTGAAGTCGTAGGGGACCAGCGTTTGGACGAGCTGACGTCCTTCCTTCTGCTTCTGAAGACGGCCGGCGGTGAAGAACCACAGCCTGTCCCTGATCACGGGGCCACCGAACGTGTATTCGTGCGTCGGCACGGTGGGCGGACGCCCGTTCGTGATCAGGTTGAGCCGCGGATCGTTGTGCGCAGGATCCGCCGCCATCGCATCCCGCTCGAACTTCGACAGCTCGCGCCAGTCGTCGTCGTTCAACGATTCGCGGAACGAGCCGCTGTACAGATTCCC
The DNA here is from genome assembly GCA_023265155.1 of Acidobacteriota bacterium. GTDB lineage: Bacteria > Acidobacteriota > Vicinamibacteria > Vicinamibacterales > CAVVIG01 > JBGOTP01. The sequence goes on from JAHFUL010000089.1 coordinate 7,647, forward strand.
GCCCGACTTGGTCACGACGTTGACGACACCGCCGGTGAAGCGCCCGAGCTCGGCTGACACGCCGCCCGTGGCGACCGTCGTTTCCTGAATGGCGTCCTCGATGTAGAGGTCGTTGGCCTGGCCGCGGATGTTCTCGTTGACGGTCACGCCGTTGACCATGAAGAGGTTCTCGTACGACGGCGAGCCGGAAATCGAGTAGCCGCCGCTCGGTCCTGTCGGGTGCACGGCGGGTGCGAGGAGCAGCGCGGCGTTGATGTCGCGGTTGGTCGGCAACGTCTGCACCAGATCCTGGCTGATGTTGAGCGCGACCTGCGCGGTCTGCGTCAGGACATCCGCCGAGCGGCCAACGACCTGTACGGTCTCCGCAATGGAGGCCGGGCCCATCACGACTTCGACCGGCAGCACTTGCGTCGGCGCGAGCGTCACCATCCGGTCGACCCGCTGAAAGCCGCTCAGTTCGAACGTGATCTTGTAGGCGCCCGACGGCAGCAGCGAGATGATGTAGTCGCCGTTCTCGGATGTCACCGCCGTGCGGATGCCTTGCAGGTTTGGCGATTCCGCATTCACGGTGACGCCGGGCACAGGCAGCTGTTGTGCGTCAACGACACGCCCGGAAATGGTGCCGGTTGTGCTCTGTGCGCCGGCAAGGCCAGCCGTCATGAGCAGCCCCACGACGGCCCACAGCCCGGCTTTCATGAATCGCATCGAGAGTCCTCCACAAAAAGCCGATCCAGACCAGTTGGAAAGTATGCAACAAGTGTATGAATACGTATCGGTCGATCCCGGCCTATTACCATACTTCACGGAGACAGGATTCAAAACCCTGAAGAAAACGTACGGGAATCAGGCCGGCCCTCGAGCGATCCCGCTCAGCAGTTCAACCGTTAGGACGTCCAGGTTGGGGACAACTACCTCGGCCGCTGTCGACAAGGCCTCGGCAGGATAGGTGTGGGTGACGGCGACCGTTCGGAGCCCTGCAGCCCGGGCCGATTCGAGCCCCCAGCGGGAGTCTTCGACGGCGACGCACTCGCTTGGAAGGAGCGGGTGGCCGACGGCCTCGGACAAGAGAGCCACGGCACGGAGATAGGGGTCGGGCGCGGGCTTGCTCACCGCCGTGTCTTCCGATGCCACCAACACGGAAAACGCCGAGGCGAGCTGCTCGCGCTCGAGAACACGGAGGATCTCGGCGCGGCTCGCGCCAGACGCAATCGCCAGCGGACAGGCCGCACGCAGACGATGAATCGCGGCGGCGGCGCCCGGAAAGAGCACCGAATGGTCGCGCGCGAGCGCCTCCATCCGAACGGCCTTGCGCGCCACGAGGTCCGCGATTCTCGTGTCGGTGCCGCGGCGTCCTCGATCCGCGAAAACCGCCTGGAACGCCCCGACATCGTTGTAGCCCAGATACTGCGCGTAGTACTCCTGCTCGGTCAGCGCTATCCCTGCGTCGGCGAGCACCTCGCGGAAGGCGCGGAGGTGCAGCGGCTCGCTGTTCGCGATCACACCGTCGAAGTCGAAGACCACTGCACGCAGCATCGGGGAAAACTCAGAACGCTCCAGCCTTGAGCTCTCCACCACGGAGGACACTGAGGACCTGGAGGAAGAACCCTATTCTCGTGAGGTTGCTCCTTCCGTCCTCCGTGCCCACCGTGGTGGCGAGTTGTCGTGGGTCGATTTCGCTATGCACTCAGAACTTTAGAAGGACGCTGTCACTTGACCTTGATCTTCTCGCCTGCCGGAATCTCCACGGTCAGATGATTCTCTTTCGGCGTGACGGGACACGAGAACAGCGGGCTGAAGTAGCAGCTTGGATTGTAGGCCACGTTGAAGTCGAGCTCGTACAGCCCCGTCGGGGTGCGGTCGAGATCCATGTAGCGGCCGGCCGGATAGGTGTCGGTCTCGCTCGTCAGATCCTTGAAGGGCACGAAGAGGCGATCGTTGGAACTTCCGACTTCCATGTAGGCCATCAGCTTGAGCGGCTGGCCCTTCAGCGAGAACTCGAGCGTGCCCAGGCGGCGGACCTTCCGCAGGGCTCCGTCCGAGTAGACCATGTCGAACGTCGCGGTATCCTTGGACGGCTTGAACGCCGCGGGCACATTGAACGACGGGTCGACATCGTAGTACAGCAGCGGGAGAAGTTCGGCTTTGCGCTTCTCGGGCACAGGCTCGGGCTGGCTTTGGAAGGCGGCATCCTTCTCCGCGCGGGCCGCGAGGATCCGGGCGATGTAGTCCTCCTCGCGCAGCGGCTCGACGCGGCACGCCGACGCCGCCAGCACGAGGATCCCCAGGACGATTCCTCGACGCACGTCTACTATCTTACCTGTCTGCAAACGGATATCCCCCTCGCTCCACCGCCTGGTCCGCGATGCCTCGCCGGAGG
>JAHFUL010000012.1 GCA_023265155.1 Acidobacteriota bacterium
CGCGAGACTGGATGCGGCGGTCGACCTGGAGCTTGTCGACTTCGATCTCGAGGATGCCGGCGATGCGGTTGAGACGTTCGACCGGCGAGATGATCTCGAGTAGATTCTGTTTCTCGTCGACGCCCACGAGGAGGTGCGCCGAGATGGTATCGGCGAGCTTGCCGGGGTCGTCCACGCGGACGGCGGCGATCATCGCGTCGTAGTGCAGGTTGTTCGAGAGCTTCACGTACTGCTCGAACAGCGAGACCACGCGGCTCATGGTGCTTTCCGCCTCGCCGCTCGCCTCGCGCTGCTTGGCCAGCACTTTCACGACGACCCGGTAGAACCCCTTGTCTTCCTTCCACTCGACGGCGCGTGCGCGGTCGACGCCCTCGACGAGCACCTTGATATTGCCGTCAGGCAGCTTCAGGCTCTGCACCACGTTGGCGACGCAACCCATGGTGTAAATGTCTTCCGGCCGCGGGTCGTCCACCGACGCATCGTGCTGCGCGGCGAGGAAGATGCGCTTGTCCTTCAGCAGAGCATGCTCGAGCGCGCGCGTCGAGCTCGGCCGTCCGATGACGAAGGGCATCATCATGTGCGGGAAGACCACCACATCCCGCAGTGGGACGATCGGCAGGGTTTCGTAAACTTCCAACGGGGTCTCCATAGTGGACATGGGTGATGGGGTGATGGGGTGATGGAGTGTCGGGGTGATGGGGTGACGAGGAACTTTTCACCCCATCATTCCATCACCCCATCACGCCATCACGCCGTCATCCCGTATTCCTTATCCGGCCTTTTCGATCAAGGTGATGGGCTTGTCCTTCGCCATCACGATGTCGCGGGTAATCATGACTTCGCGGACCTTCTTCTGATTGGGCACCTGATACATGAGGTCCAGCATGAGGTCCTCGATGATCATCCGGAGCCCGCGGGCGCCGATCTTCCGGTCGAGCGCCAGCTCCGCGATCGCCTCGAGCGCGTCGTCGGTGAAGCGGAGCTTCACGTTCTCGTACTCGAACAACTTCATGTACTGACGCGTGATGGCGTTGCGCGGTTGCGTGAGGATTTGGACGAGCGCCGGCTTGTCCAGCTCGTGCAGCGTGCCGACGACCGGGAGGCGTCCCACGAATTCAGGGATGAGGCCGTACTTGATGAGATCCTGCGGCTCGAGCTGCTCGAGCGTGGCGCCGATGTCGCGGTTGCGCAGCGACTTGACGTCGGCCCTGAAGCCGAGGGTCTTCTTCCCGACGCGCCGCTCGATCGACTTGTCGAGGCCCACGAAGGCGCCGCCACAGATGAAGAGGATGTTGCTGGTGTCGACCTGGAAGAATTCCTGGTGCGGGTGCTTTCGCCCGCCCTGGGGGGGAACATTGGCCACCGTCCCCTCGAGGATCTTCAGCAGCGCCTGCTGGACGCCCTCTCCCGAGACGTCGCGCGTGATCGACGGGTTCTCGTCCTTGCGGCAAATCTTGTCGACCTCGTCGATGTAGATGATGCCCTGCTGGCACTTCTCGATGTCCCCGCCGGCGGCCTGCAGCAGCTTGAGGATGATGTTCTCGACGTCTTCGCCGACGTAGCCCGCTTCGGTGAGCGTCGTGGCGTCGACGATCGTGAAGGGAACCGAGAGCAGCTTCGCCAACGTCTGCGCCAGCAGTGTCTTGCCGGTTCCGGTCGGGCCGATCAGGAGAATGTTCGACTTGGTCAGCTCGATGTCGTTCCGGCTGCGCGGCTGCTTCTGGATCTCGATGCGCTTGTAATGGTTGTAGACCGCGACGGCGAGCTTCTTCTTGGTCCGCTCCTGGCCGATGACGTACTCATCGAGGAACTTCTTGATTTCCTGGGGCGTGGGCAGCGAGGAGCGGGTGCCCCGGTTCTCGAACCGGTTGTCGTCGGCGATGATGTCGTTGCACACCTCGACGCATTCATCACAGATGAACACGGTCGGGCCCGCGATCAGTTTGCGGACATCGTTCTGGTCCTTGTTGCAGAACGAGCAACGCAGAACCTCGGTTTCGCCGGTTTTTTTCACCATGACCTGTCCATCCGCCGCGCCGGTCGATCAGGCTCTTTTCCGGATGACATCATCAATAATACCGTATTCCTTGCCCTGGTCCGCCGACATGATGTAATCCCGCTCGGTATCATCCTGGATACGCTTGACGGGCTGTCCGGTATGGTGGACCAGGATGTCGTTGAGGCGCTCGCGCATCCGCAGGATCTCCCGGGCCGCAATATCAATATCGGTCGCTTGGCCGGCAAGGCCAGACATGAGGGGCTGATGTATGACAATCCGTGAATTTGGGAGGGAAAAGCGCTTGCCCTTGGCTCCAGACGCGAGCAGAACCGCCGCCATCGAGGCCGCCTGGCCGATGCACAAGGTCTGCACGTCCGGCTTGACGAACTGCATCGTGTCGTAAATCGCGAGCCCCGCGGTAATCGATCCCCCAGGGCTGTTGATATACAGCAGGATGTCCTTGTCGGGGTCCTCCGCCTCGAGGAACAGCATCTGGGCGATCACGAGATTGGCAATCTGATCGTCGATCGGGGTGCCGATGAAGATGATGCTGTCCTTGAGCAGACGCGAGAAAATGTCGTACGCGCGCTCTCCGCGGTTGGTCTGTTCGACCACCATCGGTACCAGTTGCAGACGCGGGGCGGGAAGCTGGTAGGGCATAGGCCTGAACGGTTATCGTAATCGATAAAACGCTGTGTTGACTGTGCTTAAGACTGCGTTGGGGAAGACGAGCGGGGCGACGTCGAAACTTCCGCAATTGTAACACGCGCCATGAGGAAGTCAATCGACTTATCCCGGCGCAACCCCGCGTAGACGCGTGAGAGTCCGCCTTCTTTTTCGAGCGCCGCCCGCACGGCGACCGGTGTTCGGCCGGTCCGCTCGGCATGGCGCGCGATCTCCTGCTCCACTTCTTCATCGGTCGGGTCGAAGTGCTCGCGGCGCGCGATTTCGTCGAGCACGATGGCGCTCGCCACCCCTTCGCGCGCCGGCTCGCGCTGACTCTCGCGGAACGCGTCCCAGTCGATGCCGGCCTGCCGCGGGTCGACGTGCTGATCCATCAGCCGCCGGGTGAAGTCCTCCAGACGCCGATCGATCTCGCGCTCGACGAGGGAGGCGGGTACTTCGAAGGGCACGCGCGCCGCGAGTTGCTTCATGAGCTCGCCCCGAACGTCGCGCTCGGCCGCGTGCCGCGCCTCGTGCGCCAAATCCTCACGCACCCTTGCCCGGAGCGCGCTGAGCGTCTCGAATTCCCCAAGGTCCTTCGCGAATTCATCGTCGAGGTCCGGCAGCACCCGCCGCTTGAGGTGCTTGACGTACGCCGTGTACGAGACATCGCTTCCGGCCAGCTCACTGATGGCGTAGTCCGGGGGATAGTGAATCGAGAACGTCTTCGTGGCGCCCGGTTCGAGGCCGAGCAGCTGCTCGTCGAAGCCGGGCGGGTTCGCCGTCGATCCGAGGTCGATGTTGACGTTCTGATGGCTGTCGCCCTCGCCTTTGGCCGTCCGGCGCTCCAGGTCGAGCGTCACCGTGTCGCCATCGATGACACCGCGTCCCTCGATCGGCTCGTGCCGGCCGGCCCGTTCGCGAAGCCTCCGGAGCGCCTCGTCAACCGCTGCCTCTTCCACCTGGGGCGACGGCCGCCGCAGCGAGATCGTCGCGTAGTCGCCGGGCTCGAACGCCGGCACCGTGTCGAACGATGCGGTGAAGGTCAGCGCCCGTCCTTCCTCGACCGTGACGTCCCGGATATCGGGGGTGTCCACCGGCTCGACCCCGCGCTCCCGCATCGCGTCGTCCACCGCGCGAGGAATGAGCTCGTGCGCGACGTCGTGCAGGATCTGATCCTTGAATCGCTGCTTGATCACGCGCGCCGGCGCCTTCCCGGGACGGAAACCGGGAATGCGGGCCTTGCGCGAATAATCCCGCGCGACACGGTCGATTTGCGCATCGACCACGTCGCTGGGGATCTCGACGCGAAGGTTCTTGCGGGTCTCGTTGACGTCGATGAGATCGGCTTTCATGCCGTTGTCAGTTTTCAGCTTTCCGCTTTCGGCTTTCGGCGTTCAGTATTCGGCTTTCAGTTATCAGCTCTCGAGAACCGTCCGTCGGCAGGCGGCGTTGAAAGCCGAGAGCCGACAGCCGAGAGCTCCGTGTGGTGCGAAAGGGGGGAGTCGAACCCCCAAAGCCTTTCGGCTACCGGATCCTAAGTCCGGCGCGTCTGCCAGTTCCGCCACTTTCGCATGGTGTCCGGGGCGCCGAGAGGATTCTGTCAGCGTAGCACGATGCCCGGCAGTCAGGCGACCCCATCGATGTTCGTGATCATCGATCGCCCCGCCGTTGCGTCGCCGCTGGCGGGCGCAGCGGGTTGAAGCGACGATCGCGCACGTCGTCATAGTGCGCCTCGCCGCGCCGCGCATGTGCGGTCGCCAGCTCTTTCAGCGTCGCCGCGATCGCATCAGGATCATCGCGCACGCGTCGGTAGCAGCCGATCAGGTCGGGATTTCGAATCGACCAGGATGACCTCGTGGTCGTGGAGCCGGCCGGTCCGCTGCAAATCCAAGAAGACGGCGCCGCTGCCGAGGAGCGGTTCGATGTAACGGTTGAACTGACGTGGGTAGAACCGCCGCAGGTGGGGGAGCAGCTGGCGCCTGCCACCAGCCCATTTGAGGAGTGGCTGCAGGCTGAGGCCCGCCCTCCTGTCGCTCATCCGACGTCCTGATTGATACACCATGAGAGACCGATAAGAGATGTGATGCCTTGCCGAAGTTGAAGTTGACTCTAATACATTGTAGAAACTGAACTTAGCAAGAGTGAATCGCTGGCGACCGTAGTCGCATGTGGTTCATGGCGACCTCGTCAGAGCGCCCCAAGCCGCGTCCGTACCCTGTAAGTGACGGGGCGAAGCTGTATCAACCAAACCCTTACCGGACTTTTCATGGCGGCTCATAGTCAACCTGCTCGGCTTCTCACGACCCCACCGGCAGCCTCCGTGGAGCTCATTGGCCGCTCGGCAGCCATTGGTCGCATTCAGGAGCTCGTCCGGCGGGCCGCCGCGCTCGAGAGCGCCGTGCTGCTCGTAGCAGAACCTGGCATCGACGTCGAATCGGTCGCTCGAGAGCTGCACATCCGAAGCCGCCCGCCGAGTGCGCCCTGGGTAGTGGCCGATTGCGCGAGCCTGGGGCCGCAACTCGACCTGAAGCTGTTCGGCGCTCCCGGTCCCGCGCAGAGCGATCTTGAATCGATCTCAGACGACAGCCTCATCGCCGGCGCTCGCGGCGGGACGTTGTTCCTCAGGGACGTGACAGAGCTGCCCTCGAGTCTTCAGACACGACTCGCGCGCATTGTTCGCGACGGCGAGGCACGGATTCAGGGTCAACCGGTCCTCACCGAGCTCCGCCTCGTCGCGGGCGCGTTGCCGTCCATCGACGCCGACGTTCACGAACATCGCTTCAGGCCGGACCTGTTCCGCCGTCTCGCCGCGACACGGATCGATCTGCCGCCGCTTCGCGATCGTCTGGCCGACGTGCCGGCTCTCGTCGAGCGGATCCTGCACGATGTGTGTGCGGCCAGTGGCTCGGCGCCCCGGGCTTTCACGCAGGCCGCGGTCGCGCTGCTGGCGGCGCTGGCGTGGCCCGGCAACCTCGCGGAGCTACGCGGTGCAATTGAGCGTGTGGTGGCACGAGCCCGGGAGGACGTGATTCAGGTCGAGCAGGTGCTCCCCGCCTTGCAACTCGAACGCGCGCTCGCCTCGTTTGTTCCGACCGGGAACCTGCGCGAGGCGCGTATGCGGTTCGAGCGGAGCTACATCGCCGCGGTCCTTCAGCATCACGGGTGGCGGATGGCGGACGCCGCTCAGACGCTTGGAATCCAGCGTCCGAACCTGTACAGAAAAGCCCGTCAGCTCGGTATTTCCGTCGCGCGCGCCACCGAATAGCCAGGATGTGGAACACATGAACCTCTCAGCCTTCACTCTCAGCCTCCTCCTGGTACCGCCGGCGACGACGGCAGCATTTCAAACGGCGACCACGACCGCCGCGCTTCCCCAGAGTCCGGTCGAATCGAGAGCTCCTTTGTCGGCCACGTACAGGATTGGCCTGGAGGATGAGATCAGGCTCGTCGTGGTTGGTGACGAGCAGCTGACCAACGTCTTCCGCGTGCAGTCGGACGGCGGTATCACGCTTCCTTATCTGAATACCGTCGCGGCTCAGGGACTCACCGCCATCGAGCTGCAGGAGCGCATTCGCGCGGCGCTGGCGAAGGACTTTTTCCGGGATCCTCTGGTGCGGGTCGAAGTCAGCAAATATGGCAGCCAGTTCGTGATCGTTCAGGGTGAGGTGCGCCTGCCGCAACGACTCGCCATGACGGGACCGATGACACTGATGGAGGCCTTGTCGGCCGCCGGGTCGTGGACCCCCAACGCGAGCAGCGTGGTGACCGTCGCGAGGAAACCACCAGCCGCGAGCTCCGGCGTCCAGCAGGACTTCGAAATTTCCAGAATCAATCTGGATGATCTGAGTCACGGCGTGGCCAATACCAACATTTCCCTCGTCGGCGGCGACATCATTACGGTACCGAAGGCCGAGACGATCTTCGTTCAGGGAAAAGTCAAGAACGTCGGCGTGTACAACTGGGAGCCCGGCCTTACGGTGCAACAGGCGATCACGAAGGCCGGAGGCACCGACGACAAAGGCAGAAACACCGGCATCAAGATCACGCGCCTCGTGGATGGCAAGAACAAGGAGATCGCAGTGAAGCAGCTCACGGACCTGGTGCAACCCAACGACATCATCGTCGTTCCTCAGCGTCGTTTCTGATGTGCGGATTTGCCGGCCTCGTGCGATCGGACCATCCGATCGAGGGTTCGGCCGCTCTTGCCGGGCGGCTGGACGGGGCCCTTGCCCACCGCGGACCGGACGGCGGAGGCCGCTGGGTTTCTGCAGATGGCCGGGCGCTCCTCGTGCACCGGCGGCTCGCCATCATCGACCCGGGGCCTGACGGCGCCCAGCCGATGGCGACGCCCGACGGCAGCTATCAGCTCGTTTTCAATGGCGAGGTCTACAACTATCGCGAGCTGCGTCGCGACCTCGAATCGCGCGGCGAGCGCTTTGTCACCTCGAGCGATACCGAAGTGCTCCTGCGGCTCGTCGTGCGGGGCGGCCCGGTGTCGCTTTCGAGGGTTCGCGGCATGTTCGCGCTGGCGTGCTGGAGCGAGCGCGATCAATCGCTCCTGCTGGCGCGCGACCGCTTTGGCATCAAGCCGCTCTACGTCGCGGCCGCGTCGGACGAGATCGCTTTTTCGTCCGAGCTCTCCGCGTTGACCACGGCAGGTCTCGTCGATCGCCGGCCGTCGCCGGCGGGTGTCCTGGCATTTCTGTCGTGGGGCAGCGTTCCCTCACCGCTCACGTGGCTGCGCGGCGTGGAGTCGCTGGCGCCCGGCAGCTGGCGCCGTTGGGAGCGCGAGGGGCGGGATGAGCGCGGCGAGTTCGCCGACACGCGCGCTGCGTACGGGTCGCACGCGCGGCCGGCATCGACGTCGGCGCTGCGCGAAGCGACCGGCGTCGCCGTGCGCGAGAGCGTGGCGGCGCATCTGGTGGCCGACGTGCCGGTCGGCGTGTTCCTCTCCGGCGGAATCGACTCCGGCGCGATCGTGTCGGCAGCGATCAGTGCAGGCGCCACGAATCTTCAGACGTTCACCGTCGGTTTCGAGGACAGCGGTGCGAACGGTTCAGAGATTCCGCACTCCCGAATCGTGGCGCGGGCATTTCGAACCGACCATCACGAGTTGACCGTCGACGGCTCCGATGTGGCCGCAGATTTCCCCCGGCTGCTCGCGCACCTCGATCAACCCTCGATCGATGGTGTCAACAGTTTCTATGTCGCCAGGGCGGTGGCACAGACCGGGATCAAGGCGGTACTGTCCGGGGCCGGCGGCGACGAATTGTTCGGCGGCTATCCCTCGTTCACGCGGGTTCCGCGCGCCATGATGGCGAAGCGGATCGCGGGTCCGATGTGGCCGGGACTCTCGACGCTTGGGAACCTGATGGTCTCGGCCCGCCTCCGTCCCAGATGGCGCCACTTTGCGGGAGCCAACGGCAGTGTGGCCGAAGTCTACCGCGTGCAGCGGGGATTCCTGATGCCTGAGGAGATCGCTCGGCTGGCCGGCCCGGCGCTCGTCGACCGAGCGGTGATGCGCGAAGCCACGGAAGCACTGAGTGCTGCGGAAGAACGACTGCTGGCACCGATTGGCAGCGAGTCGGTCACGGCCTCGATTGCCCGGCTCGAGACCCGGCTGTATCTCGGTTCGCAGCTCTTGCGGGACATGGACGTCATGGCCATGGCGCACGGTCTCGAGGTCCGCGTGCCGTTCGTCGATCACGAGCTTCTCGCCACCATCTGGCCCGCACTCGGGTCCCGTCCGGAGCTGCAGCGACACAAGCGTCTCCTCTTCGAAACCCTCGCGTCCCCCTTGCCACAGTCCATCGTCAGTCGTCCAAAGCACGGGTTCACGCTCCCGTTCGAGAAGTGGCTCGGCGGCGCGCTTGCCCCGATTGTCCGGGACGGAATGCACCAGCTGGGCGCCGACGGCTGGCTCGCGTCAGGCGTGCCGGACCGGGTCTGGCGCAGCTGGCAGGACGGCACGTCGCACTGGACCCGGCCCTGGGGTCTCGGCGTCCTGGGACACTTTCTGAAGGGGGCTCGATAGCATGAACGCCCGGGGTGTTCTGAAGACGGCGCTCATCGGATCGGTGGACGCGCCGACCAGCCGTCACACGGCGTTGCTGCCGAGTGACGCTCGTGACGACCGATTGATCGTCGAGCTCGACGCACCGTATCGAATCGACACCACGTCACTCGTCATCGAATTGTTCACCGCGGATGCGCGCTTCCGCCGGCTGCTCACCGATCGCGAGCTCGGCGACTTCATCACGTGTGTCGCGGTCAGACGCGAACAGGCATGAGCCAGGTGTCTCCGTATCCTGTCGCCCTCTCGACCCGCCGTCTCGCGGCGCAGAGCGGCTGGAGTCTCGGCCGCCTCACCGAGATCTGGGAGTACAGAGAGCTGCTGTATTTTCTGATCTGGCGCGACATCAAGGTCCGCTACAAGCAGACGGTGCTCGGTGCGGGCTGGGCGATCATCCAGCCGGTCCTCACGATGGTGGTCTTCACCATTTTCTTTGGCCGGCTCGCCGGCATGCCCTCTGACGGCATTCCCTATCCCGTGTTCTCGATGGCAGCGCTCGTGCCCTGGACGTACTTTGCCACGGCGCTGTCGAGCGGCAGCCAATCGGTCGTCGGCAGCCAGCACGTGATCTCCAAGGTGTATTTCCCGCGACTCATCTTTCCTCTGGTCTCCGTGCTCGGGCCGCTCGTTGATTTTGGCATTGCGTTTCTCGTGCTGATTGCCCTCATGTTCTGGTACGGCATCCTTCCGGGCGCTGCCGTCCTCTGGCTTCCTGCGCTGCTGCTTCTGTCGATCCTCACGGCTGCCGCGGGCAGCGTCTGGTTGTCCGCACTGAACGTCCAGTACCGCGACGTTCGCTACGTCGTGCCGTTTGTCATCCAGTTGTGGATGTTCGCCTCGCCGGTGATCTATCCGGCCTCCCACGTTCCCGAGCGATGGCGGACGCTCTTCTTTCTCAATCCGATGGCGGGCGTCATCGAAGGCTTCCGCTCGGCCCTCGTTGGCGGCTCGTCCCCAGGGTGGATCACGCTCGTGTCGGCTGCCGTCGTCATCGTGTCGCTCGTCGCTGGCGCGGCGTACTTTCACCGGCTCGAAGGCACGTTCGCCGATCGCATCTGATGGCCGGCGCCCCAGTCATTCGCGCGGAGCATCTCGGCAAACGCTATCGTCTCGGCGCGCGCGGGCGGCAGTCGTCCACGGCCGGAGATGCCATAGCCGCGGCTGCCAGCCGGTTGCTCGGGCGTCTCCGCATCGGTCGCTCCACCGAGGTTTCGGACGACATCCTCTGGGCCCTCGACGATCTGACGTTCGAAGTTCAACCCGGTGAAACGATCGGCATCATCGGCCGCAACGGAGCCGGGAAGTCCACACTGTTGAAGATCCTTTCCCGAATCATGGAGCCCACAACCGGGTTCGCGGAGATCACCGGCCGCGTCGGCTCCCTCCTCGAGGTGGGCACCGGATTTCATGCTGACCTGACGGGGCGGGAGAACACCTATCTGAACGGCGCGATTCTCGGGATGAAGCGCGCCGAGATCGAGCGCAAATTCGACGAGATCGTCGCATTTGCGGAAGTGGACCGCTTCATCGACACGCCCGTGAAGTTCTATTCGAGCGGGATGTACATGCGTCTCGCGTTTGCGGTGGCCGCCCATCTCGAAACCGAGATCCTCGTCATCGATGAAGTCCTTGCCGTTGGCGACATCCAGTTCCAGAGGAAATGCCTCGGGAAGATGAACGACATCGCCAGGCACGGGCGTACGGTGTTGTTCATCAGCCACAACATGGAAGCCATTCAGCGGCTGTGTTCAAGAGGCATGCTCCTCGATCGAGGACGCCTCATGGCCAGCGGCTCGATTGGCGAGGTCGTGACAAAGTATCGCGCCACTGAGCGCAGGCTCGTCGATATCGGCCGCTTCAATGCCCGCGGCCGCAGCGGTACCGGATGGGCGCGCATCAGAGACCTGCGGCTGGTCGACATTGCCGGCAGGCCGGTGCCTGGCCGGCCGGCGGAAGAAGATCTGACGTTCGTAGTCGATCTCGAGCTCCACAACGCCTCGATGGTCGGCGCCAGTCTTCGCGGACTGATTCTCGAGCTCGTGATCCACTCGGACCAGGGACAGCCTCTCGTCTCGCTCATGAGCATCGACGACGAGGGCGTTGAGCTGCCATCGGCGGCGGGCTGCCGCATCACCGCCACGCTCTCGGGTCCGACGTTTCTGCCGGGACGTTACCGGCTGAACGCATTCCTGGGAATTCCGTACCGGGAACACGTCGACGAAGTCCCTGATGCGCTCGAGTTCGAGGTGCTGTCGCCCGTGCATCCGTGGCGGCCGTACGAGCTGCACAGCTCGCGACAGATCGTCTGTCGCAAAGCCAGCTGGACGTGCACCGTTGACGCGCCGTTTGCGGGAGCCTCAGTCCCATGAGCGCTCCTCAGAAGGCCAAAGCGCTCGCGAAGCGGATTCTTGGCCGCCATCCGATGGTCACGGTGCCGCCGGCCGTGGCGAACACGTATGTCGAGGCCGGCAACCAATGGTACCGGCCGACGCTCGGCGGCGCGCTGACGCTGGCGCCGCGTCTCGGAGGCGGCCGTGTCGTGCGGGAGGCGCTGGCGATCCTCGATCGTCTGGGCGAGGACGTCTACCTCACGTTCGTGCGCAATTTCTATCTCGCCGGTCTCGCGAAGTACGGCGACGGTTGGCAGTATGCGGACATCAATACGGCGCTCGTCGGGCTCGCGGAGGTTTTACAACCAGCCGCGTACCTGGAAATCGGCGTGCGCCGCGGTCGGAGCCTGGCGATGGTGGCCTCGAAGGCGCCCGCCTGCCACATCGTGGCGTGCGACCTGTTCATTGAGAACTACGCCAACATGGAGAATCCCGGCCCCGACTTCGTGCGCAGTGAGGTTCAACGCTTCGGGTTCTCCGGAACCCTCGAGTTCATCGTCGGCGATTCGACCAGAGTACTGTCGCCATTCTTCGACGAGCGCCCCGGCCTTTTCTTCGACATCATTACCGTCGACGGCGATCACACAGCCGCGGGCGCTCACGCGGATCTGATCAACGTCATGCCGCGGCTCAAGATTGGCGGCGCCCTCGTCTTCGACGATGTGTCGAACCCGTCTCATCCGGAGCTCGGCCAGGTGTGGCGCGACACCGTCGTCGCGCGATCCGAGCTCTCGACGTTCACTTTCGACGAGATTGGATTCGGTGTTGGAGTGGCGATTCGCCATGCGTGACAAGAACCAGAAAGCCGTTGTCACCGGCGGGAGCGGCTTCATCGGTCAGGCGCTCGTCGCGCATCTGCGGTTGGGCGGCTGGCAGGTCCTCGCCGTGGATCGCCAGCCGTTCCCCGACGCGGCGCAGCCGGCGATGGCCGCCGACGTCGCCCAGCCGGGTGCGCTTGCGCGCGTGGTGGACGAGCGCACGACCATCTTCCACCTTGCAGCCTCGGCTGATGTCGCCGCCTCGGTGGCGAGTCCGCGCCGCGACTTCGACAACACCTTCCGGGGCGTCTTCGAGGTCCTCGAGGCGGCGCGGGACGTGAACTGCAAGGTCATTTTTCCCTCGACGGCGTCGATTTTCGACGCGAGCCATCAACTGCCGCTTCCCGAGCGCGCGTTCCCGCGGCCGTCCTCGCCCTATGCCGCGGGGAAGCTTGGCGGCGAGGCGTACTGTCACGCGTACCACCGGAGCTATGGCCTGGACGTTCGCATCGCGCGGCTGTTCAGCGTCTACGGCCCGGGCATGTACCGATTCGCGATCCACGATCTCATCCGAAAAATCCAGGCGAACCCGGAAGAAATCGAGCTGCTCGGTGACGGCACGCAAGTGCGCGACTATCTGTACATTGATGATGCGGTGCGCGGTCTCGAGATGATTGCGACGCAGGCAGATCCTGGGGAGGACTACAACCTTGCGTCGGGTGTTCCCGTGCGCCTCTGCGACCTGGCGCGCACGATTGCCGAGTTGATGGGCCGCCCGAACATCCGCATCGTGCCGACCGGCCGCTCGTTCCCCGGGGATACGCCCCGCTGGTTTGCGGACATCTCGAAGATCCGCCGGCTCGGCTTCGAGCCCAGAGTGGATTTTCGCGCCGGGCTGCAGCGAACGATCGCGGCGCTCGTTCCAACATCCGGCGAAGTGGTGGCCACGCGGTGATGGAGCCCCGCGACGAGGTGGCGTACGTGCTGCCAGACAAACTGGGCGGCGTCTTCAACTACGTGGGCAATCTGCTTGCGCACCGGCGCGACGATCGCCTCTCGGCTGCCGCGATTCGCACCGACAACGCGTCGGACGCTGACGCCAGATGCGAGGAGCCGCTTCGGGCCGATCGCGAGGTCCGCTTTTCCTACGCGCTGCCTCCGGAGAACATCTACTCGGTTCTGCGCCGTCTCGCGCGCGTGTTTTCCGGGCGGCCTGGCGTCATCGTCGCCAATGACTGGATCGAGCTGGCGCTCACGGCGATCCACGACACGGGGCGGGCCGTCGTGGCGATTACACATGGAGATTTCGACTACTACTACGACCTCGCCCTGCGGCATCGCGATACGATCGATGCCTACGTGACGTACAGCGAGCGGATGTTCCAGCGGTTGCGTGAACTGTTGCCAGAGCGTCGCGACACGATCTTCTTCCTGCCGTACGGAGTGGTGATCCCCGTCGTGGTCCGGCACCCGGCCGACGGCCCGTTGAGGCTTCTCTATGTCGGAAGGCTGACGCGCGCAAAAGGCGTGTTCGACTTGCCGGCGATCGACGCCCGGCTTCGCGAGAGGGGCGTTGACGTCGCGTGGACGATCCAAGGCACGGGACCGCACGAAGCGGCGCTGAGAGACGCGTGGCGCGATGCGCACGACATCCGCTGGACCGGCATGCAGCCGATGGCGGACGTGCTGCGGTTGTACGCGTCGCACGATGTGCTCGTGATGCCCAGCCGCAACGAAGGCCTTCCGGTCGCACTGCTCGAGGCGGGGGCCGCTGGAGTCGTGCCGGTCGCGAGCAATCTCGCCAGCGGGATTCCCGACGTCGTACTACCCGGGCTGACCGGCTACCGTCCCGAACCGGGCGACATCGACGGATTTGCGGAAGCGATCGCGTCGCTCGCGGCTGACCGCGACGAGCTCGAACGGATGAGCCGCCGCGTCCGCGAGCGCGTGGCGGCAACGTACGACGCGTCGATGTGCACGGCGGCGTACGAGCGGCTGTTTGCCGACTGGCGCCAATGGAAACGGGTGCGGCCGGCTCGCGTGCATCTGTCGTACGGGAGCCGTCTCGACCAGCCGTGGCTGCCCAATCCGCTGGTGCGCGCGCTTCGATCGACATGGATGAAGTCGTGAGCACGGCAGACCCCAAGTCCAGCGGCGCGGTGCCCCTGGTCAGCGTGCTGATGACGGCCTACAACCGCGAGGATTACATCGGCGAGGCGATCGAGAGCGTCCTTGCCCAGACGTTCGCGAGTTTCGAGCTCATCGTCGTCGACGACCGGTCGACGGATCGCACGCGGGAGGTGGTCCAGCACTACCTCGGCGATCCGCGCGTGCGTCTCGTCTGCAACGATCGCAATCTTGGCGACTACCCGAATCGCAATCACGCCTCGACGTTCGCGCGGGGCGAGCTCATGAAGTACCACGATTCCGACGACCTGATGTATCCGCACTGCCTCGAGATCATGGTCAGCGCGCTTCAGGCGCATCCCTCGGCAGCGTTTGCATTGTCGGGCAATGCCGGGTGGCCAGGCGGACCGTCGCCGATGCTCCTCACGCCGCGGATGTGCTATCAGCGCGAGTTTCTCGGCAGCGGCGCGGTGTTCCGCCCGGGGCCGGCAGGCGCGCTGTTCCGGACCGGCGCGTTCGTCGAACTGGGTCGGTTCCCTCTCGGTGGGATCCATTCCGACACGCTCTTCTGGATCGCTGCGTGCGCCAGGCGATCGGTCGTGCTGACGCAGGGCGATCTCCTCTATTACCGCGTGCACGCCGGCCAGGAGCTCCAACGACTCGACGTCTCGTACGAGTTGGCGCGGCTCGAGGGGATCATGTTTCGCGCGATCGACGCCCCCGAATGCCCGCTCGACGCCGCGGAGCGTGAGCAGGCGAAGCGGAACCTTGTGGCAGGGTTCATCAGGCGCACGATCCGCGACGTGCGAAACGTTCAACCGCGGCTCGCACTGTTCCGGCTGAAACACAGCGGCTTGAGTCTTGTGGAATGGCTCCGCTACACGCGTCGCCCGCGGCGCCAGACCGCGGCCGGGACGCCGCCACCGCTCGCCAAGGAACAAGGGTGAAGGTCGCACACGCCCTCGGCTGGTACTACCCCGAGAGTCTTGGGGGGACCGAGATTTACGTGTCCGGGCTGTGCCGCCGCCTGCGGCACGCCGGGCATGACGTGTACGTCGCGGCTCCCGAAGCCGGTCGCGAGGGCACCGCGGCATATTGCCACGAAGGGACTCCGGTTTTTCGGTATCCGATCCCCGCCGCACCGTCCCGTGATGAAGCTCAGGGGCGGAAGGCCGCTCGCGGCGCCGAGCTGTTCCATCGCTGGCTCGCGGAGCTTCGTCCCGACGTCCTGCACGTGCACAGCCTTGTCACCGGTCTTGGATTGCACGAACTGAGGGCGGCCAGGCGCCTCGGGATCCAGATCGTGCTCACGCATCATCTTCCCTCGCTTGGCTACATCTGCCGCCGCGGCACGCTGCTGGAGCGTGACGCGCGGCCGTGCGACGGCCTGGCTTCGCCGGGACGTTGCGCCGCCTGCATGCTTATCTCGCGCGGCCTTCCCACTTTGGCGGCCGAGACCCTGGCGCTTCTGCCGCCGCGGGTCAGCACGGCACTCGGGGTGATGCCGGGGGCGCTCGGGACCGGCTTCGGCATGACGGCATCAATTGCCGAGGACGCGCGCCGCGAACGCGAGCTCTCGACACTCGTCGACTGGCAGGTCGTGCTGAACGAGTCGGCACGCCGGATCATCGCCGCCAATGGCCTGCCGACCGATCGCATCGTCCTCAATCGCCTCGGTATCGATCACCAGACAGTTGTCAGGAAGCCGCCGATCGAGGAGGCGCCGACCCGACGGCCGATCCGCATCGGCTATCTCGGGCGGATCGATCGCACCAAGGGCGTGCGCGAACTGGTCCTCGCTGCTGCGAAGGTGCCGCGCGAGATCCGATTCACGCTTGAAATCAGAGGACCGGTGCGAGTGGAAGCCGAGCGTCGCCTGCATGAAGAATTGCAGCGAATCGCCCTCGGCGATTCGCGGGTGATATTCAGCCCGGAAGTGACGTCTGCCGAAGTGCCCTCGGTCCTTGCCGGGTTCGACGTTCTTTGCTGCCCATCGACCTGGTTCGAAAATGGCCCGACCGTGGCGCTGGAAGCCATGAGCGTCGGAACACCGCTCATTGCGAGCCGCCTAGGCAATCTCGCCGAGATCGTCGAAGACGATGTGAACGGGCGGCTCGTGCCGCCTGGCGACGTCGACGCGCTTTCAGCGGCGCTCGGACAGGCCGCGGACGATCCGGCTGGAACGATCGACCGGTGGCGTGCCTGTCTCGGCGCGGTGCGGTCGCTCGATGAAATCGCCGACGACTATCTGGCGCTCTACGCGCGCCTCGATGTCAGACAGGCGCAGGCTTCCTAGATCCACATGGCCCGGATCTGCGTGATGACTGCCGGCCATCTGGCCACCTGCCCGCGAATGACCAAAGCTGCCGACGCGCTTTCAGCAGCCGGTCATGACGTTCGCGTCGTCAGCACCCGACACACCCCGTGGGCCGTGGAGGCAGACGACGAGATACGCGCGACCCGGTCATGGCCATGGAGCGTCGTCGACTATCGGAAGGACGCGGCGCGACTGCTGTACGTGAAGTCCGGCCTGAGGGGTCGCTCGGCCCTGGCCATGGCGAGGCAGCTGGGCGCGTCGCAGGTGCCCTTCGCTGTGGGCGTCCACGCGTATGCTCGGGTCCATCCGGAACTGGTGAGCGCGGCGCTCGAGGAGCCGGCCGATCTTTTCTATGGTGGGACCACCGGGGCGATCGCGGCAGCCGCCGAGGCGGCCTGCCGCGCCGGCGCGCCCTATGGTCTCGACCTCGAGGACTTTCACGCCGAGGAACAGGAAGGTCCAGACGGTCCGTTGATGAACGCCCTGGGCGATCGCATCGTGGCGCGCGTGGCCCCGGACGCGGCCTTCGTGACGACGTCGAGCGGCGCGAACGCCGCGGAGTACCGCCGCCGGTACCGCGTCCACGCGGTGACGATCAACAACACGTTTCCGCTTCCGCTGCACACGCCGGCGATCGCCCGCCGCGACGGGTCGCCACTGAGGGCGTACTGGTTCAGTCAGACGATCGGATCGGGACGCGGTCTCGAGGGGTTCATCAGGGGGGCCGGCGCCGCGCACGTCCCCGTCGAGCTTCATCTCCGCGGCCGCTCGTCCGCAGGATATGTCGAGACGCTCAAACAGCTGGCCGCGTCGCTGGCACCCCAACTCTCGATCGTCACGTCCGAACCGGCGTCGCCGGACAGGATGGTCGCGCTTTGTGAAGATCACGACTTTGGCCTGGCGATCGAGGAAGGCCACATGCTGAGCCGACAGTTCAGTCTGAGCAACAAGGCCCTGACGTATATCCTCGGGGGCCTTGCGGTTGTCCTGACCGACACCGAGGGTCAGCGTGAACTGGGACAGGGCGTCGGGGAGGGCGCTCTCATCTATCGCGAAGGGGACTACGAGACGCTCGCACAGGGTCTCCGCCGCTGGTATCAGGAACCGGAGCGTTTGCTCGCCGCGCGTCGCGCAGCATGGGCCGCAGCGGCCGGGCGCTGGCACTGGGAGCATGCTTCCCAAAGCGGCGCGCTCGTGGCGGCCGTTGGACGCGTCCTCTCATGAACGGTTCGGCCCTTCGCGTGCTCCTGGTCATGGATCCGTTCATCGCCGTTCCACCGAAACACTACGGCGGCATCGAGCGGGTCATCGCCGACCTTGGCAGTGGATTACTTCAGCGTGGTCACGAGGTCACCCTGTGGGCGGCTCCGGGATCCAGAATCGACACGGCCACCGTCGTTCCGTTTGGAACCGAAGGTGAGTGGACCCGATGGAGCAACCTGCGGAACACCGCGACCGTAACCACCAGGCTCTATCGTGGCCGCTCGCAGTTCGACGTGGTTCACAACTTCGGCCGGCTCGCCTACCTCTCGGGTGTGCTGTCGTGGAACCTGCCGAAGGTGCAGACGTACATGCGCACGGTCAACCCCGGCAACATGCGCAAGGTGCAGGCGCTTGGCGCCAGGCGGCTGTGTTTCACCGCGGTAAGCGCGGCGATCAGCCGGACCGGCGAGCCCGGCGGCGGCGATTGGCGCGTCATTTACAACTGCGCTTCGCCCGATATGTACCAGTTTCAGGCCGCGGTCGATCCGGCCACGGCTCCGCTCGTCTTTCTCGGCCGGCTGGATCGCTGCAAGGGCGCGCATACCGCGATCACCATCGCCGAGCGGCTGAATCGCGAGCTCATCATTGCCGGAAACGTGTCGACGCTGCCTCATGAACGCGAATACTTCGAACGGGACGTGCAGCCGCGCATCGACGGTGGGCGTGTTCGTTACATCGGTCCCGTCGACGATCGACAGAAGAACACGCTCCTCGGCGGCGCGGCCGCTCTCCTGACCCCCATCGAATTCGAGGAGCCTTTCCCTGTCGTTCTGCCGGAGGCGATGCTGTGCGGCACGCCGGTCATCGGATTCCGGCGCGGCGGACTGCCGGAGGGCATAGACGATGGGCGGACCGGCTTTGTGTGCGACACAGTCGACGAAATGATGACGGCCGTCGGCCGGCTGGGTGAGATCAAGCGTCACGCGTGCCGGGCGGAGGCGGAGCGTCGATTCAGCACCGAGACAATCGTGGGCGACTACGAGCGGCTCTATCTGGATTTGTGCCGGAGCTGACGCCTATCCCGGAAGGTCCGTGGCTCAACGTCGGCTCGGGTCCGGCGGAAGCGGCCGGCTGGATTCACCTGGACGGGTCGTGGCAGGCGAAGATCGCGGGGCACCGGTGGTTGTCGCCGGTCGGCCGCCTGATGTTCAAGAAGGAGATTGGTCACTGGCCGGCCAGTGTGAGGTATCGCGACGTGCGAAACGGGCTGGGCTACGGTCCGAGCTCAGTCGCCGTCGTGTACTCGTCGCACATGCTGGAGCATCTCCATCGCTCGGAGGCGCTCGGTTTCCTGGTCGAGGTCAATCGCTCGCTCGCGCCTGGCGGAGTCCTTCGGGTCGTCGTGCCCGATCTGGCGTCGATCGTCGGCTGGTATCAGGCGCATCGGAACGAGCCCGCGGACGGGCGGAAGGGTTCGAGCAGCGATCTGCTGATGGACATGCTGCTGCTGCGATCTCGCGAGGCGCCAAACGGCCGGAGTCCCGCGGGCTGGGTGAAGCGGGCGATCACACTGCACGAGCACAAATGGATGTACGACGCAGAAGGGCTGCGGGCCTTGTTCGTGGAGGCGGGCTTCCGCCATGCGGAACCGCGAGGGTTTCTCGAGAGCGCGATACCGTCGGCGCGGCTGGCACTGGTCGAGTCGGCCGACCGCGTGTGCGATGGGGCGGGCGTCTCGGTCGAGGCGCGAAAATGACGGCCTCGGCGAGCATCAAGCAGCGCCTCGGAGGGTGGGTGTTTCCGCGGCTGCCCATCACGCGGTTCCTGTTCGATCAGCTTCGCTTCGAAGTGAACGGCTTCCGCGTCCGCGCCGCGAACCGGACGCTGCCCTGGCGGCGCGCGCGGCTCGCCGATCTCCGGGGTCAGCGCGATCTGCTGCTGAATGTCGCGTGCGGACCACAGATTCTCGAGGGGTTCGTCAATCTCGATCTCCTGCCCTCGTCTCCCCAGGTAGTTGCCTGGGATTGCCGGCGATCGGTGCCGGCGGCCGATGCCGCGGCGGCCGGGATCCGGGCAGAGCAGTTCGTCGAGCATCTCGAGACCCGGGAGGAGTTGCCGGCGTTCCTGCGTGATTGCCGGCGCGCTCTGAAGCCAGGGGGTGTTCTCCGTATCGTCGTGCCGGACGCCGGGCGCTACCTGCACGCGTATTGCACGCCGGATCTGTCAGGCTTCCGAGAATTGCAGGTCCCTGATCCATTTCCGTCCGATCTGCCAACGCGCATGGACGTGGTGAATCACATCTTTCATCAATGGCATGAGCACCGGTGGGGCTACGACTTCGAAGCGCTCACCCATCGTCTCAGCGCGGCCGGGTTCGCCGAGATCAGGCAGATGCAGTACGGGGCGTCGCTGCTTCCGGCTCTCGCCCAGGACCGCGATGTCCATGCGCGGTATTCGCTCTACGTCGATGCCGTGAAGGCCGCCTGACATGCCCGTGGTGAAAGTCATATCGGGCTGTTGCAGTCCGAGGCGGAAGGAGAAACAGGGGTCAGACCCCTTTGTTTTCGGCTGTGCAAAGGGGTCTGACCCCTTGTTCGAGCGACAACTCACTTGCGCCGCGGACTGCTAGACATGCGACGTGTGCTGATGGTGACGCCGCATTTTCCGCCCGACAGCAGCGCCGCGTCTCATCGCGTGCGTCTCGTCGCACCCTATCTCTCCAGGAACGGGTGGGACCCGACGATCGTCACGGTCGATCCGCGCGACTACGAAGCAGGCGTCGAGCCCGCGCTCAATCGGCTGGTGCCCGCTTCCCTGCGCGTGGTGCGCAGCCGCGCCTGGAAAGCCGCGTGGACGCGGCCGGTCGGCTTCGGGGACCTGGGTCTCCGAGCGCTCGCGAATCTCCGCTCCACTTGCCGCCGCCTCTTGCAGGAGGAGCACTTCGACGCGCTGTTTGTCACCGTCTATCCGGTGTACCCGGCGCTGCTCGGACCCGGGCTCAAGCGGCGGTTTGGGGTGAAGTTCGTGCTCGACTATCAGGATCCCTGGGTCGGCAGCTGGGGATTGACAGTGGGGGGAGGGCCAAACGGTGCGCCCGACCGACGCAGCCGTTTGTCTCGACGTCTGAGCACGTGGCTGGAGCCAATCGCGGTCCGGGCAGCCGACGCCATCACCGCAGTGTCCGCCGGAACACACGAGGAGATCGCGGCGCGAATCCCCGCCGCGAGACGCCTGATTCGGGAGACGATCCCGATCGGCTGGGATCGCGACGATTTCACCCGCCTGGAGCTCGCTGGCGCGCCCTTCTTTCGAACGGGCAACGGAGCCGTGAACGTCGTGTACGTCGGCACGATCCTGCCAAATGGGATCGACACCCTCAGGGCATTGCTGGAGGGTGTGCGGCGCCTTCGTGATCAGGACGCCGACGCGTACGCCCGGCTTCGCTTGTGGTTCCTCGGTACGAGCAACCAGTTTCACGAAGATGCACCGCTGCGGGTCCTCCCGATGGCGATGGAACTTGGCGTGGCAGACGTCGTTCGTGAGATCGCGCCGCGAATCCCTTACGCCGACGCGCTGGCAACGCTGCAGCAGGCGCACGCCATCCTGCTCCTTGGCAGCACGGAACCTCATTACACGGCCAGCAAGCTGTATCCGGCGCTCCTGGCAGACCGCCCGATCCTCGCGGCGTTTCACGAGGCGAGCAGCGTGGTGGACATTTTGAAACGCCTCGGCGCCGGCGCGTCTGTGATCCGGCTGGTCACGTACGGCAACGCGGGTCCACGCACGGACGACCGCATGGACTGTCTGGCCCGGCATCTGGCGGCGATCGCGCGGCAGCCTCTGAGGCCGGCCGCGCTCGACCTGAGCCCGATCGACGATGTGTCGGCCGAGGAGCTGGCGCGCAAACTGTGCGGGGTCCTGGATCAGATCAGTGCACACTGATTCGGTGAGACCGATACGGCTCACGGCGGTACTGACGCATCCGATCCAGTACTACTCGCCCTGGTTCCGACATGTGGCCAGCCGTGCGCCGGGCATCGATCTCACGGTGCTCTACGCCACGGAGCCGACCGCCGAACAACAGGGGACCGGCTTCGGACGAGCCTTTCAGTGGGATGTTCCTCTGAGGGACGGATATCGCTCGCAGGTTGTGCGTGCGGCGCGGCCTCGCGATCGGGTTGACAGCGGGTCGTTCTTCGGCATCGATGCAAGAGAGATTGGCGCCGCCCTTCGCGCCACCCACCCGGACGTCGTGCTCGTCCCGGGGTGGCATTCGATCACGTTTGTCCGGGCGATCGTTGCCGCCCGGCGTCTCGAGATCCCGCTTCTCTTCCGCGGCGATTCGAATCTCGACTCGGCTCCCGACGGATGGAAGCGTCCCCTGTGGCGCCGAAAAACCAAATGTCTGCTGTCGTTGTTCGATGGCTATTTGAGCGCTGGCCGCCGGGTTCGCGCGTATCTGGAAAGCATGGGGGTCCAGTCGTGGCAGATCGCAGACACACCGCACTCGGTCGACAACGAGCGCTTCGCGGGAGCGGCGCGTCCCCACCAATCGGCGGAGGGGCGCGTGGCCGCCCGTGCGAGGTGGGGACTTCCGGCTGACGCCTGTGTTCTCCTCTTCGCAGGAAAGCTGGAAGCCAAGAAGCGGCCCCTCGATGTCATTCGCGCGGCGGCCCGTCTCGAGCGGCGCGCGGTCGTGCTGATCGTCGGCGCAGGACCGCTCGAGCCGGCCTGCCGTACAGAGGCCTTGCAGCTCGGCGTGCAGACGATCTTTGCCGGCTTCCTCAACCAATCCGAGCTGGGTGCCGCCTACGCGGTCGCAGACCTGCTCGTGCTCCCGAGCGATTCGCGCGAAACCTGGGGACTCGTGGTCAACGAAGCGCTGGCGACGGGATTGCCTGCCGTGGTCAGCGATCGCGTTGGCTGCGCGCCGGACCTCGTGGACGATGAAACGGGCGCGACGTTCCCGTGCGGCGATGTCGAGGCGCTCGCCGCGGCGATCGAGCGCGTGCGTCGACGCGCGTTGACAGGCCTGTACGGCGATGCCTGCCGCGCCCGTGCGAAGCGGTTCGATGTGGAGGCGGCCGCCGCCGGCCTCCTGAAATCCTGTCGACTGGTTGCACGTGTTCCAGCCGCCGCACCGAGAGTTGTTGCGTGTTGCGGGAACATGGTGACCGTCACGGGGCTGGAACGGATGGCGTTCACCGTTCTCGGCGCGCTCGCCGACCGCGGTGCACGCGTCCACTGCATCGTCAACAGCTGGGAGAACCATCGCATCGTGGCGCTGGCGGACGGGATCGGCGCCACGTGGTCCGAGGGAGGGCACGAAGGTTCCATCAGGCGCCGCGGGCTCACACCCCGTCGGGTGGTCGCCATGCTGCGCGATGTTCACGTGTCCAGCGCGTCGCTTTGGCGTGCGGCGCGGCGCCTTCGCGCGACGCACGTGCTCCTCCCGGACCATCTCGCCCCCGTCCGGAACCTGTTCGCCCTAGCGCGCTTACGGGCGCATGGGGTGCGCGTCATCATGAAGCTCGGCAACGCCCCGGATCAGAGTCCCTTCTATCGGTTCTACTGGCGGTGGCTGATCAATTCGTTGGTGAGTAAGTTCGTCTGCAACTCAGAGTTCACCAGGCGCGAATTGCAGGCGCTGCGGATCCCGGCCCGAAAGATGACACGAATCTACAACTCGCTGCCTCAGAGCCGCGATGCGGCAAGTCCTGGTGTCGCGCCGCGACCACAGCGCGGGCGCATCGTCTATGTCGGCCAGGTGATCCCCGGCAAGGGCCTCGATCTGCTCATCGAGGCCGTTGCCTTGCTGAACGCCCGTGGCGTGCCAGCGACCCTTGCTGTCGCGGGCGACATCGACGGATGGACGGCCCCCGAGTACGTGGAGTTTCGTCAGGCTCTGCGGACGAGATCGCAGGAACCAGACCTGGCGGGTCGCGTGGAGTTCCTCGGCTGGTGCGATGACGTCTGGCGTGTGATGTCGACGGCGGACGTCCACTGCGCGCCATCCAGGCCGGAACTGCGCGAGGGATTTGGGCTCGTGAACCTCGAGGCGAAACAGGCGGGCGTGCCCTCGGTCGTCTTTGCGTCCGGTGCGTTCCCGGAAGTTGTGACCCATCAAAGTGACGGTTGGGTGTGCTCCGATGTATCGGCCGAAGGTCTGTCCGAGGGCCTGGCGTATTTCCTCACCGACACGGCGAGGCGCGATGCCGCAGGGGCCGCCGCGCACCGGTCGCTCGCCAGGTTCGACATCGCCGCCTTCGCCGAGTCGTGGTGGGAAGTGTTTTCGGCTCCGGCCCAGCCGCACGAGCCGCTCGCGGCGATTGAGAGACCGGTCCCCTCAGGAGAAGTGGCCCCGTGAAGAAACTGAGATTCAGAGATACGGAGGTCGCAGGCATCGCCCTCGTGTCGAGCCTGGTCGGCTATTTCATCGACGACTGGATTGGTGGTGCGGCGATCGTCGTGCTGTGGCTGGGGTTCAAGCTGCTGGTCACGGGCGATCGGATTCCCGTGCTGTTCCTGGCGTTTCTGTTCCAGTGGACGCAGGTCACGATCGGCCTGTTTTACGCGGGGCTGACGGGCCGCGACATCCCGACGATCTACCGGAGCGACTACCGTCCCATGGTGTTGATTGGACTGGGCTGTGTCCTCGCTATTGCTGTTGGCGTTCGCGCCGGGGTGTCGTTGGTGCGCCGTCGCTGGCAAGAGATGGACATCCAGGAACGGCCGGACGATGTCCTTTCGTGGCCGATGCTGCTCTGCGCATACGGCGTGGCGGTCGTGTTCGAGGGCGCGATTGTTCAGCTGTCGGCCGACTATCCCTCCCTCCGTCAGATCTTCCTCACGATCACCATCGCGCGCATGGGCATGCTGTTCCTGATCTTCCGCCGCCTCTGCCACCCGGTGTTTCGCTGGGCGCCCTTCATGACCCTCCTGGGGATGGAGGTCGCGCTGGGATTCACGGGCTTCTTCGCCGGCTTCCGCGAACCGCTCGTGCTCGGCGTCATGGCACTGCTCGAAATCTTCGACCACCGCCGGATGTCGCACGCCGTCTCTCTGGTCGGACTGCTCGTCGTCATGATCGGGGCCAGCGTGATGTGGATGGGGGTCCGCGCCACGTACCGGCGGGATTTCAGCGAGATTGACGCCTTTTCGACGTCGCAGAGCGCCCGGATGGACCGGATCTCCTCACTGGGCAGCGCCTTCTTCCAGAGCGATCGCGGAGAGATGCTCAGCACGCTCGACAGCCTGATCGATCGCATGTGGGTGGTCTACTATCCAGCCCTTGCGGTCGCCCGGGTGCCGTCGGTGCTCCCCCACACCAACGGCGCCATTGTGGGGGCGGCCGTGACGCACGTCGTGACGCCCCGAGCCTTGTTTCCGGACAAGCCGGAACTGCCCTCCGACAGCGAAATGGTGCGAAAGTATTCCGGTGTCTGGGTCGCGGGGCGCGCCGAGGGCACGAGCATCGCTTTTGGGTACGCGGCGGAATCGTACCTGGACTTCGGTATTCCGATCATGTTCGTGCCGCCGGCCGTGTTCGGACTCCTGATGGGACTCGCATACGCCTTCTTCGTCAGCATCATCGGGCACCGCGAGCTCGCCGTGGCCACGGTGACCGTGATCTTCTGGCTGGCCTTGTATCTGTTCGAGCGCTCCACGGCCAACATGCTCGGCTACGCGATGAGTCTCATCATCTATCTGGGCGTGCCCGCGGTGCTCGTCGACAAGCTGCTGACGATGAAATCGGCATCGGCCCGGCGGCAAACGGCTTCGCCCTATCTCACGCAGCCCATCCCGGAAGCGCCGCACGCATCTGACGGTCTCCCCTGATGCACGTCCTTCACGTCACGCCCTACTTTGCGCCGGCGTTCGTCTACGGCGGGCCCCCGCGCAACATCCTCGCCCTCTGTCAGGGCTTGCAGGCCGCAGGCGTCGGCGTGGAAGTGGTGACGACGGTCGCGAATGGGCCGGTCGATCTGCCTGCAACGTCAACAAGATCAACGGCGTCGGGAGATACGTACGAGGGTGTTCGCGTGCACTACGCCCGGCGCGCATTTCCCAGCGTGTTTTTCAACGCCGCGATCGCCGACCCGATTCACACCGCGCTCGCGCGGGCCGATCTGTGCCACATCCACGGACTGTGGACGGTGCCGGCGTGGCAGGCTGCCCGCGCGGCCCGGCAGTGTGGCGTCCCCTTCATCGTGTCGCCCAGAGGCATGCTCCAGCCGGCTGCCCTGCGGCGCCGAGGTTGGAGGAAGCGGCTGGCCTTCGAGTTGTTCGATCGGCATCACCTCATGGGGGCCGTGCGGGTCCACGCGACGGTCGATGAGGAAGCCGCCGTTCTTCGAGAGCTCGTGGACCCCGCACGCGTGGTCACGATTCCAAACGGCGTCGATCTGGCCGGTTCGGATCGTGCGCGATCGGGCGCACGCGAGCGACTGGGCATCGCGGCCGGCGATCCAATGATCGTCTTTCTCGGGCGGCTCCATCCGATCAAGCGGCTGGATCTGCTCACTGACGCGTTCACGCTGGTCCGTGAGCGTTACCCCTCGGCGACGCTGATTCTGGCGGGGCCAGACGAGGGAGGCCTTGCGCGTCTTGGGTCGCGGCTCGCGCGACTGGGGTCTGCCGTGAAGATCGTCGGGACACTGGCGGACGACGAGAAGTGGGCGCTGCTTCGTGAGGCCACGGCGCTGGTGATGTGCTCCGATTCGGAGAACTTCGGCACCTCGGTCGTCGAGGCCATGGCGGTTGGCCAGCCTGTGGTTGTCACCGAGACGTGCCCCTGGCGCGAGGTGGCCGACGAGGGATGTGGTTTCTGGGTGCCGCAGAACACCCGCTCCATTGCTGACGCGTTGTCCTCGCTCATCGCTGATCCCGCGATGGCCACATCCATGGGCACTCGCGGCGCGCGAGTGGCGCGCGAACGATACGATTGGCGCCGGATCGGAGCGGCCATGGCCGCGTGCTATGCCGGCGCCTTGTCGGCGAGGCGTCAGGTCGCGTGACATGAACGGGATCCGCGAGGTTCTCGTGCTCACGCCCGCCATCGACGGCGCGGACGGCATTTCGGAAGTGTCACGCCAGTTCGTTGCCGCGCTCGAAGAGCTGACACCCTCTGGCGAGCCTGGCACGCCTGGCAAGATCGTCACGATCGATGTCTGGGCGCTCGACGGCGGCATTCCGCCCGAGAGATCGCTCGGTCGCGCGACCTTTCGATCGGCCGGCGGGAGCCGCACGCGCCTGTCCGCGTGGGTGCTGGCGCGGGCTCGATCGGCGTCGGACGGCCTGCTCGTCGTTGTCCTCCATGTCCACCTGGCGCCGCTGGCGCTGGCGTTGGAGATGCGCGGAGCACGATTGGCGTTCTTCTTTCACGGGATTGAGGTCTGGCAGCGGATGCGCGCGCGCGAACGGCGCGCCCTCGATCGCGCCACCGTACTGCTGGCGAACTCCCGGTGGACGGTCAGCCGGTTCAAGGAGATCAATCCGGAATACGCGGCCGCGGACATCCGCGTCTGCCATCTGAGCGTCTCGCCGGCGGCCCTTGCTGAACCGCCCATCGCGTCAGGCTACGCGCTGATCGTTGGCCGGCTGGCCGCCAGCGAACGATACAAGGGGCACGATGCGCTGATCGACGTATGGCCGCAGGTGCGCCGATCGGTCCCGTCCGCCGAACTGCTGATCGTGGGGGAGGGCAACGATCGGGCTCGACTCGAAGCACTGGTCGCATCGCTGGGGTTGACTGACGCCGTGAAGTTCGCCGGGCGTGTGTCGACGAGCGCGCTCGAAGGCCTCTATCGCGCGGCCGCCTTCTTCGCCATGCCGAGTGTCGGCGAGGGATTTGGTCTGGCCTACCTCGAGGCGATGCGGGCGGGCAAGGCCTGCGTCGCGGCGCCAGGTGCCGCGGCAGAAATCGTCGAGGACGGCGTCACGGGGATCATCGTGGATCCGGTCCGGCGGGACGCGCTGGCGGCGACGCTCATCCGGCTGTTCCAGGAGCCGCACACGTGCGCGGCCATGGGGCGGGCGGGGCAGGCGCGGGTGCGGGCGGAATTCGAGACGCGGCACTTTGCCGGCCGCGTGATCAGTGAGCTCTCGGCAGCGTTGGTGCACGCATGAACGTCCTCGGACTCAACGCCTATCACGGCGACGTGTCGGCGGCGCTCGTCGTCGACGGACGGCTGATTGCGGCGGTCGAGGAGGAGCGCTTCCGACGGATCAAGCACTGCGCCGGCTTCCCCCATCAATCGGCGGCGTCCTGTCTCCGGCTGGGCGGCCTCGAGGCCGCGGATGTCGACCTCTTTGCGGTGTCACGCGATCCAAAGGCGCACTGGTGGCGGAAGGCGTTGTTTCTGGCGAGGCACCGCCCTCGCGCAACGGTGTCCGACCGCGTGAAGAACCTGGCTCGCCTGCGCGGCCTCCCGGAGACCCTCGCCCAATCCCTGAAGCTCGATCCAGCAACTGTCAAGGACAGAATGCGGTTCATCGAGCATCATCCCGCGCATCTGGCCAGCGCCGCGTTCGTCAGTCCGTTCGACGAGGCTGCGGTGTGCGCGATCGACGGGTTCGGAGACTTCGTGAGCACGTCGTGGGGCCGCGTTCGCGGGACAGCCCTGACGGTCGATCGTCGCATCTTCTTTCCACATTCCCTTGGCCTGCTGTACCTGGCGATTACGCAGTATCTCGGCTTCCCGAAATACGGCGACGAATTCAAGGTCATGGGTCTCGCGCCTTACGGCGAGCCACGACTGGTCGCCAAGCTGAACGAGCTCGTGCACCTGCGAGACGAAGGCGCCTTCGAGCTCGACCTGACGTACTTCTCGCACTGGTCGGAAGGTGTCCAGATGACGTGGGACGATGGAGAGCCGCTAATCGGGCAAGTGTTCACGCCGAAGCTCGAAGCGTTGCTCGGACCACGTCGCCGCCCCGACGAACCGGTGCTGCCGCTGCACGAGGCGATCGCCGCGTCGCTTCAAGCGGTCTTCGAGGATGCGGAATTCCATGTCCTGACGCACGTGCAGAAGACGACCGGGGCGACGAACCTGTGTCTGGCGGGCGGCTGCGCCATGAACAGCGTGGCAAACGGCAAGATCCGTGAGCGCACCCGCTTCCGGAATGTGTTCATCCAGCCCGCATCGGGCGATAACGGCACGTCGCTCGGCGCGGCGTTCGCGGCGTCGCATCAGGCCTCGTCCTGTCCGCGCTCGTTCGTGATGGAGCACTCCTACTGGGGCCCGGCTGCCGACGACGCGGCGGTCGCCGCGGCGGTGGATCGGCAGCGCCATGTCTTCGACTCGCATGGATGCGCGCATCGGACCTGGAACGACGCCGATGCTCTCGACGCCTGGACCGCGGCGCAGCTGGCGGGCGGGCGGGTTGTCGGCTGGTTCCAGGGTCGAATGGAGTGGGGCGCCCGCGCGCTCGGCAACCGCAGCATCCTCGCGGACCCCAGGCGGGCGGATATGCGCGACACCATCAATACGCGCATCAAGTTCAGAGAGAAGTTCCGTCCGTTCGCGCCATCGATCCTCGAAGAGCGGCTGGACGATTACTTCGTCGGGGCGTCCGCCGACCCCTACATGCTGCAGGTCTATCCTGTGCGTTCCGACAAGCAGAGCGTCGTGCCAGCCGTGACCCACGTGGACGGATCGGGACGGCTCCAGACGGTGTCCGAGCGGTCGAACCCCCGGTACTGGCGGCTCATCAAGGCCTTCGAGCGCATCACCGGCGTGCCGATCGTGCTGAACACGTCGTTCAATGAAAACGAACCGATCGTGCTCACGCCCCACCAGGCGATCGACTGCTTTCTTCGAACGCACATGGACGTGCTGGTCATCGGCGATCACGTGCTGGAGCGAACGAGGGTGCCCGTCACTCGGCCCCTGCATCACCTGACTGGAGTTGTGTAAATGGACCTTACCGTCCGCCGCATCGTCGTGACCGGAGGCGCGGGGTTCCTGGGACGCCATGTCGTCGGCGCGTTGAGACGCCGCGGGAGTGCTGATGTGCTTGTGCCCCGCAAGGCACAGTACGACCTGACCTGCGCAAGCGACGTGCAACGGATGTACGAGGACTTCCGGCCGCACGTCGTCATTCATCTGGCTGCGGTTGTGGGGGGCATCGGCGCCAACAGGGCGTCGCCCGGCCGCTTTTTCTACGAGAACGTCATGATGGGCGCCATGGTCATGGAACAGGCGCGGCGCACGGGCGTCGAGAAATTCGTCGGCCTCGGAACCATCTGCGCGTATCCGAAGCTGGCGTCCGTGCCGTTCCGGGAGAGCGATCTGTGGAACGGGTACCCGGAAGAGACAAACGCCCCGTACGGAATTGCGAAGAAGATGCTGCTCGTCCAGGGCCAGGCGTACCGCGAGCAGTACGGCATGAACGCGATCCATCTGCTGCCGGTCAATCTGTACGGACCCCATGACAATTTCGATCCCTCTTCCTCGCATGTGATTCCGGCGCTGATCCGAAAGTGTGTCGAGGCGATCGAGCTCGGAGACTCTGAGCTCGTCTGCTGGGGGACCGGCCGCGCAACGCGGGAGTTCCTGTACGTGGAGGACTGCGCGGAAGCCGTGTGCAGAGCGACGGAGCACTACGACAGCCCGGATCCCGTCAATATCGGTGCAGGATTCGAGATCAGTATCCGTGACCTTGCGCAGCTCGTCGCCGAACTGTCGGGATTCCGTGGCCACATCCGTTTTGATCCGACGAAGCCCGACGGCCAGCCGCGCCGCAGTCTCGATGTGAGCCGCGCCGCGGAGGCATTCGGGTTCAAGGCGACGACCGACTTCCGTGAAGGGCTGAGGCAGACGATCGTCTGGTACAAGTCTGTGCGATCGCAGTCGCAGGCGCAGCTGCCCGTCACGCAATGACTCGCTTCATGGCCTTGTCGCCAGCTCACTCCGTCACCACGTCGCCCCATCACTCCATGACCCCGTCGCCCCATCACTCCATGACCCCGTCGCCCCATCACTCCATGACCACGTTGCCCCATCACTCCATGACCCTGTCACCTCGTCACCCCATCACCCCATCACTCCATCACTCCATGACCACGTCGCCCCATCACTCCATGACCCTGTCACCTCGTCACCCCATCACCCCATCACTCCATCACTCCTTCCGTTGATGCACATCTCGTTCTTCAACCGGTCCTACTGGCCAGACCAGGCCGCGACCGGTCAGCTGCTGACCGAGCTCGCCGAGGATCTGGTCGCGCGACATGGGTGCGAGGTGTCGGTGGTGGCCGGGCGGGCCGTTCATGGCGCGGAGGCGAGCGCGCGAAGTGCGAGGCTGGTCAGCCGGGAAACCCGGAACGGTGTGACGATTCTTCGCGCGAACGGGACACGCTTCTGGCCAGGGCGATTGGCTGGCCGGGCCGCGAATTACCTCACGTACTTCGGTTCATCCAATCTGGCGGGCCGGTATCTGGCGAGGCCCGACGTGGTGGTGGCGCTGACCGATCCACCGATCGTGGGCCTTGCCGGCCTCTGGACCGCACGGCGCGCAGGCGCGCGGTTCGTATTTCTCTGCGAGGACGTGTTTCCGGAGGTTACCTCGCTCCTCGAGCATTTTCACAGCTCGTCTGTCAATCGCGCGCTCGACCGCGTCAACCGGCGCCTCATCGGTCAGGCCGACGCCGTGGTGGTGCTGGGAGAGCGCATGCGCCGCCGGCTCGTCGAAGAGAAGGGCGCCGACCCGTCGAAGATTGAGGTCATTCACAACTGGGCCGACTGCGAGGCGATTATTCCAGGCCCGCGGGACAACGCGTTTTCACGCGAACATGGACTGACCGGCCGGTTCGTGCTCATGCACTCCGGGAATGTCGGCATGTCCCAGAACCTCGACGTCCTCATCGAGGCCGTGTCGCGCCTGACGTCGAAGGACAAGCTCGTCGTTGCCATTGTCGGGGAGGGCGCCCGTCGGAGATCCCTCGAGATAGATGTCGCGCGGCGAGGCCTTGCGAACGTCCGGTTCTTTCCGTATCAGCCCAAGGCCAGACTTGCAGAGTCATTCGCGACCGCGGACGCGTTTCTCGTGTCGCTGAAGGCAGGAATAGAGGGCTACATCGTTCCCAGCAAGCTCTACGGCATTCTGGCCGCCGGCAGACCGTACGTCGCGGCCGTCGACGCGAGCTGCGAGGTGGCGGCGATCGCCAGGGAGCATCACTGCGGCGTGCCGGCGACCCCGGGTGACCCTGACGCGCTCGCGAAAGCCGTTGCGGCGCTCTACGACGACCCAGGGCAGGCGCGCGTCATGGGCGAGAACGCGCGCAAAGCGGCGTGGCAGTTCGACCGTCGCGCGGCGGTCCAGCGCTATTACGACCTCCTCCTCCGCGTGACTGGTGTGGCGCGAGCAGCATGATCAAGCGACTGTTCGATGTGCTGTTGTCCGGCGTGGGTCTGTTCGTGTCAGCTCCCGTCTGGTGGGCGATTGCGCTCGCGATCAAGCTCGAGGACGGTGGGCCGATCTTCTTCGCGCAGTCGCGAGTCGGGCGCGGCGGCGGCGTGTTCATGGCCCTGAAGTTCCGGTCGATGATTCCTGACGCCGAGCGGGACACTGGCGCTGTCCAGGCGGCCACCGCCGATCCACGGATCACGCGGACTGGACGGTTCATGCGAGCCACGGCGATGGACGAGTTGCCGCAGCTCTGGAACATTCTCGTGGGAGACATGAGCTTCGTCGGGCCCAGGCCCTTGCGACCGGGCGAAGTCGACGTCCGCGGCGACGGGACGCTCGTCGCCCTCAGCGATGTGCCCGGCTATGTGGAGCGGCACCGCGTACGGCCGGGACTGACCGGATTGACACAGGTCTATGCGCCTCGCGACATCGCGCGCCACAACAAGTTCAGGCTCGATCGCCTCTATCTCAAGCGGGCCGGCCTCTGTCTCGATCTCAAGTTGATCCTGCTCTCGTTCTGGATCAGCTGGCGCGGTCAGTGGGAAGCGCCCAAGCGGAACATCTAGCAGTCCGTGGCGCACGTGCGTTGCCGCTCGAAGAAGGGGTCAGACCCCTTTGCGATGGCCGAAAACAACGGGGGGTCTGACCCCTTCTCTGCCTGGGCCTAGGACTGCAACAGCCCGATATGACTTTCACCACGGGCTGATAGCGTGAGCCGCCTCCGCATAAAGAACGCCTTTATAATGTTCAAAGGTCGTCTAGTCTCCTGAAACATCTGGTCATGACACATCTGGCGGTGGATGTCCTCGTTGCAGGCGCCGGGCCTGCCGGACTCTTTGCTGCGGAGCGCCTCGCCAGGAGCGGCGCGCACGTTCTCGTCTGCGAAGAGCACGAGCACGTCGGCGATCCGGTTCACTGCACGGGCATTCTGGCGTCCGAGAGCTTTGCCGAGTTCGATCTTCCGCGCGACCCTGCCCTGAACACTCTGTCGGCTGCCCGGTTCGTCTCCCCTTCTGGGCTCACCGTACCGTACGCGAGCCAGGTGCCCGTCGCGACCGTGATCGATCGGCCGGCGTTCGATCGCGCGCTGGCCGCCCGTGCGATGGCGGCCGGAGCGACGATCATGACCGGTGCCCGCGTCGCTTCCCTCGAAACGGATGCGAACGAGGTGCGCGCCATCGTTGGAGAACGGTTCGTCAGCGCCCGCCTGGCGGTGCTCGCGTGCGGGGCCACCTACGCGCTTCAGCGCCGGTTGGGCCTCGGCCTGCCTGCGTTGCATCTGCAGACCGCACAGGCCGAGCTACCCGCCGTGACGCCGCCCCTGGATGTGGAGTTGCACTTCGGCCGGCTCGTGGCACCGGACGGCTTCGCATGGGTCGTGCCCGTGTACCGGCCTTCAGGCGCTGCCAGTGTCCGGATAGGCGTCATGGCCTCAATGGATGCGGCCGGCTGCTATCGCCGATTCCTCGCCCGGGTGCGCGATCGCTGTGGAGTGTCTGCCGCGGCTTGTACGCCGCGTCAGAAGATCCTGCCGCTCGGCTCCATCGAGAGCATCTATGCCAACCGGCTCCTTGTCGTCGGCGATGCGGCCGGGCTCGTCAAGCCGACGACCGGCGGCGGTATCTACTACAGCATCCTGAGTGCGGCGTTGGCCGCAGACACCGGCAGCGAGGCGCTTCGCCGCGATCGTCTGGACGCGGCCGCTCTCGCCGGGTACGAGGACGCCTGGCGCGTCCGGATTGCCGACGAGCTGCAGACGCAAGCCGAGTTGCGGCGGGCGGTCACGCGCCTATCGGACGACGAGATTGACGGGTTTTTCAACCTGGCACTCACCGACGGCATCATGCCGATCGTGCGATCGACGATGCGGTTCAATCAGCACCGCGATCTGATTCGGGCGCTCTTCCGGCACCCTCCCGCGAGACAGTTCCTCTTTCGCTCGATCGTGAGCTGAGCGCTCCGCGCGCGCGCTCCCTACCGCACTTTTCACGTGGGTGTAGGTGAGGAGCTGTTGGTGGGTCCTTGGTCCTTTGTTCGGAGTCCTTGGTCCGTCGCTTGGTCCCTGGTCGTCCTTGGTCCTTGGTACTTGGTCGTACCCGTTCCGTCGGTCCAAAAGGACGGACGGAGGAACCAAGGACGAAGGACTCAGGACGACGTGCTACACCGAAGAGCAAACAGCTCTAATCCCTAATCCCCAATCCCTAGTCCCCAGTCCCCTCTTCCTGGTGAACCGCCAGTGCCGCGCAGACGGCGAAGAGCACGCCGTTGGCGGGCATGCGCAAGCCCGTCTCCCACAGACTCTGCACGGCGACGGCGATGAGACTGGCGGCGGCGCCTGCTCGTATCCAGAAGAGCACCGTGGTGTCGCGCCTGAGGCGTTCGGTGAGCAGGAGGAGCAGGGCGATGACCGCCGAGAACGCAGGAAGCCCGACCAGAAGGCCCCCCTCAGCGGCGATCTGCAGGTACTGGTTGTGCGCCTGGTTGAACAGGAGCTGCCGATCGCCCTGCTGATACACCAGCATGGCCCTGTTGAACGTGCCGGTCCCGGTGCCCGTGCCCGCGAAATCGCGCACAATCGGCAAGGTCTGCCGCCAGATCTCCGTCCGCTCGGTGCCGAGCTCGAGCGCTTCGGCAAAGCGCGTGGCCAGCTGATCGAAGTTTGCGAGATAGGTCGCGATGACGAGCGCGAAGACCGCCGCTCCGGCGAGCCACTTCGCCCTGACGGCGCCGAGCTTCGTCCGCGCCAGCGCGAAGCCTGTGACGGTCGCCACGACGAGACCGATCACCCCCGAGCGCGACAGCGAGACGAAGAGCGCCGACACCATCGTGACGCCAGCGCCCGACTGCCAGATGGCCGTCGAATCCAGGGCGCGGACGAGGGCACGATCGCTCGTCGACTGGCGGTGCATCCGGGCGCGCACGTGCGCCATCAGGTAGCCGCAGGTGAGGGGAATGGCGAGGATCAGCCAGGTGGCCATGTGGTTCCGATTGACGAACGGGCCGAACGGACGCGCGCTCGCGTCTTCCGGACGCCAGAACCCATAAATCAGGAGGGGCGAGGTGGCGAGCTGCACGGACGCGACGACCGAGACTGCTAAACCGAGCCAGGCGACCGATCGGACGACCTGGCGGACGCCGCCGCGCTCGAAGACACGGCGGGCGAGCCAGAACGACGAAATCAGCATCCCCAGGTACGCGACGCTCACCGCTGTTCCGGCCGGACTGATGCTCAACGGCCGGCGCGATGGGGCCGCGTCCGGGTTCTCGACCAGCAAGGCATGGTCGAGTCCATCCAGGTGAGGTGACAGCGTGGCGCGTGCGCCGGGCGGCAGAGGCAAGAGCTGAACCGTGACGACGAGGAGACAGATGACAAGGGCGGCGTCGAGCGGCGAGTGCGCGCCGAAGATCGGCGGGCGGATGATGATCAGGCCGGCGAGGAGAAAGACGGCGAGCGGCACGAGCGTCCAGGCGTAGAGGCCTCCGAAGGCGAAGAGCGCCCAGGCGACGGCCGCGACGAGCGGCCAGGCGGGGGCGGGTCTAGATCGCTTCAGCGTAGTAGTTTTTGTACTGTTGGCCGTAGTGGCGCGAATAGTAGTACTTGTTCCGCACGAAATCGACCCGGTTCAGCACCGCCGCGATCTGCCGCGGACGGCTCGACTGCAGCGTCTCGATGGCCCGTTCGGCCAGACGCCGCCGCGTCATCTCGGCGCCGATGACGAACACCGCGCCGGAGACGGCCGGCGCGAGAATCACGGCGTCGGTCACCGCCAGCACGGGCGGCGTGTCGATCAGGATCCAGTCGAACGGCCCATGCGAGAGGTTGGTGATGAGCGTCTTCATGCGCTCGGAGGCGAGCAGCTCGGACGGATTGGGCGGGGTTTTCCCGGCGGTGACCGCGAGCAGGTTCGGATCCACGGTCCGCTGAATGACGTCGCGGACACGGGCCTGGCCGGTGAGCACCTGCGAGAGCCCGCGCTCGTTGGTCAGGCGCAGCGCGCGATGCATGCCGGGACGGCGCATGTCGGCGTCGACGAGCAGCACCCGGGCACCGCCGTAGGCGAGCGCCATCGCAATGTTGACCGCCGTCGTGGTTTTCCCTTCGAGGGGCTGCGCGCTGGTGACCACCAGGACCTTCGCGCCCTCACCCTGGAACGTCGTGATGAGCGACGTCCGAAGCGAGCGGAACGCCTCGCCGAAGTCGTGCGGCACCTGCGCTGAGCTGAGCAGTGGATGCTTGTCGCCGCGGACCGCAGGAATCAATCCCAGGAAGGGGATCTTCAGCTGCCGCGAGATGTCCTCCGGGGTCTTGATGGTGTCGTTCATGTAGTCGAGGACGAACACCACACCGAGCGCCGCGACGAGCCCGATCATCAGCGCCACGAGCCACGTGCGACGGCCGCCCGCGCTCATCGGGCTGCCCGGGACCTCGGCGCGCTCGATGACGCTGACGTTGTTGTCCTTGCTGTTGCTGGTGACCCGGAGCTCGCTCTGACGCTGCAGGAGCGCGTTGAGCGTTTCCTCGTTGCTCTGCGACTCCCGCTCCATGACGCCGTAGTCAATCCCTTTGCGGCTGATGTCGACCGATTCGGCCTTTGCCAGAGCGAGTGCGCGACTCGCGTTCTGCTCTTCGATGACCGCCGATTCATATTCGTTCCTGACCCCCAGGACGGCCCTGTCCTTCGCCAGTTTGAGCTGCCGGGTGGTTTCGGCGATCTTCGCGTTGATTTCCACGACCTTCGGATGCATCTCGAGATAGGGTCCGAGGAGCTGCACCCGCTCGCTGTTCTGCGCATCGAGCTGGGTCTTGAGGGTCTGGACCGTCGGGTCGGACTGGATGATGCCCAACGAGTCGGCGGCACCTGGCGCCTGCACCTGCCTGTAGATCGCTTCTTTCTGCGACAGTTTGTTCTTCGCCTGCATCGCGTCGTCGTTGTACTTCGTGAGCTTGGAGGTCACGACGTTCTGATGCTGATCGAGCGACATCGCGTTCTGCTTCTCGCGGTAGTCGCCGAGGCTTCGCTGGGCTTCGCCGACCTTCAGCTTCTGCTTTTCGACCTCCTTGTCGAGAAACGCAATCATGTTCTGCGTGCTCGACTGCTTCCATGCGAGATTCTGCTCGACGTAGACGTCCACGAGCGCATTGGCCGCATCGGCGGCGAACCTCGGATCGCGCGCATCGAAGAACACGTCCACCAGGTGGGTCTGACGTTCAGGCTCGACCGAGACCCGGCCGAGGAACCCGTTCACGAGCGACGCTTCGTCAGGCGTTTCGTCGGCGTTCGGCGCATCCACGACGGGCTTGGGGCGGACCATTCCCGTCAGCCGCTCCCGGAGTCCGCGGAGAACCGTCAAAGGGGTGGACGGCGGTGCCTCGCTGCCATTGAACTCGGGTACCGTGGCGAGCTTCAATCGTGTAGCCGCGAGCCGGCCGACGTCGCGGCTCTTGATGATCTTGTACTGCGTCTGGTAGTAGATCTCCGGATCCTCGAACGCCACGTCGGACTGCATCGACCCGGGCAGGGCCGACGACCGTTCGGGCTCGATCCGCAGCTGCGCCTGCGCTCGATAGATCTTGACGCTCGTGTAGCCCTGGAGCATCACGGTGAGCGTGGTCAGGACGAACACGGCAAACGCGATTTGGCGATACCGATAGACGACAGCCAGCCGATCGAGGAGATGAACCTCTCCGTCGCCAGCCGGCGCGTGCGCCTCAGGATGCGGCGATACGGGACCGCCGGCCGCGCCCGAGCCGGTTTTTGTGTTCCCTGGAGGGGTCGCCATCAGCCTTCCGGTTTCAGTTCGCGCACGGCGGACTGACGCAGTCGCTGATACGGGTCGCGAGGACTCCGGCCGCTGCGGCGGTGCCGGCGACGATCGCGGCTGCGCCCGCCTTGTTTCCGATGAGGCCGGCGAGTGAGCGGACCCTCATCGGCAGCTTCACAATTGTTGAGAGCGCATCGCCGGCATCGACAGTAATGAGCTGACTCGCGGCGAGAACCTTGCCGTTGTCCAGGACCAGTTCCGCCACGTAGTTGCCGGGCTCGACGCGGAGAAACGTGAGGGTTCCCGATGCGTCGGTGAGCTTGGTGTCCGTGATCCGTCCCGTGCGCGTATCGCGCAGCCGCACCACGCTGTGTGGCAACAGACCGGTGCCGGAATCGAGTGCCCTGACCTCAATCTCGCCGAACGCCGACTGGCGCGCTCCGGTCGGCGGACGTCTGGCCGGTGCCTGAGCGGGCACGTCCGAGGCCCCAATCGTGCGACCGGACGGGGCCGGCGCGGGGGGGCTCGACTGCTTCGCCAAAAGCGGAAAGCCCTGCGAGACGGCAAGGGCGACCGCCAGAAGAATACGGTGGTGCCGAGGCATGCTCATGTCGTTTCGACTCTCTTCATCTATCGGTTGAACGCCGGGCTCTCAAGAGCCTTCCAATATATGACTCTTTAAGACATTATAGGTATTTATAGCGTTCCTTCACAACCCTGGCCGATCGAGTTCGCAGCCCATGTGGGGGGAAGACCAGCGGTTGTGTGAAGGACCCGCCAGCCACGTCGGACGGCTAAGTTGTTGATCTGTTAGTGCCTTACGTATTTAACTCTAGCGCAATGACAATCCCGCGGCTGCGGGTCGCCGTCGTGGCGTTGGCGATCGCTTTGGGGCTCGCGCCCCTCCCGCCCGGAGCGATCGAGCGGCAGTTTTCGAATGGGCTCTATCCCATCGTCCAGTCCGGGCTCACCGGGATTTCGAACCTCG
>JAHFUL010000013.1 GCA_023265155.1 Acidobacteriota bacterium
TTTCACCGCATCGGCCAACTGGTTGACGCCGCGCAGCACGGCCTGCCGTGCCTGCTCGCCGTACACAATCTGTTTTGCCATCTGACTCTTCTCCTGTAGTAGCTCAGCGCGGGTGGGACCCTGAGGTCCGCTGGTCTGTTGCCGCGCCCAATAAAGGCCCGGCCTACGACTTGTCGCTGTCTTCGATGACGGCCAGCACTTCGTCTTCGCGCATGATGAGGAATTCCTCACCATCGAGCTTGATTTCCTGGCCCGAGTACTTGCCGAAGAGAATCTTGTCGCCGGCCTTGACGTCGAGCGGAATCCGCTGGCCGTCGTCCTTGACCTTGCCGTTGCCGGCTTCGATGACCTTCCCTTGCTGTGGCTTCTCTTTCGCCGAGTCGGGGATGATGATCCCGCCGACTCTCTGTTCGCCCTCATCGATACGTTGAACGATGATGCGGTCGTGCAGCGGTCTGCATTTCATGACTGTCTACTCCGGTCTCTCGTGATGTTGTGGGGCCTTTGCGATCGCCTGACCCACGGTCGGGCCTGCGAAGACGCCAACGCTTCTGACTGCTGCGGGTGCGTTAGCACTCGCCGTTGACGACTGCTAATTATAGGCGACCTGGTTCCGGCGTCAAGGGGCTTTCACGGCCAGCCCGGCAGCCCCAGCCGGAGGCGGCTGAGCTGGCCTAACCTGCCCGTTTCCTGATCCGATACTCGCCCATCTTGCGGGTCAGCGTGTTGCGGTGCATGCCGAGTGAGCAGGCGGTCTTGGTCAGGCTCCCGTCGTATCTTCCGAGCACGCGGGTGATGAAGCGCTTTTCGAACTCGTGGACGGCGTCGTCGAAGTGCACGCCTTTCTCCACCATCTCCTCGACGAGCTTCTCGAGTCGTTCGCTGATCACGCCAGATCGTGTCCAGTGAGGCGTCTGAACGCCTCCACGTATTTGTCCCGGGTTTTCGCGATCACGTCGTCGGGCAGAGACGGAACGGGCGGCTGCTTGTTCCACTTGATGCGTTCGAGGTAGTCGCGGACGAACTGTTTGTCGAAGCTTGGCTGAGGCCCGCCGGCGGAGTACCCGTCGCGCGGCCAGAAGCGTGAAGAATCAGGCGTCAGGATTTCATCGATCAGCAGCACGCGCTCGTCGGCCGGGACCCCGCGCGCGGCGGCGGGTAGCAGGCCGAACTCGAACTTCGTGTCGG
This sequence comes from Acidobacteriota bacterium, assembly GCA_023265155.1. Taxonomy (GTDB): domain Bacteria; phylum Acidobacteriota; class Vicinamibacteria; order Vicinamibacterales; family CAVVIG01; genus JBGOTP01. Next base: position 1,189 of record JAHFUL010000013.1, read on the forward strand.
CGACAATGATGCCGCACGATTCCGCATGCGCGGCGCCTTCCGCGTACAACCGCAGTGTGAGATCCTTGACGCGCCCGAGGACCTTCGCGCCGACGAGCTCCGCCGCGGCCGCTTCACCGATGTTGATATCGTGTCCGGACTGCGCCTTGGTCGCGGGCGTGAAAATCGGCTCGGGCAGTCGATCCGATTCGCGCAGGCCGGACGGCAATGGGATGCCGCACACCTCGCCGGTGGCCAGGTAGTCCTTCCAGCCCGATCCCGCCAGATAGCCGCGCGCCACGCACTCGATCGGCAGCGGTTCGGTTTTCGTCACCAGCATCGAGCGGCCCTCGAGCAGGGACGCCTCGGCCTTCGCCTCGTCGGGAAAGCCGGCCGGATCGGTGGCGATCAGATGATTCGGGACGATGCCGCGCGTGCGCCCGAACCAGAAGGCGGAGATCTGCGTGAGGACTTTGCCCTTGTCGGGAATACCGGACGCGAGCACGTAGTCGAACGCCGATATCCGATCAGTGGCAACGATGAGCAATCGATCGCCGAAGTCGTAGATGTCACGAACCTTCCCCGTCTGGGTGGGCGCGCGACGGGCAAGGGTGGTGTTGAGGACAGGCGCGGTGAGTGGCAAGAATTCCTCGAACGGAAAGGCCCGGATTCTACAGGGTGCGGCGCTGATTCACAACAACAACATGTAGCGGCACGGCGGCACGGGGGTCGCTAGAAGGTTATAGTAGAGGCTGCACTCCGGATCTCATGCGCATACACATTCGAACGCTCGTGATTCTCGCGCTGGCCATCGGTCTGATTGCCCTCTTTCTCCGCGCGGTCGACCTGAGAGTCGTCGCGAGGGAGATTCGACACGCGGAGCCACTATGGCTCGCGATCTCGTTCGCTTCGATGTTCGTGAATCTCGGGGTGCGGGCGCTGCGGTGGCAGTATCTGCTCGAGCCGATCGCCAAGACGAGCTTCGCCAATGCGTTCCGTGCGACCGCGGTCGGGTTCGCCGCGCGCGGCGTGCTGCCCTCGGCCGCGGGTGAACTGGTCCGCCCCTACTTTCTGTCGCGGTATGCGCCGATCAGCGCGACGGGCGCGTTCGCGACGGTCATTCTCGAGCGGCTGCTCGACCTGCTCACTGTCCTGGTGCTGCTCGCCTCCTTCGTGTTCGTGTCCGGGCGCGACCTGAGCTCGGCCAACCCCACGGCTTTTGCCGCAGTGAAATGGGCCGGGGGTGTCTCGGCTGTCGTGGCGGTGTTCGCGCTGGTCGTACTGTTCGTGCTCGCCGGGCACCCGGAGAAAGTCACTCGGGCGCTGAAGCGCGCCGAAGCCGTCCTCCCGTCGACGTTTGCGGGGCTGCTGTCGCGGATTGTCGGCAAGTTTGTCGCCGGCCTCGCAGCGATCCGCCGTCCCAGACGCTTGCTCGTGGCCCTGGCCTGGTCGTTTCCGTTGTGGCTCTGCATCGCTCTGGGGATCTGGGCTGTCGCGGTCGCCTTTCACCTGGCGGTCCCGTTCACCGGCTCATTCCTGCTGATCGCGTTCCTCGTGATCGGTGTGGCGATCCCGACACCAGGCGCGATTGGCGGTTTTCACGAAGCATTTCGTTTTGGCGTGACGCAGTTCTTCGGTGCACCACAGGGCGCGGCGGTGGGCGGGGCGATCGTGCTGCACGCGTTCTCGGTCGGCTCCGCGCTGTCGCTCGGGCTGGTCTTCGCGGCGCAGGCCGGCCTGAACCTGACCGGGATGCGGCAGCTCGTGAGCGAGGCCGAGTCGGGCCGCACGGTCTGAGCCATGAAGTGCCCGTACTGCGCGCATCTGGGCGACAAGGTGGTCGACTCGCGCGAAAGCCGGGAGGGGGAAGTCATCCGCCGCCGGCGCGAGTGCCTCGGGTGCGGGAAGCGCTTCACCAGCTACGAGCGGATCGACGAGATTCCGTACATGGTCGTGAAAAAAGACGGAACCCGCGAGCGGTTCGATCGGCAGAAGCTCGTGGGAGGATTGCTCAAGGCCTGCGAGAAGCGTCCCGTGAGCGTCGCTGCTCTGGAAGCCGTCGGCGACCGTGTGGAAACGACCCTGCAGGAGCGGCCGGAAAAGGAAATTGCCACGGCCGAAATCGGGTCGTTCGTGATGGAAGAGCTCAAGTCGCTCGACAAAGTCGCGTACGTGCGCTTCGCGTCGGTCTATCGCGACTTCCGCGACATCGGCGAGTTCATGAGCGAGTTGAAGGACCTGCTGAACGCCAAGGAATGAAGAGGATCCTCCTGGCCATCAGCTGTGCTGATAGCCCACGGCCCGGTAGCTGAAAGCTGCTATGCCCGCCACCGTCACGCCGATGAAGCCGCGACGCTCCAGCGGGCCGCCACCGCCGGCTCCGCGCGCCCGCCGTCCGTTTCGCGATAACCCCCGCCTGATTCTCGCTGGCATCGGCATCCTCGTGGCCGCGCTCCTCGGCATCCTGGCGCTCGCGAACCGCTCGTCAGCCTTCTCGCCGGGTTTCCTGACGGAGTTCGTGCTCTACGCGCTGTCGGCGGCCGACCTGACGATGCTGGTCGGCCTGGTGTTCGTGCTGGCGCGCAACGTCGTGAAGCTGATCGTCGAGCGGCGGCGGGCGTTGCCCTTCGCGCGCTTCCGCGCCAAGCTGGTCGCCTTGCTGCTGGGCATGACGCTCGTGCCCGCTGTGCTCGTCCTCATGATCGGGAGCGAACTGATTCGCACCAACATCGATCAGTGGTTCAACGCCCCGATGGACGAGATTCTGGCGGGGGCGAATCAGATCGCGGGCGATTACTATCACGAGCGCCTGATGCTCGTCAGCGATCACGCCAGCCGCATCGCGCGGGCGCTGGCGCGGGTGGATCTCACCGACGAGGACGTGGGGCCGATTCGCGCGCTGATCGCGCCCGACGTGACCGGCCAGCGCGTCAAGATGGTCGAGGTGTACCGCGTCGGGCCCGACACCGGGACGCTGCCCGGCCTGGAGCCGGTGCTCGACGTGGCCGCACCCGACCTGCCGCCGGGATACAGCCGCGCCGCCGCGGATCGGCTGGCAGCCCAGGCCTTGACAGGCTCGAACGAGACACGATCGATTGAGACACAGGGCTCGGCGGGCGACTTTCTTCGTGCCGCGGCGGTGATTCGCGCGAAGGATGGCCGCGCGGCCGGGGTGGTGGTCGCGACCGACTACCTCACGGGGGAACTGGCGATGCGCTCGCGGCGGATGACGCAGGCGTTCGAAAGCTACAACCAGTTGCGCGTGCTCAAGCGACCCATGACCGGCCTGTACCTCTCCATCTTCCTGATGGTGACGCTGCTCATTCTGTTCGGCGCGACGTGGATGGGGTCGTATCTGGCGAAGCGGATCACGCGCCCGGTGCTGATGCTGTCGGCGGCGGCTCGGGAGATTGGCGCCGGACGGCTCGATCAGCGTGTCGAGCCTCAAAGCAACGACGAGTTCGGCGCTCTGACCGAAGCCTTCAACGCGATGGCCGGTGAGTTGGCGACCAGCCGCCGCAAAGTCGACCGGTCCACGATCGAGCTCGAGCGCAAGCACCTCGAGGTGGAGGGACGCCGCCGGTACATCGAAACCATTCTCGAGCGCATCGCCACCGGCGTCGTTTCGATCAATGCGGCGGGCGCCATCACGACGATCAACACCGCGGCGGCCCGGCTGTTGAGCCTCGATCGCGGCATCGTCGGCCAGCCGGTGCGCGCCGTCTTCGGTCGGGCAGACCTGCAGCCCCTCGGCGCGCTGCTCGCGGGCGCGACCCGGGCGAAGGGCGAGGCGGCCCCGCAGGAGATCGCCATCGTTCGTGACGGCCAGGAAGTGCATCTTGCCGTCGCCGCGACCGCCCTCGTCGGCGAAAGCGCGCCCGAGGGTGTCGTGCTGGTGCTCGACGACGTGACGCCGCTCATCCGGGCGCAGAAAGTCGCTGCGTGGCGCGAGGTCGCCCGTCGGCTCGCGCACGAGATCAAGAATCCCCTGACGCCGATCCAGCTCTCCGCCGAGCGGCTCAGGCGACACTTTGTGGGCGCGCCGCCCGAGGCCCGCGCGCTCGTCGACGAGTGCACGGGGACGATCGTCGGTGAGGTCGAATCGCTCAAGGGGCTCGTCGACGAGTTTTCCCAGTTCGCCCGCATGCCGTCGCCGCGCACGGTCCCGACCGATCTGCATCAGCACATCCTGGATACCCTGGCGCTGTACAACGGCATTTTCAGCGAGGTCCAGATCACGCATCAGTTTGCCGCGGATGTGCCGCTGGTGCATCTGGACCCGGAGCAGATTCGGCGGGTGATCATCAATCTCGTCGACAACGCGATCGAAGCCATGGAGCGGTGCGGCACGATCCTGGTCGAGACGCAGCGAGACGCGGCGAATCACCTGGTCCGCGTCGTGGTCGCCGACGACGGTCCCGGCATACCGGCGGCCGAGCGCGACAAATTGTTCCTGCCGTACTATTCGACCAAGCGGCGCGGGAGCGGTCTCGGCCTTGCCATCGTGCGGCGGATCATTGCCGAGCACGGCGGCAGCATCGACGTCGGAGGCAACACGCCCCACGGCACACGCTTTACAATTGAGCTGCCGTGCTGATCAGCGAACGTCCATGAACCACGATCTCACGAAGGTCATGAAGAGTGTTTTGTAAAAAGAGGATCGTTGTGCCCCTTCGCGGTCTTCGTCTCTTCGTGGTTCACGGTTGATGAAACCCACCATCCTGATCGTGGACGATGAGCCGGGCGTGCGGAGTGCGCTCTCGGGCGTGCTCCGCGACGAAGGGTATAGCGTCGAAGCGGTCTCGAGCGGCGAAGACTGTCTGGATCGGATGACGCGCGGCACGGTGGATCTGATCGTCCTCGACGTCTGGCTGCCCGGCATGGACGGGCTCGCGACCCTCGCCCGACTCCGCGAGCGACAGGTCGACGCGCAGGTCGTGCTGATTTCCGGCCACGGCAACATCGAGTCCGCGGTCCGGGCGATCAAGCTGGGGGCGTTCGATTTCGTCGAAAAGCCGCTCTCCCTCGAGAAGACCGTTCTGGTGGTCCGCAACGCGCTGCGGCAGCGGCGGCTGGAGGCCGAGAACCGCGCGCTCCGGGCGCGAGTGGATCGCACGCAGACGATGGTGGGCGAGAGCTACGCCATGCGCCAGCTTCGCGAGCAGGTCGCGATGGCGGCGCCGACCAATGGACGGGTGCTCATCTACGGCGAGAACGGGACCGGCAAGGAGCTGGTGGCGCGCACCATCCACGCGCTCAGCCGGCGCAGGCACGCGGCGTTCGTGGAGGTCAACTGCGCGGCGATTCCCGAAGAGCTGATCGAGAGCGAACTGTTCGGCCATGTCCGCGGATCGTTCACCGGCGCGGTCTCGGACCGGCGCGGCAAGTTCGAGATGGCCGACGGGGGGACGATCTTTCTCGACGAGATCGGCGACATGAGCCTGAAGACGCAGGCGAAAGTGCTCCGCGTGCTGCAGGAACAGACGCTGGAGGCGGTAGGCGGGACGACGCGGATCACGGTCGATGCGCGCGTGGTGGCGGCGACCAACAAAGACCTCCAGGCGGAGATCCGCGCCGGCCATTTCCGGGAAGACTTGTATTTCAGACTGAACGTCATTCCGATATTCGTGCCGCCGCTGCGCGAGCGGGCGGAGGACATTCCCCTGCTGGCGGATCACTTCATGGCGGAATTCGCGCGTGAATATGGGAAACGCGTCAAGACGTTCGACCCCGGCGCGCTGGCGATCATCCAGCAGTATCCGTGGCCCGGCAATGTCCGCGAGCTTCGCAACGTCATCGAGCGGCTGATGATCATGGTGCCGGGCGACTCGACCTCGTCGGCCGATCTCAGTTTCCTCGATCACACCCCGCTCGTGAGGTTCCACGTCGAGGAAGCCCTGGCGGCGCATCTCTCGCTGCACGACGCGAGAGACCGCTTCGAGCGCGATCTCATCCTGCGGACCCTGACCGAGCAGCAGGGGAACATGTCCCGAACAGCGGAAGTGCTCGGCGTGGAGCGCAGCAACCTGTACCGGAAGATGCGCACGTTTGGCCTCACGCCGTCGAGGCGGCCCGAGACGGAAGAAGAGGAAGGAGAGGTCAGGACGTAGGGGAATTCGGAAAGTTACAATTGAGAATAACTGCAAGAGTCACAGTCCCACATCTGACGTATCCGCCAGGCGCGTCTCGAGAATCTGCGAGTTGCGGAAATTCCGCAGCAGCAGGTCGGCCGGCGCGATGCCAGCCAGCGCCGCCGCCGGCACCAGCCCGACAATCTCGCTTTCCAGAATAGACACGCCGTGTTGCGCCGCCTCGCGTCGCACGGCCTCGAACACGCGCGGCAGGGGCGTGCGTTCGTAGTCGGTCAGGTTCATCGAGACCTGCACGATGCCGCGTTCGTGAAGCGTCAGGCCGAGGGCTTTCACGCATGGAAGACCCCCGCCGCGCTCGCGCACCACAGCAGCGATGCGTGTGGCCACGTCGAGCCGATTGGTCGCCAGATTGATGTTGTAGGCGATGAGCGGCCCGCGCGCGCCGAGAACAGATACGCCCGCGGTGGGATGCGGCGTCGAGGGCCCGAAGTCCGGCGCCCACCCCGGCCGCGTCATTCTGGCCGCCAGCCCGTCCAATCCACCCCGACGAATCGCGTCGAGGCGCCGGCGCGCGGGATCGGCGGCGGCCTCCTCGTAGAGATAGATCGGCACGCTGAACCGTGCGGCCACCGCGGCGCCGACTTTCCTGGCGAGCCGAACGCACTCGGCCATCGTTGCACCCTCGAGCGGGATGACCGGCACCACGTCCACCGCGCCCACACGCGGATGTTCTCCCCGGTGCGCCCGGAGATCGATGTCGGCGACGGCGCGCTCGAAGAGCGCCAGGATCGCGCGTTCGACAGCGGCCCCGTCGCCCGCCAGGGTGAACACCGATCGATGATGAGAAGGGTCGGACGAGACGTCGAGCAGCCGCGCGCCGGCGGCCTGACGAATCGCGGCGGCCATGGCCTCGATGATCGGGGCGCGGCGGCCTTCGCTGACGTTGGGCACACACTCTATGAGCATGAGATTGCAGACCGCAGAGTGCCGATTGCAGATTGACTGCAGAGTGGACTGCAGGTGGACTGCCAGTCTGATTGTAGATTGGCCGCTCGTGTTCGCATTCTGCAATCTGCAATCTGCAATGAGCATCTGCAGTCTGCACTCCGAAAGTCTGCAATCTCAGCGTTCGAAGTCAGTGCTATAATTCGCTGTCTTCTCTCCACTGATTTATGTCCGATCCGCTTCGCACCGACACCTCGCGCGCGCTCGATGCCGCGTCGGACTCGGATCGGGACGCGAAAATCGAGCAGCTCCTGCTCGTCGGCCTCGATCACTACTTCTCCGCTGAGTACGAGCACGCCGTCAATGTGTGGACGCGCGCGCTGTTTCTCGATCGCAGCCACGCAAAGGCGCGCGCGTACATCGAGCGCGCGCGCAGCGCCCTTGCCGAGCGACAGCGCGAATCGGAAGAGCTGCTGCAGCACGGCGTCGCGGCGTTCCAGCGCGGCGATGCCGACGAGGCGCGCCGGCTCCTGCAGACGGCGATCAGTCGGGGCGCTCCACCGGAAGAAGCGCTCGCCGTCCTGGACCGGCTGAATCGGCTCGAGCCTGGCACGGTCTTGCACCGCCCCCCGACGGCGGGCCGCAGGGGGCCGCTCCCGGTCCTGCCGGGCGAGAGGGGCCGGAGCTCCGGTGCGAAATTCTGGATGCTCCTCTGGCTGCTCGCCTTCACCACAGTCGTGGGCGGCATTGTCGTCGTCGCGCCGACGTTGGACTGGCGCTCGCTGCTGGCGTGGGACGAAGCGTCTCCGCTTCCTGTTTCGCTGCCGGCCGCCGATTCCGGATTGCCGCTGCCTCGCCGGGGTGAGGCTGCTCTCGCGAGAGCGCGCACGCTCTCGGAGAGCGGGCATTTGCGTGAAGCGCTCGTCGCGCTGGACGGCGTGAAAGCGGCGGACCCGCAGAGGCCCGAAGCGGATCAATTGCGCGCCCGGATTCAGCATGAGCTGATCGCGTTGATGTCCACGCGCGCACCCGAGCCGGTTGCGCGCGGCAAGAGCGACGGCCATCGGCCATGAAGTGCCCGAAGTGTGGCTACCTTGGATTCGAAGACGTCGAGCGCTGCCGCAATTGTGGATATGACTTCTCGCTGAGGTCCGCGGCTGTGCTCCCCGAGCTTCCGCTTCGCGGCGAGCACGACACGCTCAGTCCTCCCGACGATCTCGCGCTTATGGACGCTGCCGCCGCCGCCGCGCTCGCGGACGCTTCCGAGCCGTCGGGTTCGAAAGGCGAGCGCGATCAAAGGACCAGCCCGTCGCCTTCGCGATTCCCCACGGGAGAGTTGCCGCTGTTTGGATCGACGACTGCGGAATCGGTGCCGCTGCCCGATGACGCTCCCCTGATCACCAGGACATCGCCCCCTCGCGTGCCGCTCGCCGTCAGACGTGCGACGCCCGAAGTGCCGCGGCTCCGCCCGTCGGCACGACGGCGGACGCCGATGCTCGACTTGAGCGCGTTCGACGCCGAGCCGGAGGACGCGGCATCAGGCCGGCGCAGAAACCCGGAAACCGTGCGACAGGCGAACGAGTCCTGGACCGATTCGCCGACCGAGAGCGCCGCAGAGCCCGCCGGAGTCGGCGCTCGTGTGGGGGCGGCCGTGGTCGATCTCCTGATCCTTGCCGCCATCGACGCCGTTGTCGTGTATCTCACGATGCAGATCTGTGGTGTCACCGTCGAAGACCTTCGCATCCTGCCCAAGGGACCGCTGATCGCGTTCCTGGCGGCGGAGAATCTCGGCTACTTCATCGGCTTCACGATCGGAGGACAGACCCTCGGCAAGATGGCCGCTGGGATCAAGGTGGTCTCCGCGCGGGACAACGCGTCTCTGGATTTCGGCCATTCCGTGGTGCGCACGCTCGTGTGGGTGGCACTGGCCGTGCCCGCCGGACTGGGTTTTCTCACCGCGTTATTCGGTCACGAGTACCGCGGACTCCACGATCGCTGCGCCGGTACGAAGGTCGTCCGTGCGTCGACCTGAAACAAGCCCCCGCCCTCTGGTTCCGCTCGCTCTGGCCACCGTATTTGGGGCAGGGTATGTGCCGGTCGCGCCCGGCACGGTCGGTTCCGCGGCAGGACTTCTCTTGTGGCTCGTGCTTCCGCCCTCAGCTACCCTACAAACGGTCGCCATCATCGCGATTTTCGTGCTCGGCTCGTGGAGCGGCTCGGTCGCAGAGCGGCACTTCCACGCGAGCGATCCCGGTCCCGTGGTCATCGATGAGGTCATGGGGATGCTCATCACGCTCTTCATGAACCCGGTGGGCTGGCGAGGAGCCGGCGCAGGTTTTGTGATCTTCCGGGCGCTCGACATCATCAAGCCGTACCCGGCCCGGCAGCTCGAGAAGCTGCACGGTGGCGTCGGGATCATGGCCGACGATGCCATGGCTGGCATTTACGCCAATCTCGCGCTCCGGGTCATACTCGTCTTTGGTAATCGGGTCATCTCGTAATCTGGTCATTCCAACTACCTGGTCACCCAAGTACCACATTCATGAACGCCTGCATTGTCGCCGTAGGAAGCGAGCTGTTGACGCCATTTCGCGTCGACACGAATTCGCTCATCATCACGGAGCGCCTGAACACCATCGGCGTCGACGTCCGCTTGAAAACGGTGGTGGGCGACGATGTCGACGAGCTCGCGCGAGTGTTGACCAGCGCCCTTGGCAACGCCGATCTGGTGGTCTGCACAGGTGGCCTGGGCCCGACCGAAGACGACATCACCAGGGACGCGGTCGCGCGCGTTCTGGAGCGGCCGCTGGAGCTCCATGAAACCATCGTCGATTCCATCCGATCGCGATTCGCGAAACGTGGCCTGACGATGCCGGAGATCAACAGGCGGCAGGCGATGGTTCCTCGGGGAGCGGCGGTTCTCGAGAACGTGAACGGGACGGCGCCGGGCTTATGGCTGGAACACGGCCGGACGCGTGTCCTCCTCCTCCCCGGACCGCCCCGTGAAATGACGCCGATCCTCGAGGCCGTCGTTCGAGATCGTCTCGCGCCGGCGACGGCGGGCGCCGGTTTGTTTCGGCGCGTGTTGAGGATCGCGGGTCGGGCCGAATCGGACATCGATTCACGAGCGCAGCCTGTCTACGGGCAGTGGACGAGCCGGCCCATTCCGATCAGCACCACGATTCTCGCCGTGCTGGGACAGATTGAGTTGCATCTGACGGCGGCTGCTCCCAACCGTGCCGTGGCGGACGAGGCGCTTGACGCGGCGATGGCTGAGCTGCAGGAGGTCCTCGGGTCTTCCATCTACAGTACGGACGGCCGCCAGCTCGAGGCCGTGGTGGGCGATCTGCTGCGAGGAGCCGGATGGACGATTGCGGCCGCCGAATCCTGCACGGGCGGTCTGCTCACATCGCGATTGACCGACGTGCCAGGCAGCTCCGACTACGTCGCGGCGAGCGTGGTGTGCTATAGCAATGCGACGAAGGTGGACTGGCTGAACATTCCCGAGGCGTTGATCGCGGAGCACGGAGCCGTGAGCGAACCGGTCGGTCGCGCAATGGCGGAAGGGATTCGCGCACGCGCCGGTACGAACGTCGGTCTGGGCGTGACGGGTATCGCGGGCCCGGGCGGCGGTACCCCGGAGAAGCCTGTGGGGACCGTCGTGGTTGCGGTTGTCACCGACCGGGATACCCGCGTGCGGACGTTCCAGTTCTTCGGCAGTCGCGAGCAGGTGAAGTATCAGTCGGCCCAGGCAGCCATGAACATGCTGCGGCTGATGATGACAGGTCGTATCTGACATGCCGTTGGTTGTGATCACGGCGTATCTCATCGGCTCCGTCCCCTTCGCGGTACTGCTGGCGAAGCGCTGGGGTGCACAGGATCTTCGGCTCGTGGGCAGCGGGAACGTCGGTGCGACCAATGTCCTGCGTGCGTATGGGGTCACCCCCGGCGTGATCGTGGCGCTTCTCGACATGGCCAAGGGCGCGGTCAGTGTGATCCTCGCCGACCGCCTCAACGCGGCCGGTGCGGCGCCGGCCGCCGCGGGTGTTGCCGCCGTCATCGGGCACGTCTTTCCCGTGTGGCTGGGTTTTCGTGGTGGGAAGGGGGTCGCAACCGCGTTCGGGGTGTTCTCGATTCTCACGCCGCTCGCCGCGCTCGTCGCGTTCGGCGTCTTCATGGTCAGTGTGTGGATCACCCGCTACGTCTCCATTGGGTCGGTGCTCGCGTCGGCGACGTTGCCGCCGGTGGCGTACGGGACCGGCACTCCCGCGCCCGAGCTGACTGCCGCGCTCGCCATCGCCGTCCTCGTCATCGTGCGGCATCGTGCCAATCTCGCTCGTGTGCGCGACGGCACTGAACGGAGTCTGGGGCTGCGAGAGACTCGATTGTGACGATTCGCACCGTGGCGGTGCTCGGAGCGGGCAGCTGGGGAACGGCCCTGGCCGTGCACCTGGTCCGGATTGGACACGACGTGCAGCTCTGGTCGCGCAGTGCCGCGCTCGCCGCGGAGATCGCCTCGCGTCGGGCGAACCCGGTGTACCTGCCCGACGTGCGGCTGCCCGATGCCGTGCAGGTCACGTGTTCGCTCGAGCAGGCCCTCAGCGCATCCACGCTCGTGGTGTCGGCCATTCCATCGCACGGCTGCCGGGCTGTCATGCGGGCGGCAGCCCCGCATCTGCGCAGCAACGCGACGATCGTGAGCGCCACCAAAGGCCTCGAGCCGGGGACCATGCTCAGGATGTCAGAGGTGGTGGCCCAGGAATTGGGGAGCGATCGCGCCGTTGTCGCGCTGTCGGGACCCAGTTTCGCGATCGAGGTGGCGCACCAGCTGCCCACCGCGGTGCTCGCGGCGTCGACCAATGGCGAAGCGACGGCGCTCGTGCAGGCTGAATTTCGCGGACCGACATTCCGGCTGTACGGCTCGTCGGACGTCATCGGCGTCGAAATCGGCGGGGCGATGAAGAACGTGATTGCCATCGCCGCAGGTGTCGTCGAGGGATTGGGGTTGGGCCAGAACGCGCTGGCGGCGCTCATCACGCGAGGTCTGGCGGAGGTGACGCGCCTGGCGTGCAGCGCCGGCGGCCGGAGAGAGACGACGGCCGGATTGAGCGGGCTGGGCGACCTGGTGCTGACCTGCACCGGCAGTCTCAGCCGCAATCGTCACGTGGGCATCGAGCTCGGGCGCGGCCGCTCGCTTCAGGACATTCTGGCGGGCATGAAGATGGTGGCCGAAGGCGTCAAGACGACCGGCGTGGCGCTGGCGCTCGGGCAGCAGTACGGCATCGAGCTTCCCATCGCGACCCAGATGGCGGCCGTGCTCGACGGTCGATCGGATGTGCGTTCCGCGGTGGAGGCCCTGATGGTGAGGCCGCAGCGCGCGGAAACCTGACCGGCGCCGCGCGGGACGAATAGTAAGATGCCGTGATGGGCCTCTTCGGACGGCTGCGCGAAAGCCTCTCCCGCACCAAGCAGCAGATTGTCGATCGCTTCGACGAAATCGTTCGCCTCGCGGATGAGCCCGATCGTCGCGCCCGGCCGATCGATGTCGACACCATTGAGGCCCTGGAGGATCTCCTCATCTCGGCCGACCTTGGCACGGCGGCCACTGACCGGATCCTTGCCGCCGTCAAAGGGCGCGCGAGAGCAGGCGCGAGCCTCCGCAATCTGGTGAAAGAGGAGATCCGCCGGGTGTTCGAGGCGGTAGAGACGCCGCGCACAACATCGACGTCCTCCCCCCAAGTGATCCTCGTCGTCGGCGTCAACGGGACGGGCAAGACAACGACGGTCGGCAAGCTGGCGAATCTGCTGAAGCAGACCGGACGGCAGCCATTGATTTGCGCGGCCGACACCTTCCGGGCCGCGGCCGTCGAGCAACTCGAGATCTGGGCAACCCGCGCCGGCGTGGACTTCGTGCGGGCGCGCGAGGGAGCCGATCCTGCGGCCGTCGCCTTCGACGCCATTGTGTCGGCGAAGGCGAAAGGGCGCGACCCGGTGCTCATCGACACGGCCGGCCGTCTCCACACCCGCGTCAATCTCATGAACGAGCTGGACAAGATTTGTCGCATCGCCTCGCGGGAGGTACCCGGTGCTCCGCACGAAGTCCTGCTGGTGCTCGACGCGACCGTGGGGCAGAACGGTGTGACCCAGGCTCGCGAGTTCGCCAACGTGGCCGGGGTGAATGGCATCGTACTGACGAAGCTCGATGGAACGGCGAAGGGGGGCGTGGCCGTCGCGATTGCGAACGACTTGAAGCTGCCGATCCGGTACGTGGGCGTCGGCGAGGGCATCGACGACCTCGTACCGTTCTCCGCCGACGAATACGTCGACGGCTTGTTCGAGGAGAAGTGGTAACGCCTGCCGACTACATGAATTCGGCGTTGTTCCATGCCGCGCGGGGACGCGGACGGACGAGCCCGAACCCGACAGTCGGGGCTGTGGTGGTGTCGCCCGACGGCAGCGTCGTCGGATACGGGTGCACCGAGAAGGCGGGATCCCGCCACGCCGAAGTGGTGGCGCTCGACATGGCAGGTGATCGTGCGCGCGGCGGCACGTTGTACTGCACGCTCGAGCCGTGCAGCCATGTCGGCCGGACCGGGCCCTGCGTCGCCCGCATCGTCGAGTCCGGGATCGCGCGTGTCGTGGCGTCGGTTGGCGATCCCAATCCGCTCGTGCACGGGCAGGGGTTCGCCTTCCTGACGGCGCACGGCGTCGGCGTTGAGGTGGGACTTGGAGCGGCGCGGGCAAGGGCGCTCAATCAGCCTTTCTTCACGCTCGTGACGGAACATCGGCCGTTTGTCATCCTGAAAGCGGCGATCAGCCAGGACGGCTGCATGGCAGAGGCGCCCGGGGCGCGCACGCAGCTGACGTCGGAGGCGGCGAACAGACACGCACAGCGCATCCGCGCCGAAGTGGACGCCATCGGCGTGGGCGTCGGTACGATCCTCGTCGACGATCCGCTCCTCACGGCGCGCGGGGCGTATCGCGAACGCCCGCTCGTGCGAGTGATTTTCGACCGCACGTTGAGGACTCCGCCCGGCGCCCGCGTGCTCTCGACACCGGAGGCCGGCCCTGTCATGATCGTGACAAATGGCGCGGGAGCGGCGCGTGCAGAAGTGCGCAGGCGACTCGAGGATCGTGGAGCGGATATCGAGGTCGTGGAGGATGGCACGCTGCGGTCGGCGCTCAGGACACTCGGGGATCGACAGATCGGTTCGTTCCTGCTCGAAGGCGGGCCGACGCTGCACCAGGGCGCGTGGGATGAAGGCGTCGTCGACTTCGTCCGACTCTACGTCACGCCTCACGTGCTCGGGTCGTCCGGCGTCCGCCTGCTGAACGGACGGCCATTCTCGTCTGCCGCGCTGGTGGAGCGCCGCGTTCACCCGCTCGGTCCGGATGTGTTGATAGAAGGTTATGTTCACGGGCCTCATTGAAGCCGTTGGTGAAGTCGTCGAGTGCAAACCGACGAGCGGTGGGACCCGCTTCCGCATCGGGACCCGTCTCGCCGGCGAACTGGCGCCCGGAGACAGCCTCGCGGTCAACGGTGTGTGCCTGACCGTGATCCTGGCGGAGCACAACGAAGTGCACGCCGACGTTGGCCCCGAAACGCTGCGCGTCACCACGCTGGGCGGTATCGAGCGTGGAACCCCTGTCAATCTGGAGCGGCCATTGCGTTTTGACAGCCGGTTTGGTGGGCACTTCGTCCAGGGGCACGTGGACGCGGTCGGGTACGTCGAGGAATTGCGGGGCGATTCCGACTTCCACTGGCTGACGGTCAGCTTCCCGCCGGCTCTTGCCCCGTACATCGTGCACAAGGGCTCGATCGCCATCGACGGCATCAGCCTGACCGTTTCGGGACTTGGCGTCGATCGCTTTGACGTGATGGTCGTGCCGTACACGCTTGACCATACGAACCTGAAAACACGTCAGATTCGGGATCGTGTGAACCTGGAATGCGACATGGTCGGCAAGTACGTCGTCCGCGCGGCGGAGATTGCCGGGTTGACGCTCACGTCAACAGCGAAGAGCATGGCGCATTGAGCTCTCAGCTCTCAGCTCTCAGCTTGCAGCTTGCAGCTATCAGCCCCGAAAGCTGAGCTGAGAACTGAAAGCCGAGAGCTGAGAACTGAAAGCCCAGAAGCTGAGAGCCGAAAGCCGAGAACTGAAAACTGAAAGCCGAAAGCTGAAAGCCGAGAGCTGAAAGCCGAGAGCCGAGACATGAAACGCCAAATCGAGATCGCGAAGGGCGCGCGTAAACACCTGGGTCCGTTTGCCCGCATCGAGGACGCCATCGAGGCCATTCACGCCGGGCAGATGGTCATCGTCGTCGACGATGAGGATCGCGAGAATGAGGGCGACCTGACGATTGCCGCGCAGTTTGCGACGCCCGACGCCATCAACTTCATGGCCCGCTACGGCCGGGGCCTGATCTGCCTCTGCCTCACCGAGGAGCGTTGCAACCAGCTCGAGTTGCAGCCGATGACCATGAAGAATGAGGCGACGTTCGGCACGGCCTTCACCGTTTCGATCGAGGCGCGCGACGGTGTGACCACCGGCATTTCCACGCGCGACCGCGCCCGGACGGTTCAGGTGGCGATCGATCCCGCCATGGGCGCGCGTGATCTCGTTCAACCCGGGCACGTGTTTCCACTGCGCGCGCGCGACGGCGGCGTGCTGCAGCGCGCCGGACAGACCGAAGCCGCCGTCGATCTGGCGCGGCTCGCCGGCCTCCTCCCCGCCGGCATTGTCTGCGAGATCATGAACGACGACGGCACGATGGCGCGGCTGCCGCAGCTGTCGAAATTCGCCAAGCGTCACGGGTTGCTGCTGGTGACGGTCGCCGATTTGATCAAGTACCGGATGCGGATCGAGTCGCTGGTGAAGCGCGTGGCAACGGCGAAGATGCCGACCGAGTTCGGCGACTTCGAAATTCACGCGTTCGAAAACCAGATCGACAAGCAGACCCATGTCGCTCTGGTGCGCGGCGACATCGGCGACGGCAGAGACGTCATGGTGCGCGTGCACTCCCAGTGTCTCACCGGAGACGTGCTGCATTCGATTCGATGCGATTGCGGCGCGCAGCTCGATGCGGCGATGCAGCGGATCGCGTCCGAAGGGCGCGGCGTCCTTCTGTACCTCAATCAGGAGGGGCGCGGCATCGGCCTGGCGAACAAGATTCGCGCCTACGAGCTGCAGGATGAGGGGTTGGACACGGTGGAAGCCAACGAGCGGCTCGGCTTCAAGGCCGATCAGCGCGACTACGGGATGGGCGTCCAGATTCTGCGGGAGATCGGCGTCCGGACGATGCGGCTGCTCAGCAACAATCCGCGCAAGCTCGTGGGAATCGAGGCGTACGGTCTGTCTGTCAGTGAATGGATTGCTCTCGAAATGCCGCCGTCCGAGTCGACGCGACGCTACATGAAAACGAAGAAGGACAAGCTGGGCCACAAGCTGTCCTCCGTTTGAAGTCGGTCATCGGGTCATCGAATCATTTGGGTCACGTTACAGTCGCCGGGTCCCCTTCCAGTGTCGGGTTGACCCGATGCCCCTGATCGATTGATTGACAGTCCGCCAGTTGGTCCACTACGATAAGCGTTTGTCCTAGAAGGGCTTAGCGTCGAAGATGTTCGATTCTCTCAGCAACCGGCTCCAGGATGTTTTCAAGTCGCTCCGTGGCGCGTCGCGGCTGACGCCCGAGAACATCGAGGCCGCGCTGCGGGAGATTCGCCTCGCGCTGCTCGAGGCGGACGTCAACTTCAAGGTCGTCAAGGCGTTCATCGACCGGGTCCGCGATCGGGCGATGGGACAGGACGTGCTCCGCAGCCTCTCGCCCTCGCAGCACGTCGTCAAGATCGTCCGCGATGAAATGATGGCGCTCTTCGGCGATGCCGAAGGGGGGCTCCAAGCGACGACCAAGCGCCCTCGGGTCATCCTGCTTCTGGGATTGCAGGGCGCCGGGAAGACGACGACGGCGGGCAAGCTGGCGATGTGGCTGACCAGGCAGGGGAAGCACCCGCTGCTCGTGTCCACTGACGTCAAGCGCCCGGCCGCGATCGCGCAGCTCAACGTCGTCGCGAAGACGGCGTCGGCGCGGGTCCACGATCCGGCAGGGCAGCTGGATCCGGTCGCGCGCGCGAAGGGCGCGCTGGTGGAAGCGACCAATCTCGGTTTCGATGTGGTCATCGTGGACTCGGCGGGCCGGCTCCACATCGATGACGACCTGATGACCGAACTGATTGCGATCAAGGACGCGACCGGCGCCGTCGATCTGCTCTACGTCGCCGATGCGATGACGGGGCAGGACGCCATCAAGAGCGCGGGTGAATTCCACCGTCGCGTGGGCATCACCGGCGTCGTGCTGGCGAAGATTGATGGCGACGCGCGCGGAGGTGCGGCGCTGTCGGTGGTTTCGGTGGTCGGTGTGCCGATCGCCTTCGTCGGCAGCGGTGAGCGGCTCGAGGACCTGGAGCCGTTCCACCCGGAACGGATCGTGTCGCGCGTTCTCGGGATGGGCGATGTGCTGTCGCTCATCGAACGCGCCGAGGCGGCGATCGACGGGGAGGACGCCGAACGGCTCGAGGAGAAGATCCGGGCGAATGACTTCACGCTCGAGGACTTCCGCGATCAGCTCAAGACAATCCGGAAGATGGGGCCGATCGAGCAGATTGTCGGAATGCTGCCCGGGATGGGCAACGTCAAGGCGATGGCGGCAAACACGCCGCCTGAAGACAATGGCAAGCAGATGACGCAGATCGAAGCGATCATCAACTCGATGACGGCGGAGGAGCGGCGCAAGCAGTACATCATCAACGGCAGCCGACGCAAGCGCATTGCCAGGGGCAGCGGCACGTCGGTGGAAAATGTGAATCGTCTGCTGAAGCAGTTCGTGCAGATGCAGAAGATGCTGAAGTCGCTCGGGGGATTGGCCGGGCTGGCGGGTGGCGGCAAGAAATCCCGCCGGCAGGCCATGCAGATGCTGCGCAACCGCGGATAACCCGCGGCTCGAAACGTGCTCGCCGGCCGATCGCTCGGCGCGAGACACTCGTAGGCCCGAGCGTCAGCTCGGGCGAGACAGGCGTAGCGAACTTTCGGTTCGAGATCGAGCTCGAGCCGTTTTCAGGAGAGAGACATGGTCGCGATTCGTTTACGTCGGGCAGGCTCCAAGAAACGTCCGTTCTTCCGCGTGGTCGTCACTGATTCGCGCGCCGCGCGTGACAGCAGCTTCGTCGAAATTCTCGGCCACTACAATCCACGCACCAAGCCGGCGCTGGTCCATGTCGACAAAGAGCGCGTCGACTACTGGATCAAACAGGGCGCGCAGCCGTCCGACTCCGTGCGCACGCTGATCGCACGGCATCTCACGGCTCCAAAGGTGGCGCCGGCTGCCACCGCGGCCGGCCCCGCGGAGTGACGGCGATGGAGGCCACAGGTGTGCGCGCCGTCGTCGAGGTGCTGGCGAAGGCGCTGACGGATCGTCCAGACGAGGTCCAGGTGCTGGAGTCGCAGCACAAAGGGACGACGCTCGTCGAACTGTATGTCGGGGGCGGTGAGCCCGGGCGCGTGATCGGCCGGCAGGGACGCACGGCGACGGCGCTGCGGACGCTCGCCGCGAGCGCCGCGGAAAAAGACGGCAAGACGGTCACCCTGGAGATCAGAGACGGGAAGCCCTAGCGGCACGTGGTGAAAGCATGTCGGGGTGCTAGGTGAACTGGGACGAGATGGCGGTCGTCGGGCGGATCGCCCGGGCGCACGGCATCCGGGGACAGGTCATCGTGAACGTCGAGACCGACTTCCCGCGCGAGCGGTTCCGGCCGGGGGCCGAGCTCTTCGTGAATCGAACAGGCAGCCCGGACGGAATCGAGGCACTGGTGGTGACAACCGTTCGCTTCCAGCAGGATCGGCCGGTCATTGCGATTGGGGGCGTCGACGATGTGAACGCCGCCATCAAGCTGGCCGGCGCGGAGCTCCGCGTGCCGGTCGATCGGTTGATGCCGCTGCCTGAGGGCGCATTCTACAGGCACGATCTCATCGGCTGCGCGATCGAGACGCGCGGGGGTGAACCCGTCGGCCTCGTCGCCGGAGTGGAAGGCACCTTCACGGGGAGCCGTCTGGTGGTGAACACGAGTCGCGGAGAGCTGCTGGTCCCGCTCGTCGAAGCGATTTGTGTCGTGATCGATCCGGCGGCCAGGCGGATCGTGATCGATCCGCCGCACGGGTTGCTGGAGTTGAATTCCCGGCCCGAGCTCGATCTCGGGCGTGGCACACGTAGGCCCGAGCTCGGGCTCGGGCGTGACACAAAACCAGGCGTAAACCGCCCATCGTAAATCGTACAACCGCGATTTGCGATGTGCCATTGCGATGCGGAACCGACCTGAGATGCGCTTCGACATCGTCACCATCTTCCCGGCGATGATCGAGCCTCCGCTGAGGGCCGGTGTGGTCGGCCGGGCCATCGAGCGGGGCACGGTGACGGTGAAGGTCCACGATCTGCGGGACTTCACGACCGACCGGCATCGGGTCGTCGACGACGTGCCGTACGGCGGAGGGCCGGGCATGGTGCTGAAGCCGGAGCCGGTGTTCCGGGCGCTCGATGCCATCGCGGGCAACGGCCAGGGACCCGCGCCGCGGGTCATTCTGACCTCCCCGCAGGGGACGCGCTTCACGCACGAGGTGGCCAGGCGATTGAGCCGGGAGCCGCATCTGGTTCTGCTGTGCGGCCGATACGAGGGAGTGGACGAGCGGGTTCGATCGCGGGTCGATGAGGAGTTGTCAATCGGCGATTTCGTGCTGACAGGCGGGGAGCTTCCGGCGCTGGTCGTCATCGATGCAGTGGCCCGGCTGGTGCCCGGCGTGGTCGGGGACGAGCAGTCGGTGGAGGAGGACTCGTTCATGCGCGGGCTCCTCGATTTTCCGCACTATACGCGGCCCGCGCAGCTGACGTGGCCCGGGCCGGCCGATCCCGGAGTCGTGAGCGTCATGAAGGTGCCCGATGTGCTCGTCTCGGGGAACCATGCGGAGATCAGGCGATGGCGCAAGCGCGAAGCTCTCGCACGCACGCTGGCGCGGCGTCCGGATCTGCTCGCGGCGGCTGCGCTGGACGAAGAAGAGCAGGACATTCTGCGCGAGCTCGTCGCCAAGCGCGACAAGAATTGAGGAGAGGTCATGAGCGCCATGGACGTCGTCGAGAAATCGCAGCTGACTGATCGCCCCGCCATGAAGTCGGGCGACACCGTTCGCGTGCACGTCAAGGTCCGCGAGGGCGACAAAGAGCGCATCCAGATCTTCGAAGGGGTCGTGATCGGCCAGCATCGAGGAGGCACGCGGGCGTCGTTCACGGTCCGCAAAGTGTCGTTCGGGCAGGGTGTCGAGCGCATCTTCCCGTTGCATTCGCCGATCATTCAGAAGGTCGAAGTGATGCGGTCGGCCAAGGTGCGGCGCGCCAAGCTCTATTACCTGCGCGATCTCAAGGGCAAGGCTGCACGCATGAAAGACTCCGCGAAAAGTTGAAGCGGTCCCGGTTTCGAGCTTCTCATGGTTCGCGTACCTGCCATGCGCACGCTGGAGAATGCACTCCGGCGCATCGGCTTCTGCCACGTCGCCGGCGTGGACGAAGTGGGGCGCGGGTGTCTGGCGGGGCCGGTGGTGGCGGCCGCCGTTGTGCTCCACCCCGATCGCCACATCTCCGGCCTGTGCGATTCGAAGCTGGTCCCCGAGAGTGCGCGTGAACGATTGTTCGTCCGCATCACGAGCGAAGCCATCGCGTGGGCCGTCGCCGCTTCCGATCCCCGGGAAATCGACCATATCAACATCCATCAGGCGTCACTGACAGCGATGCGGCGCGCGGTGCTGGCGCTCGTGCCGCTCCCCGACATCGTGCTCGTGGATGCGTTTCGCGTCCCCGAGCTGCCGATGGCCCAGCGGGGCGTGCTCCACGGCGACCGGCGTTGCTCGGCGATTGCCGCCGCCTCCATCGTCGCCAAAGTGACCCGGGATCGGCAAATGCGTGAGCTGCACAGCCGGGATCCGCGCTACGGATTCGATCGTCACAAAGGCTATGCCACGGCCGATCACCTGAAGGCGGTCTCCCGTTTCGGCTACTCAGATGCCCACCGGCGGTCGTTCCGGCCGGCAACGCTGTTTGATACGATGGGTCAGTCATAATGCCGATTGACCGCGCGATCACGCTCAAGAACGCCGAGAAGCTGCTCCGTCAGGGAAAGCTGAACCCTGCGATCGCGGAATACCTTCGGATCGTCGAGGAACAGCCGCGCGACTTCAACACCGCGAACATCCTCGGCGACCTGTATGTGCGCGCGAAGCAGATCGACAAGGCGGTCGATCAGTTCACCCGCATCGCCGATGGCTTGAGCGCCGAGGGCTTTCTTCCCAAAGCCGGCGCCGTCTACAAGAAGATTCTCAAACTGAAACCCGACCACGAGCATTCCCTGCTGCAGGGCGCTGAGATCGCCGCCACTCAGGGTCTCCTGGCCGACGCTCGCAGCTCTCTCAACGGGGTCGCGGCTCGCCGGCGCACGCGCGGCGATCACCGCGGTGTCGCCCAGATCACGATTCGACTGGCCTCGCTCGATCCCGACGATGTGGCGGCGCGCATTGCGGGCGCGCGGGCTCGCGTCGAGCTGAAGGACCCGGAGGGCGCGCTCCGGGATTTCAAGGAGCTGGCCACCGAGCTTTCAGAGAAGGGCCGACAGGCAGAAGTCCTCCAGATCCTGGACGAGGCCTCCGCTCTCAAACCCGACGATCCAGAGACTCGCGAGCGGCTCTTGAACGTTCACCTCGAGGCGGGCGACTACACGCGCGCGCGTGAGTACGCCACCACGCTCGAGCAGTTCAAGGACATGGCGGCGCGGCTCGAAGCGGCCGGCCGTGCAGACGAGGCGCTCGCGATGCTCGCGGAGGCCGCGCGCGTTGATCCATCAGATGTTGCGCTGAGAGCGCACCTGGTTCGCACCTACGCCGCGAAGGGCGATCTTGCCCCGGCCGCGGAGTATTTGACGGTCGAAACCGCGGGCGACGATCCGCAGCTCATCCTGATGGTCGCCGAGGCGCAGATCCGCGCCGGCCGGACCGACGAGGGCATGGTTCTGATCCGTCGGGTTCTGGGGGATGGATCGGATCACCGCCAGGATGTGGCAAAAGTCGGGTGGTCGGTCGCCGAGCACCTGCCCGACACCGGTTTCCAACTGGTCGAAATGGCTGCGGATGCATCGGTCGCCGAATTGGATTGGCCGCCTGCGGCGGCGGCGCTGCAGGAGTTCGTCACGAGGGTGCCCAACCACATTCCCGCTCTGATGCGGCTGGTGGAGATCTGCGTCGACGGCGATCTCGAGGCCACGATGTATGCCGCGCAGGCGCAGCTGACCGACGCGTACATCACGGTCGGCCTGGCGGCGGAGGCAAAGTTCATCGCCGAAGATCTCGTGGCACGCGAGCCCTGGGATCGTGCCAACATCGAGCGGTTCAGACGTGCGCTGGCGTTGTCGGGGGAGCTCGATCCGGATGCCATCATCGCCGAGCGGCTGAGCGGCGAGTCGCCGTTCACGAGCACCGACCTGACGTTCAGCGAGCAACTGCCGGACTTGACGCCAGTGGCCGAGGCACGTGCGCCAATCGAGCCTCTGCTGGAAGCTCCAGTCGATCCCCAATCACCCGCCTCGACGACGATGCCCGCTCCTGAAGAGGCCGGGCGGAAACGATCGAAGGCGAAGTCCAGGTCCAGGGCGAAGATTGAAGGCGATCACGTCATCGATCTCGATGCGAACGCGGCCGATCTCGAAGACGTGATGGAAAAGTCGACGGACGCTGAAGGACCGCCCGAGGGCGTCGAGGTCGATCTCAGCATCGTGCTGGATGCCCTCGAGCCGACCGTTGGAGGCAAGACCCCATCGACGGAGGACGCGCCGTCGCCGACCCTGGACAACGTTTTTGCGCGTCTCCGCAACAACATGTCGCACCGGGCCTCCGGCGACGAATCGGCAGAGGAGCAATACCGGAGCGGGGTCGCGCTTCACGAGGCGGGACAGGATGACGAGGCCATTTCGGCCCTCGAGGCGGCATCCAGGGCGCCGCGGCTTCGCTTTGCGACAGCTTCGCTCGTCGGACGGATTCAGCGAGAGCGCGGGATGACGGCTAAAGCGGTCGAATGGTTCGAACGCGCTGCCGAGGCCCCACCCCCGACCGCAGAGGACGGACGGCTGCTGCTGTACGACCTCGCCGATGCGCTGGAGTCGGTCGGGGAAGTGGCCCGGGCGCTCGCGATCTGCACGGAGCTGCATGCGGAAGCCGGCAACTATCGCGATGTGTCGGCCCGGGTCGATCGCCTCGCCAAAACCCAGGCGCGGGGGTAGCGTCCTGCTCCGCCGCCTCGTTTTCGTCGCCTTCTTCATCGAGGTCGGACTCCTGTTGATCGTGCTGCCCTGGTCGGCCTTCTGGGAGCAGAACTATTTCGCGCGCGCCTGGCCCGCGCTGCATCCGATCTTCCTCAACAATTTCGTCCGCGGAGGTGTCACCGGACTCGGCTTCGTGAATCTCGTCGCGGGTGTCTTCGAGCTGACGTCGATGTTCGCCGCGCGCGACCCGAACGCAGCGCCGCTCGACGACCCGGACGGAGCGGCCGCCGACCAGTACGGCAAAAGCCCGGACGCACGAGTCGAACCCTGATCCTTCACCTGGTGAGCAATCGCCGGCGACTCTGCACCGATTGCCGGGCAGACGCCGCGTGCCGATGTCTGCTGCAACAGGTGCAATGGGCGGTCGATGCGCAGGTCGACGTCGTGCAGATCCGCGAGCGCGACATGACCTCGTCTGCGCTGACAGCGCTCGTCGCGGAGAGCGTCGCGATGGCCCGCGGCACGGCGACCCGCGTGATCGTCAATGATCGCCTGGACGTCGCACTGGCGTGCGGCGCTGCCGGCGTCCACCTGCGAGGCGATTCCGCTCCAGCGGACGCCGTACGGCGCAGCGTGCCCTCGGGATTCCTAGTGGGCCAATCCGTTCACAGCGTGGAAGAAGCGGTCGCGGTGGAGTCCCATGTCGACTACGTGATTGCCGGAACGGTGTGGCCGAGCGCCTCGAAGGAGGGCCTCGCCGCGTTCCTGGACGCGAAGGGTCTGGCGGAGATTGTGCGCGCGGTGCGGGTGCCCGTGCTGGCAATCGGGGGCGTCGACCTGAGCCGGCTCGCAGCCGTGGCGGCTTCCGGTGCCGCTGGCGTGGCGGCGATTGGCTTGTTCCTGGATCCCGACACGGCGGCGGCGCGATGCCGGGCGACGCCGCTGAGGAATATCGTGGGAGGAGCCCGCGCACAGTTCGACGCGTGGGGATAACATTGAGACGTCTTGACAGAGCCCGCCGCCGGGGGTTTCGGCCGCAAGCTTCGTGAGGCGCGGGAACGCCGCGGGATTGCTCTTCGCGAGATCGCGAACACCACGAGAATCTCCATGCGCGCGCTTGAAGCGCTCGAGCGGAACGACATCTCGCGCCTGCCCGGCGGCATCTTCAGCCGCGGGTTCGTGCGCGCGTACGCCGTCGCGGTGGGCCTCGATCCCGAGGCGCTGATTCGGGAGTTCATGGCGCAGTTCCCGCAGGACTCGGTCACGGCCGGTCACCCGACAGCGGCGCCGGTCGACGACTCCGCCGCCATCGAGAGCGATCGCCGGACCGCGTCAACCTTTCTCCGGATGATTCTCATCAGCGTGCCGATTGCCGGAGTGCTCACGTACTTCGGAACCGCGGGGCGACTCACGGCGCCGGTGAACCCGCTTCCGCCCGCCGCAGCGGAAAACATTGCGCCTCCGAGCGCGTCCCCGATCGCCATGCCTGTGCCGTCGGACGTGGACGCCTCCCGGCCAATCGCGCCCGAACCGGCCGCGGTCGATCGGCTGGCTGTCGTGCTCTCGGCGACGGCCCCGTGTTGGGTCTCCGCCGTGGTTGACGGACAACGGGTGTTCGAGCGCCAGCTCGACGCAGGGGAGCGACAAGTGCTGGACGTCCGGCGCGAGCTCGTGCTGACAGCCGGTGATCCGTCCGCACTCGCGGTGACCCTGAATGGCGGCCGGGCCAGGCCGCTGGGGAAGGCTGGCGAGATGGTCACGGCACGTCTGACCCTTGCGAATTACAGAGACTATCTGGCGGCGCCATGACCGGACCCACGCCTCTCCTTGATTTCTTCAAGCGGGGCGAAGTCGCCCGCGACGTCCGGCTCCTCACGGCCCGGGGCGAACTGGCCCCTCGCGCGCATGAACAGCTGGCAATCCTGATCCTGCTGGTCGCGGATGCCGATCCTGAGATTCACGAAGCGGCCGACGGCACCCTGAACCGCATTCCCGAAGACGCGTTGAAGGCGTTCCTGGCTCGGTCGGACGCGGCCGAGATGCGCGAGTTCTTCGCCGATCGAGGCGTGCTGCCAGCCCAAATCCCCGCGATCGACTCGGAGGAGCCGCTCATCGACACGTCACCGACGACCCCTCCCGACCGGGCGGCGGAGCCCGATCGCGAAAGCCTGACGCAGAGGCTGGCGGGGATGTCGTTCCCGCAGCGGCTGAAGGCGGCGGTCAAGGGCTCGCGCGAAATGCGGGCGGCGCTCATCCGCGATCCGAACAAGATGATCGCGGCCGCCGTGCTGAGCAGCCCGAAACTGACCGATCAGGATGTCGAAAGCTTTGCCAAGATGGCGAGTGTCACCGAGGACGTTCTGCGCATGATCGGCGCCAATCGCGGGTGGATGAAGAACTACGGGGTCGTCGCTGGGCTGAGCCGGAATCCGAAGACGCCGATCGCCCTGTCGCTGAACCTTCTCGGCCGCCTCAACGACCGGGACGTGCAGATGATCTCGATGGACCGGAACGTGCCGGGAGCGTTGCGGATCGCGGCCCGGAAGAAAATCGTCGATCGTGCCTCGAAGAAGTAGGAGGGGAGAGTCTTCGGGCGACAACTCCCTTGCGCCACGGATTGCTGAGGGGCGCAGCCCCACCGACACGGCCCTCTCGAAATCCAGCCCAGCTGTGAGACAGTTGGCAGTGTCCATGAAGCCGGAAATCTTCACCAGCGCCTTCTTCGAGCTGATCGACGAGACGTTCGAGCACGTCCATGGAAACTATCTGGACAAGGGGACGTCGCTGTTCGAGACGCTGGCCGCCGTTTCCGCGGCAGAGGCCTCTCGCGCCGTCTCACCCAAGGCCGCTACCATCGCCGCGCACGTGACGCACGTCGAGCTCTATCTGACCGTGCTCGAAGATGTGCTGCACGGCAAGGATCCGGGCAAGGTGGACTGGAACGAGATCTGGCGTACCACCCGCGAGGTGCCCGAAGCCGAATGGGACGCCCTCAGGAAACGCCTTCACGAGACGTACGCGCGCCTCGTCGCACTGACCAGGAGCTTCGATACCTGGGAAGGCGACGGCCAGGTCTCGGGCGCGCTCTCGGTTGTCGTGCACACCGCTTACCACCTGGGCGCGATCCGGCAGGCGCTGCGCGTGGTCGGGGCGCCGCAGCACGACTGAAGTCCGGCGCTACGAGTACACCCCGTCCTCGTAATACACACCCGTCCTCGTAGTGCAGGGCTTCAGCCCTGGCGTGTCAGCAGGACTTAAAGTCCTGCGCTACGAGTCATGCGAGTAGTACGAGTTCGTCGATTCGCCACGCGACGGGGTCCGCAGGCTTCACGCGCGGTTCGACGGCGACGGAACCGCGGGCGGCTCGAACTGCTCCATGACCTTCGCCAGGCAGGGGGGGCAGATCCCGTGCGAGAACATGGCGTCGGTGTGCTCGGTGATGTAGCTTTCGACCTGCTCCCAGTAGTCGTGATCGGAGCGGATGCGTTTGCAGTAGCTGCAAATCGGCAGGAGTCCGGTGAGCCGCTTGATGTTCGCGATGAGCCCGAGCGTTCGCTGACCGACGTGAATGCGCGCGCGGAGCTCGTCGGGATCGAACGGTTTCGTGAGGTAGTCGTCGGCGCCGGCTTCGAGGCCGGCCACCAGATCCTGCCGGCTGGTCCGCGCGGTCAGCAGGATCACGTACACCGGCGAACGCAGCTCCGTCGCGCGGATCCGCCGGCACAGGTCGATGCCGTCGAGCCCCGGCATCATCCAGTCGACGATGACCAGCTCCGGCGGCTCGTCGCCGACGATGCGCTCCCAGGCCGCGACGCCGTCGTGCGCCACGACCACCTCGAACCCCCAGTGCTCGAGCGTCCGGCCGAGCATCATCGTTGACATGCGATCATCGTCGGCAATCAGGATGCGCACGGGGATGGCTCCTTGGTTGAAGCGGAGTGGCGGCGCAACACGTCGATGACGTTGCTGGCTTCGATTGACAACTGCCGCGAGGCGCCTTCCGCGGCGTCCATGCGCGACTGGGCGCCGAGGCGCTCCAGCACGCGCGCCGCTTCGAACAGCCCGCCGGTGGACAGGTTGGCGGCCGCCCCTTTGAGCGCATGGGCCGCACTGCGGAGCGCTTCGGCGTCCCGGCGGGTCACCGCATCCTTGATCGCCGTAAGCCGCACCGGCAGGTCTTCGAGGAACACGCGAATGACGTCGTTCATCAGGTCGTCGTCGCCGGAGAGCCGGTGCCGCAGGGCGTCCTCGTCGAACGTGACCGGCCCGGCGACCGCCGTCTCGACGCCGTCGCCGTCCTGTTCGACCACGGCGAACAGCATGTGCGGATCGATCGGCTTCGCGAGATAGCCGTCCATGCCCGCGGCCAGACACCGCTCTCGGTCGCTGTTCATCGCGTGCGCCGTCATGGCGACAATGCGGACGCGCTGGCCCGTGACGCGCTCGCGCAGCCGAATCGCCGCGGCCGCCTCGAGTCCGCTCATGACCGGCATCTGCAGATCCATCAGCACGAGGTCGAAGATCTCTTGATCGAGCCGCACCAGGGCCTCACGGCCATCCGGGGCGACCGTCACGTGATGGCCGCGGCGGGTCAGCAGGCCGGAGGCGACCCGCTGGTTGACCACGTTGTCCTCGACGACCAGGATGCGGGCGCGCCGGCCCTCGGCGGCCATTGCCAGGCCGCCGGCCACCGATTTCGCACCAGACGGCGCGGCGGCCGACGGCTTCGAGCCGATCGCGCGTTCGATCGCGGCCAGCAGATCGGCGGCGTACACCGGCTTGGTGAGGTACGCCGCAATGCCCATCTCGGCCGACCGCGACGGGTCGCCGTATTCGCCCGACGAGCTCAGCATCAGGACCGTGGCGCCGCGCAGGTCGGGCCGCTTCAGGACTTCCGCCGCAACCTCGAAACCGTCCATCTCGGGCATGTTCGCGTCGAGCAGGACGAGCTCGAACGGCCGGCGGCTCGCTGCGGCCGCCGTGAGTGCTTCGATCGCGGCTCGTCCGCCCGCGACCGCGGTCGCCGTCATCCCCCAGCGTCTGACCTGCTCGGCGAAAATGCGCCGGTTGACATCGTTGTCGTCGACGATCAGCACCTCGAGATGCGGCGGGCGGGGAGAGGCCGGCAGGGGTTCGGGCGCCACGCAGGCGACGTCGAGGTCGAGTGGGACAGTGAAATGAAACGTGCTGCCGGCACCCAATTCGCTCTCGACCCAGAGCCGTCCGCCCATCAGCTGCACGAGCGTGGCCGAGATCGTCAGGCCGAGGCCGGTTCCGCCGAACCGGCGCGTCGTCGATCCATCCGCCTGACGGAAGGGTTCGAAGATGGCGTCGTGTTGTTCCGGCGGGATGCCGATCCCCGTGTCGGTGACCCTGAAGTGCAGCTTCGTGCTGCCCGCTGCCCGCGAGTCTTCCCGGATGGAGATGAGGACATGGCCGCGCTCCGTGAATTTGAGCGCGTTGCCGACCAGGTTCGTCAGGATCTGCTGAATCCGCGTCGGGTCGCCGACGACGCCGGCCGGCACACCGGGGTCGATGTCGCAAATGAGCTCGAGCCCCTTCTGATGCGCGCGGAGGGCGAGCGGCTTGAGCGCGTCCGCAATCGAAGAGCGGGGCGAGAACGGCACGGCTTCGAGCTCGAGCTTGCGCGATTCGATCTTCGAGAAGTCGAGAATGTCGTTGAGGATCGACAGGAGGGTGTCGGCCGACGTCCGCACCGTGGCGAGGCTGTCGCGCTGATCCACGGTGAGCTCGCTGTCGAGCACAAGGTCCGTCATGCCGATGATGCCGTTCATCGGGGTCCGGATCTCGTGGCTCATATTCGCGAGAAACTCGCTCTTCGCGCGGCTGGCCTCCATTGCGCGGTCGCGGGCTTTCACCAGTTGCTCGTTGCTCATCTGGAGCTCGGCGGTGCGCGCGTCGACGGTCTCTTCGAGGTCGTTCTGCTGCAGGAGGAGCTGCTGATCGCGCTTCTGGATGTCGCTCAGCATCGCGTTGAACTGATCAATCAGCTCGCCGATTTCGTCGTCGTTGCCCGCGTCGGCCCGGACGTCGTAGCGGCGACCGTCACGCACGAGACGCGTCACCTCGATGAGCGGCGCGATCGGGTCGAAGATCAGCCGCGCAGTCGTGCGCGACAAGCCGAACGCAATCCAGAAGGCCCCCATCAGTGCGCCCACGGCCACGGCCGCGAAGCGCGCAAGCCGGGTCCAGTTGTCGGCCGTGTCCGACTCCAACACGATGCTGCCGATGATCTCGTGGTCGAGCGAAATCGGCCGCACGACGCGCAGGCGGCCTCCCTCGAACAGGGCGGCCGCTTCGAAGTCCGGCGCGTGGGCGTCGTCGGGCAGGGCGGGGGTTGGCGGGATACCTGGTCGCGTGTAGGTTGCGAGCAGCGTGCCGTCGGCCGTGAACAGCCGGGCGTTGAGGATGTGCTCGTCGACCGCCGCGGCGCGCAGTGTGCCGGCCGCCGCCGCGGCATCCTTGACTAGCAGCTCCGCGGTGCTGTTGGTACCGACGATGTCGGCGAGCATCGTGACGTCGCGGACCAGGCGCCATCGCAGGCCGATGTAGTTGGCGGTTGCGAAGACCGTGCAGGCCGCGATCACCGTCACCGCGCTGGTGGTCAAGACTGTCGTCGTGAGTTTGCGGCCCACGGGCTGGCGGCGGAACCAGGTGCCGAGGCTATTGAACATGATCGAGCCCGAGCAGTCGCGAGCCGACGTGCAGCCGGGAGCGCTCGGCCCCGTCCACAATGATCGCGAAGCGCGTTGTCTTGCTCATTGACGTAGGCCGGTCGAGCTTGGACGGCACTCCCCCCGGTACAAAGCCCCCAGGGGTCGGCACCGACAGGCCGGCCTTCATGTACAAAGCATAGGCAATCGTGTAGGCTATGGCGTGTTCAATGCGGCACAACCGCCCGACGGATTCCAAGCGCTCTGGGCCAGCTCGGGAGTTGCCGACAGACGCCCTGCGAGGCGGCGCTTCGCCCTCGTTGTTCTCAAGGCCGTCATCCTGGCCATCCTGATCGTCTGGGCCGCCCGTACCCTTCCGGTGCGGCTAGCTTACTGACCCGTCGCGCTCAATCGGTGGCGCGGGCGCCGAGCCGTTCCATGCGTTGCGCAGGTCGCGCTGGTCCTTATCCTTGTGGTTTGGTCCAGTTCGGGGCGCGGCGGGGCCGATGCCGTGTTTGGCAGTGGGGCCTGTTTCTGGATTCACTCGCGGACGCCCCCGATCGCGTTTCTCAGCCACCAGAGCCTGTCGGCCGCTCCAACGAAGAGATCATCCGGGAATCGCCGATAGGTCAGCATTTCCGCATAGATGCTGTCAGCCTTCTGCAGATTCAGTCCAAGGCCGGCCAGATACTGCAGCCGCAGATCGCCGTCGCGGTTGATGGGCGCGTCCCGCAGCCAGCCCGTCAGCTCCGACGCCCGTCCCGCGTAGTTGCCGAGCAATTCGACCCCCGAGAAAATCCCGACCTGCCCGAGCGAGAGCTTGACCGCCGCGTAGAACGGCTGGCTCAGGCGCTGCTCCATTGCATCCACGTCGATCGGTTCCGGATCCGCTTGACCGAACAGCACCATGTCGTAGCCCTTCCCATCGGCCGCGTTGCCCCAGATGATGCCGCCCGGAAACACCTCGAAGAAGGTCGCCACCTCGCTCTTCACGGCCTCGGGGCTGCTCTCGTACAGCTGCACGAACAGCGTGACCACCCCGCCCGGATTCAGATGGCGTCTGACCACCTCGAAAAACTCCTTGGTGTAGAGCGTTGCCGCGCCCTTTACCCAGGGGTCAAGAGGATCGGAAGTGATGCCGTCGAACGTTTCCTTCGTCGTCGACAGAAAATGCCGCGCATCGTCCACGAGCATCCGTGTCTTCGGGCTGCGCACGACATCCTGATTCGCTTCGCCGAAGTACATCGACACCACTCGCGGAACGAGCGGCTCGATCTCGACGATCGTGACGCGCTCGACGAGCGGATCGATGCTGACGGCGCCCGCGGTCACGCCGGCGCCGCAGCCGATGACGAGCACCGAGCGCGGTTGGAGAGACGTCAGGGTCGTCAGATGCCCGAGCATCCGCTGAAGCCGCATGTCGTGGGGCTCGCTCGATGCCTGGATCTTGCCGGCGTTGTGGTAGTTCAGCACGCCGCTCGAAAGACGCGACACCGCCACCGATGAATTCAACCCTTCGCCGACATAGAAGATGTCGGCCGTGCGACCCGCCCAGCTCGGTGCATGCCGGCCATAGGCAACGACGAGCTTCGAGACCGGCGGCACCGTCGCGCATACGGCGCCTGTGAGAACCATCACGAGTGCCCCGCGCATCGCAACCGCCGTCGGCCTGAGCGCCGCCGCGCCCGCGCGGGACAACAACATCAGCATGCCGGCTGCCGCCGAGGCGGCCATCATCGCCTGCTGCGTGTGCTGTGATCCGATCCACGGGACGAGCAACAGACTCGCAGCCAGCGCACCGCAAATGGCGCCAGCGGTGTTGGCGGCCAACAGCCCACCGACACTCCGCTCTGGTTCCCCGCTGTCCGCCGCGCCCGCGGCGAGCGCCAGAGGAACACTCGCGCCCCACAGAAGCGGGGCCGGCAGCACCGCCCACAGCGCCCGGACGAAATCGAGCTGAAAATTGAACCAGATGCTCGTGGAAATCGCCGGCGCAACCGGCCAGTACGGCAGCGAGTCGGCGAGCATCCATGCCGTCCACGCCATCGCGCCGACGCTGAGCAGCTGGCAGCAACCGAGTGCCAGATGCGGACGCGCCAGCGTTCTGGACAGCAGCGCTCCGGCGCTGCTGCCGATTCCGAGCCCCGTCAGATACACGGCCAGAATGATTGAGAAGGTGTAGACGGTTCCGCCGAACAGCAGCCCGAGTCCGCGCGTCCAGATGACCTCTGCAGCGAGGGCGCTGAAGCCTGAGAGGGCGAGGCAGAGGTGAAGGTTCACGGGGTTCACAGGGTTCACCAGGTTCACACGGTTCACCGGGTTCACACGGTTCACGGGGTTCACAGGGTTCACCAGGTTCACACGGTTCACCGGGTTCACAGGGTTCACCGGGTTCACACGGTTCACCGGGTTCACACGGCTCGCAAGGTTCACTGAGTTCGCCAAGCCCGCCTGCACCGGCTGCCCCACCTGCCGCGAAAGGGTGACGGCGATCGCCGCGACTCCCAGATTGATCGCCGCAGCGACCATCGTGGCGATCGTCATGTCGAAGATGCGCAGCAGATAGAAGCCGGCGAGAAGGGTGCCGAACACGGCGCCCGCGATGTTGCCGGCATAGAACAGACCGAGCCACGAGGTTCCGAACGGCGTGTCTTCAGTCCATCGTGCGACGGCCGGCAGTGTGGCGCCCATGGCCAGTGTCGGCGGCAACAGGCAGAGCGCGGCGACGAGGCCTCGCAGCAGAAAGCCCGTGACACCGTAGCCACCCCACTCGGTGTACACGCGGCCCGCACGAGGCAGAACGAAGAGCAGCAGGACGCCGAGAACGCCGATCGCCAGCTCGAGGCCGGCGTAGACCCGCAACGGATGATGCCGCTTCGGAATGACTCGCGGAAGAAGCAGGCTGCCGAGGCACATGCCGCCCATGAACGTCCCGAGCAGCACGCCGATCGAAACGGCCGAGGAGCCGACGAAGAGCTGCAGCATCTGCAGCCAGACAGTCTCGTAAATGAGCGCGGACGCGCCGCTGCCGATGAACAGCAGCAGCACTATCGCGGCACGCGCGTCCGGTGGATCGACGGGAGACGATTCGGTCAGTTGGTCTACACTAACATGAAGGTCCCGCGACGCGCGTTCCGCATCCGCTGCCGTCGAATTCAACAGCAAGAGACGGAGTGTCCCCCGCGCCCTCGAGTGTCATAGTGAGGACGAACACGATCGCAGGAGGACCGGATCATGAGTGCCGCGACGGTGAAAACGGCGAAACAGAGCCAGGATGTTCCGACGGACCACGATCCGAGATGGGCGGCGGTCATCGCGCGCGATCGACGGGCGGACGGGACGTTCTTCTACTCCGTGAACACGACCGGGGTCTATTGCCGTCCATCCTGTGCGGCGCGTCGCGCGAATCCGAAGCACGTGCGGTTTCACTGCACCAGCGCCGACGCCGAACGAGCGGGGTTCCGGCCCTGCCGGCGCTGCAAGCCCGATGAACTGCCGCTCGAAAAACTCCAGGCGGAGAGGGTTGCGGACATCTGCCGCGTCATCGAAGCGGCGCGCGAGACGCCGAGCCTCGCGGCGCTGTCCAAGCGGGCGGGTCTCAGCCCGTATCACTTTCATCGTGTGTTCAAGGCCGTGACGGGTGTGACGCCCAGAGCCTACGCCGCGGCACACCGCACGAAACGAGTGCGGAACGAGCTCGAGAGGCGCAAGACCGTGACTGAAGCTATCTACGATGCTGGTTTCAACTCCGGCGGACGCTTCTACGAGACGTCCGGCCGGGTGTTGGGCATGACGCCGACCGAGTACCGTGCCGGCGGCACCGGCGCGGAGATTCGATTCGCCGTCGGCGAATGTTCGCTCGGGTCGATTCTCGTGGCTCAGAGCGCGAAGGGCGTGTGCGCCATTCTGCTGGGAGACGATCCTGATGCGCTGGTTCGCGATCTGCAGGACCGCTTTCCGCGCGCGACGCTCGTCGGGGGAGACGCGGCGTTCGAGAACGTCGTCGCCAGCGTGATCGGCTTTGTCGAAGCGCCCGCGCTCGGGCTCGACCTGCCGCTCGATGTGCGAGGCACCGCGTTTCAGCAGCGAGTGTGGCAGGCGCTTCAGGAAATTCCTGCGGGCTCGACGACCAGTTACACGGCGATTGCCGCGCGTATCGGGGGCCCGGGTGCACGGGCCGTGGCGCAGGCGTGCGGCGCGAATGCCCTGGCCGTCGCGATTCCCTGTCACCGCGTCTTGAAGACCGATGGATCGCTGTCGGGTTACCGCTGGGGTGTCGAGCGCAAGCGGAGTCTGCTCAAGCGGGAGGGAGTGATATGAGCGCGGCATCCAGAACGAGAGAATGATTCCGAACCTGTTCGAACGAGAGCTGCGCGACGTGTCGCTCGCGCCAGGGGCTGTGTTACTGAGTGGCTTCGCGCGATCCTTCGAAGAGCCGCTCGTCGCCGCCTTGCATCGGGTCGTGGAGCTCGCGCCATTCCGTCACATGCTCACGCCTGGCGGCCGCCGAATGTCCGTGGCGATGACCAACTGCGGTGCGGTTGGCTGGGTGACCGATCGCACTGGGTACCGCTACGACGCGCGCGATCCCGGGAGTGGTCGACTCTGGCCGCCGATGCCTGACGTGTTCGGCGACCTCGCCACTCAGTCGGCGGAGAGGGCAGGGTTCGGCGGCTTCGCGCCGGACGCCTGCCTGATCAATCGGTACGAGCCCGGCGCACGATTGTCGCTCCATCGGGACAAGGACGAGGAAGACTTCGAGGCGCCGATCGTGTCCGTGTCGCTCGGCCTGCCGGCGGTCTTCCTGTTCGGGGGCACGGCTCGCGCCGACACGCCGCGACGGGTGCCGCTCACGCACGGCGACGTGGTGGTCTGGGGCGGTCCATCAAGACTTCGCTATCACGGGGTCCTGCCGATCGAGGCTGGGGATCATCCGCTGATGGGCGGCTGTCGCATCAACCTGACGTTTCGCAAGGCGGCGTAGTCTCGGGACGGACGAGGAACCGAGGACGAAGGACCAAGGACGAGGTGTTACACCAAAGAGAAAACTGCTTTACTCGGACTGTCCCGCTCACCGCACGTGGCTGAGCACTACCTCGTTCACCGCCGGCTCGCCGCGCTCGAACGCGCTGATGTTCCGCAACGTGGTCTCGGCGATGTTCCTCACCGCTTCCGCTGTGAAGAACGCCTGGTGGCCGGTGACGAGCACGTTGGGAAACGTCAACAACCGCGCGAACACGTCGTCCTGCATCACCTGCGCGGACAGATCCTGGAAGAACAGATCGCCCTCCTCCTCGTAGACGTCGAGCCCGACGTACCCAATTGCGCCTGACTTCAACCCCGCGATCACCGCTCTCGTGTCGACGAGGCCTCCGCGGCTCGTGTTGATCAGCATCACACCGCGCTTCATCCGGTTCAGCGCGTCGCGGCTGATCAGGTGGTGGGTCTCCGGCGTCAGCGGACAGTGGAGCGTCACGATGTCGGATTCGCGAAAGAGGTCCGGAAGAGACGCGTACACGGCGCCCGCTGCCTTGCAGTCGGGATTCTCCACGATATCCATCGCGAGCACGCGACAGCCGAACCCGCGCATGATGCGGACGAGTGCCGTTCCGATCCGGCCGGTGCCGATGACACCAACGGTCCGTCCGTGCAGGTCGAAGCCAAGCAGTCCCTCGAGGGCGAAATTGCCGTCGCGCACTCGCGCGTACGCGCGGTAGGTCTTTCGGTTGAGCGCGAGGATGAGGGCGACCGTGTGCTCGGCGACCGAGTAGGGCGAGTAGGCCGGCACACGGACGACGGTCATGCCGGCGTCGTGCGCGGCCTGCAGGTCCACGTGATTGAAGCCCGCCGACCGCAGAGCGACGAGCTTCGTGCCCTGACGAGCCAGAGCCTGGATGACCGGCGCGTCGACGTGGTCGTTCACGAACGGACAGACCGCCAGGAAGCCCGCTGCGAGCCCGCTCGTGTCGGCGCCGAGCCTGGACTCGAGGAACGTGAGGACGTGGCCGTGCGACGAGTTCGCTTCGAGAAACGACTGGCGATCGTACGGCTTCGTGCTGAAGAGGACGACTCTCATCCTGGCTCCCGGGGCCGTTGATGAAGACGGTTCGGTTATGGCGCTGTTTCGATCGCTGCGGGCGGCCGGGCGCAGCAGCAGAACGTCGGCGCCGGCTGCGGGGTCGCCGAGCAGCCCGTCTTCTTTTCGAGCCGTTTGCCGTCCTCGGCGACGATGGCGAGATGCCCCACGCAGTGATACACCGCATCGAGCAGCGTCTGCGTCACATCGTCACCCACCGGCGCGAGCCGGTAGTGGACCCACAGCCCTTCCTTCCGTGTCTCGACCAGGCCCGCGCGGCGGAGGTAGGCCAGGTGCCGCGAGACGAGCGGCTGCGACAAGCGCAGGCTCTCGTGCAGATGGCAGACGCAGACCTCTCCTGCTGCGAGCAGCCCGAGAATGCGGACGCGCGTCGGATCGGCCAACGCCTTGAACACGCGATCTATCGACTGCAGGGGCTTGTCCATATATCTGTGTTGACAAATATACGCTACGTCGCATATCGTGTCTACATTCGTGTAGACGGATATAGGGCAGGCCGGGCAGGGCAGGCAGGTAACTGTCGGACTCGTAGGCCCGACCTTGAGGTCGGGCGAGCAGCCATCGGACTCGTAGGCCCGACCTTGAGGTCGGGCGAGCAGCCATCGGACTCGTAGGCCCGACCTTGAGGTCGGGCGAGCAGCCATCGGACTCGTAGGCCCGACCTTGAGGTCGGGGGAGCAGCTATCGGACTCGTAGGCCCGACCTTGAGGTCGGGGGAGCAGCTATCGGACTCGTAGGCCCGACCTTGAGGTCGGGCGAGCAGCCATCGGACTCGTAGGCCCGACCTTGAGGTCGGGGGAGCAG
>JAHFUL010000014.1:0-3525 GCA_023265155.1 Acidobacteriota bacterium
GGCCGGATTAGAGGCCTCTGGTCAACAGAACGCCCCGTTATGGGACGCGCAGGCCCGAGGGCCCCCCAGACAGACGGCCCCCCCACACAGCGCGGATCAGCGCGGCCAGACGGTCACAGCGCGGATTGTAACCTTCCGGCCACGGTCAAGGGCGCGACTGGCTTTGTCGGTTGGCACCGAGGTCCAACGGGCACACCCCCGGCGTGTCGACTCGGTCGCGTCGCCCCCCAACACGAGGATGTGCGCAGCAACAGCACGCGGGCTGTGCCCGAATTGCCATGCGAACGCGGCGTCGCCAGCCGCGCTGACGAGCAGATGAACGCCGATGAACACCGGGAACGCGATCAAATCGGTCGCTCTCGAGAAAGCCGGACGAAGAGGTCTCGACAAATGTTCGTATGAGGGCGATTCTGCTGACCGGAGGCCTCTAATCCGGCCTAAATCCGGCCTATCGTCTTACATTGTAGCCCGGCGGTTCGGGTCGAGACGTCAGTGATGACTCTCGCTCAACTCCCCCGCCACTGTTCTGGTCACATCGGACCGTCGACCTGAGCGCACGCGAAACGGGTCGGTCAACTGTTGATCGGAAGCCAAGCGACAGGTGCCGAATGGCGATCGGTTGCCTGGCGCCGTCGCGCGGGATGGCCGAGCGCCTGACGCTGGCTCTATAAGGCGCTCGTCGATCCTGGCACGTAAAAGAAGATACACCTTTACACCATGCTTGATATACCATGGTGTAATCATGCCGCTGAACATCAAGAACACTGCGGTCGAGCGCCTCGCGGCCGAAGTGGCGCGGCTGACCGGCGAGTCGAAGACCGAAGCCATCCGACGGGCGCTCGAGGAACGACGGCGGCGCCTCAAAGGCCCGTCGCCCGAACAGCGGCGGGCGCGCGTCCTCCGATTCCTCGAGAAGAACGTGTGGCCGACGCTGCCCGCAGGCGAGCGGGGCCGGCGGCTCACGCGTGCCGAGGAGGACGACATCCTGGGCTACGGGCCAGCCGGCGTATGACGCTCGATTCGTCAGCGCTCGTCGCGATCCTGTTCTCTGAACCCGGCCATCTCGATCTCGTCGACCGCATCCTGATCGCGGAGAGCGTGCGCGTCGCCGCGCCTACCCTCGTCGAGACGAGCATGGTCCTCGCCGGCAGACGCCGGACGCCTGCAGTGGGTGAGGTGGAGGCGCTCGTGCAGGAACTGGGTGTGACCGTGGTGCCATTCGGCGAACGCGAATGGCACGCAGCGGTTGCGGCGTTCCTCCGCTTCGGCCGCGGCCGCCACGCGGCCGCGCTCAACTTCGGCGACTGTCTTGCCTATGCCTCGGCCATCGTCGCTCACGATTCCTTGCTGTTTGTCGGCGACGATTTCGGGCTGACCGACGTCCTGCCCGGCTGAGCTGCCGCGCCCGGTTCGCCTCAAAAAGTCGTCTGCCGCCCGGGTGGGGACCTGCCGCCCTGCAACCTGAATCGCACGGCGAGACGACGCCAAACGAGCGGTATTTCCCGTCCTACTGCGCGGTGCCTCGCCCCACGCTCAGCACCCTCCCCGCGAACACAACCTTCAGCGCGACGTTCACCGTGGCGTCGCCGCAGGCGGCCGTCATCGCCGAGGTCCTGCCGACACGGCCAGCGACAGCATCCAGCAGGTCCGCTGGTCGAAGTCGTTCGCGGGGCTCGGCACGTACAGGATGCCCGACTGCACAACACTCAAAAAAGAGCAAACTCGCGACGACGCCACCATGGCGTCGCCACGAGATGTGTGAAACCACGAGATCGACTACGGGCGCCGGAAGATCGGGATGTCGGCGCCGTTCCCCCACGCGAACCCATACGGCACACCTGTCGTCGACGGCACGATGAACCATGTTCCGGTCGATGGCCGGAACACCGCGATGTCCGCCTTCCCGTCCCCGTCGTAGTCACCGGGCACGCAGATGTCCGCGCTGTTCCCCCACGCAAAGCCGTACGGCCCCCCCGTCGTCGACGGCACGATGAACCACATCCCCGTCGACGGCCGGAACACCGCGATGTCCGTCTTCCCGTCCCCGTCGTAGTCGGCCGACACCGGCCGATCCGCCCCGTTGCCCCACGCGAAGCCGTACGGCACCCCCGTCGTGGACGGCACGATGAACCACGTCCCCATCGATGGCCGGAACACCGCGATGTCCGTCTTCCCGTCGCCGTCGTAGTCGCCCGGCACCGTAATGTCCGCGCCGTTGCCCCACGCAAACCCGTACGGCACCCCCGTCGTCGACGGGACAACGTACCACGTCCCGCTCGACGGCCGGAAGACCGCCACGTCCGTCTTCCCATCCCCGTCGTAGTCACCCGCCGCAGGGATGTCCGCGCTGTTGCCCCAGGCGAAGCCGTACGGCACCCCCGTCGTCGACGGCACGATGTACCACGTGCCGTTGGACGGCCGGAACACGGCGATGTCCGTCTTCCCGTCCCCGTCGAAATCGCCCACGACCGGACGGTCTGCGCTATTCCCCCACGCAAACGCGGTCGGCGTCCCCGTGCTCGATCGCACCGAGTGCCACACCCCGGTCGATGGCCGGAACACCGTGATGTCCGACTTCCCGTCGCCTTCGAAATCGCCCGGGGGTGGGATGAATCGGAACGACACCTCGTTCGAATTCACCGACTCGCCACTGGCGCCGACGGCCGACACGACGTAGTAGTAGCTCGTACCCGGCGCGAGCCCCGAGTCGACCACGCTCGTCGTGGTGCTGGTGAGGAGCAGGACCTCGCCGCCCGAGTTCGTGCCGCGTTTCAGTCGATAGCTCGTCGCGCCTCCGACCGCCGACCAACTGAGTCGCGCGCTCGACGACGACACGATGGTCCGGCTCAGAACCGGTGCCGACTGTGGCGGCACTCCGAGAACCGAGAGGACATAGCTGCCCGACGCTGAGAACCCGGTGTCGCCGGTAGCGACGACCACGGTGTAAGTCCCGGCCTGTAGCGCCGTAACATTGATGTGAGCTGTCACCGAACCAGACGCACTACCCAGCAGCGCGCCTGTCGGCCCATAGAGCCGAATCCACGGGAAGAACGTCGCGTCCCCTCCAACCTTACTGACGGTCAGCCCGATGGCATTGCCAGGCGCCGCGGTGAACACCCACGGATCGAGGTCGCCACGCTGAATCACACCTGGATGATCGGCGCCGGTAATCATGGCGCCGCCTTCATCCCCCACGGGCACGACAAAGCCTCCAGGAATCTTTGAGAGGGCGAGGACATAGCTGCCCGTTGCGCGGAAGCCGGTATCGCCAGTCGTCACCACCACGGTGTAGGTCCCGGTCAGCGGTGCGGTCACGTCGATCTCCGCCACCAGCAGGTTCGACTGCGAGCCGAGCTGCGCGCCCGTCGGACTGAACAGACGAATCCACGGATAGAACACCGAGTCGACGCCCACCTCCCCGATGCGCAGGATCACGGCATCACCCGCCGTGGCCGTGAAGCTCCACTGATCCAGATCGCCCACGTGAATGGTGCCCGCATGGTTCGCCCCGTTGGTCATCGGGCC
>JAHFUL010000014.1:3535-23900 GCA_023265155.1 Acidobacteriota bacterium
CGACGCCCACCTCCCCGATGCGCAGGATCACGGCATCACCCGCCGTGGCCGTGAAGCTCCACTGATCCAGATCGCCCACGTGAATGGTGCCCGCATGGTTCGCCCCGTTGGTCATCGGGCCGCCCTCATCGCCGCCCGGCACCACGAAAACTCCCGGGGTTTTGGCCAGCGTGAGGAGATAGCTGCCCGTTGCACGGAAGCCGGTATCGCCGGTCGTCACCACCACGGTGTAGGTCCCGGTCAGCGGTGCGGTCACGTCGATCTCCGCCACCAGCAGGTTCGACTGCGAGCCGAGCTGCGCGCCCGTCGGACTGAACAGACGAATCCACGGATAGAACACCGAGTCGACGCCCACCTCCCCGATGCGCAGGATCACGGCATCACCCGCCGTGGCCGTGAAGCTCCACTGATCCAGATCGCCCACGTGAATGGTGCCCGCATGGTTCGCCCCGTTGGTCATCGGGCCCCCTTCGTCACCCCCCGGGACCACGAACACTCCAGGGGCCTTGGCCAGCGTGAGGAGATAACTGCCAGTGTTGCTGTTAGTCACGTCACCGCTGGCAACGGAAACGGTGTAGGTCCCGGTCG
This sequence comes from Acidobacteriota bacterium, assembly GCA_023265155.1. Classification (GTDB taxonomy): domain Bacteria; phylum Acidobacteriota; class Vicinamibacteria; order Vicinamibacterales; family CAVVIG01; genus JBGOTP01. The sequence goes on from JAHFUL010000014.1 coordinate 4,124, forward strand.
AGGGCGCCGTGACGCTGATCTCCGCCGCCAGCAGGTTCGACTGCGACCCGAGCAGCGCGTTCGTGGGGCTGTACAGTCGGATCCAGGGGACAAACGGCGAATCGCCACCCGTTTCTCCGATGCGCAGGACGAGAGCGTCACCCGAGGTCGCCTCAAACGTCCATTGGTCGACCTCGCCGGCGAGCGAGATCGTTCCAGCGTGATTCTCGCCATTGGTCATCGCGCCCTGGGCGAAGGCGGCGTTTGGAAACAGCGCGACGCCAATCACCGCCAACAGCAGGACAGCAACAAGGAGTGAGGTCTTCGGCCAGGAGTGACTGGTCGCGGAAACCGATCGGGACGCATGCATAGGGACACTCACGAGCTGTCCAAGGATTTTGCGCTGAGTCGAAGGGGGCTGATACTACCGGCGGCAAGAGCAATGATTCAAGAGGGAAACGCCGGGATGTCATGGGGTCCGTCCTTTCCCACACACTACCGCAGCCTATAGTAGGATGCGGGCGTCATGACGCCTGACTCTGTTATCCGCATCACGCGCCGCCGTTTCGGACTGACCACCGGATACGCGCTGGCCTCGGTCGCGTTCGGCGAGGCGTGTCTCGTCGCGACGCAAACGTCGCCGGAGAGCGAAGGACGCCTGACCGCGCGGCCTGGGAAGGGCATCGTGACGTCTCTCTCGAGCGGTCCGCTCGGACTTGGCAGCGGCGGACGCGACGGCATCATCCAGATGCCGACGGCTCGAGTCGAAGGCCCCATGCCGCTGCTCGTCTTTCTTCATGGCGCCACACAGAACGGCGAGGGGATGCTGCGCCGCATCGGACCGGCGGCGGATCAGGCAGGCGTTGCGGTGCTCGCCCCGGACTCACGCGACACGACCTGGGACGCGATTCGTGGCGGATTTGGCGCGGATATCCCGTTTTTGAATCGGGCGCTCGATCATGTGTTCGGGCGCCTGGCCGTTGATCCGGCGCGCCTGACAATCGGCGGCTTCTCCGATGGTGCGTCGTACGCGCTCTCCCTTGGCCTCGCCAACGGCGATCTCTTTCCAAGGGTCGCTGCCTTCTCGCCCGGGTTCGTCTTCCCCGTGACAGTCCATGGACGTCCGCGCTTTTTCATTTCGCACGGGACGTCGGATCAGGTCCTTCCAATCGACCAGTGCAGCCGCGTCATCGTTCCGCAGCTGCGCGCCCGAGGGTACGACGTGACGTTCCGCGAGTTCGCGGGGCGCCACGAGGTGCCGCCCGACGTCGCGAGCGAGGGCCTGCGGTGGATGGCAGCGGTCTGAACGCGGAGTCGCAGTACGCCGACGAGCGCCCTATGTGCGGTGCCCGATCGGCAGAGAAACGCCGAAGAACAGCAATCCCACTTTGGTGTTATGCGTTTTTTCGTTCAGCATCCCGAGGTCGCCTTCGATCACGACGTTGAGCCGCTCCGTCGCGGAGAGACTGACTCCGGCGCCGCCCGAGTATGCCGGATCGGTTCGAGTGTGTGCGAACGGGTCGTCTGCTTTGTGATCTCGCCGCTGAACCACACTGATCGTGCCCTGAAGAAAGACTCTCGCCTTCGGCGTCAACCCGTGCGTGAGCCTGGCACCGCCCCCGAACTCATCGGTATTGAAATGGGCTGTGTGCTGGAATCCGCCAGCGCCGAGCACGCCAATCGATCCGGCCTTGGAGTCCTTGATGGGCAGCAGCACGCCCGCGCCGAACCCCAGGCCGAAGTCGTTGGACGACGGGATCATGCTGAGGCCGACGCCCAATCGGGGTTGCTCTTTGGTCTGTGCGAGAGCCGGCACGGATACGGCAAGGCACACGACCAGGATTCCACAGCGTAAAGTCATCGCAATCCTCCCAAAGAATGAACCTGCCTTGACCCGACCCGACGACATGACAAAACACACGTCCTGTCGCTCGGAAGAACACGGACCGTACCACGGTCCTGTCCCGTTTCGCAAGCCAGCCTGGCGGGTTTCAACTGCCGCTGCGGCTGTCGGAGGCCTGTTGTCGCGAGCATGCGCGCGCTGCATCCGCGGGACGCCCTCCCGTCTCATCGACCTCGCCGCGATTGCCGAGCTCGCCGTGCTGTTCGCCAGCGCAATGACGTCAGCCGTGCGGAACCGCCAGTCGCTCGCCCTGTTTCACAGCCGAACGCGGTAGCCGTTCCAGGTGATCTGCGATCCCCCACCCCTCGTGGACAGGGTTGTTCTATTCGTATCGCAGCGCGCGCATCGGGTCCACCTTGGAGGCTCGATGTGCCGGAATCGCGCCCGCGCCGAGCGCCACGCTGGCGAGGGCAATTGCGGCGCTCCCGAGGATGAGCGGATCGCTCCCGTGCAGGCCGTAGAGCAACGACTCCGCGATCCTGCCGAGCATGATCGCGCCGGCCGCGCCAATGCCGCAGCCGATGAGCGCCATCCAGCCCACCTGACGAATCACCATCATCCGAACGCCGCCTGGGGTTGCCCCAAGCGCCATCCGGACGCCAATTTCCCTCGTGCGCTGCATCACGGTATAGGCCAGCACGCCGTAAAGGCCGATCGCGGCGAGCAGCGTGGCGAGCACCGCAAACGCCGCCGCGAGAATCGTCATCATCCGATCGAGAAACACGTTTTCGCGGAACTGATCTTCGAGCGTCCGCAAACGGATGACCGGAAGATTGGCGTCGAGCGCTGCCACCATTTTCCTGATGCCCGCGAAGAGTGGTTCCGCGTCGCCGGTCCCTCGCACATAGAACGAGAGCGATCGCACATCCGCGATCTGGCGATGGGGCCGGAGAAATACCGCCGGCACCTCGTCCTTCACGTCGTTGTATGTGGCATCGCGCGTCACGCCGACGATTTCCATGTCGAGCGTGGTCGTGTTGCCCAGACCGATGTGTTTGCCGATTGCCTCAGACCCAAGATTGAACTTCTTCACGAATCTTTCGTTGACGATGACGACCTTGGTTGTGCCGATGACGTCGCTCTCGGTGAAATCCCGGCCGACCAGGAGAGGTATCTCGAGGGTATGCAGGTAGTTCGCGCCCACATAGTTGTAGCTCGCGGTCGTGTTGGTGTCGGGGTCGGCTCTGAATCCTTCCACCGACAGGTTGTTCTGGGAGTTGCCGCCGCCGAGGATCGGAATGGTTCCACTCGAGACCGCCTTCACGCCCGGGAACCGCTTCAGCTGGCGCTCGATCTCGTCGAAGAGCTGCTGCGAACGCAGCGCGCTATAGCCGTTCAACCCAGGCGACAGCGAGAAGGTGACCACATGCTCGATGTTGACCCCGAGATTGACGCGGCTCACGTTATAGAGGCTTCTGACGAATAATCCCGCGGCCACGAGAAGGGCCATGGAAAGAGCCACCTGCACCGTGGCGAGCAACGTCCGGAATCGCGCCGCCGTGCGACCACCGCCCGAGGATTGCCCCGACTGACTCTTCAGCATCGTGACAAGACTGAGCCGGGTGCTCTGGAGCGCGGGGAACAATCCGAAAAGAACACCTGTGCCGAGAGCGAGCGCGGCGCTGAAGACGAGGATGGAAAGGTCCAGTTCCGGGAGGAAGATCGTCCCGACGTCGGTCGGCATGAACCCATAAACGAAGTTGAGCGTCCACTTCGCCACAACCAGCCCCGCCGCTCCGCCGATGATCGCCAACACGCACGACTCGACCAGCAGTTGCGTCACGAGCTGACGACGACCCGCGCCAATCGAGAGTCGGACGGCCATTTCGCCGGCCCGCGCTCCGGATCGCGCGAGCAGGAGGTTGGCGATGTTGGCGCACGCAATGAGCAGCACGAACCCCGCCACACAGCCGAGCAGGAGAAGTGGCGTGCGCGCTTCGCGAGGGATCGTGCTCTGGCCATGCGCGCCGTCTTCTACGCCCGCCTGCCTTGCGCGGAACTGCGCCATTGTCTGCGCGCTCATGTTTTGCAGAAGCGGCGCTTCGACGTCGTTGAGGATCGCGTGATACGGCACATTGATCGACGCTCGAGCCTGCTCGAGCGACACGCCCGGCTCGAGACGCGCAAAAACGTAGACCCAGTAGTTGTTGCGCGCGGCGAATGAGCCCGCCCTGAGGCCCGGCTGCATCTGTTCGCGCATCGTGATGGGCACGAAGACTTCCGGCGTGATGCCGAGTGACGTGCCTTCGAAACCCTGCGGGGCCACGCCGACGATCGTCAGCGATTGGCCGTTGACGACCAATGCCTCGCCGATCACCTTGGGATCCGAACCAAACCGGGCCCGCCAATAGGCATGCGTGAGCACGACGACGGGTGATTCACCAACGGTGCGGTCGTCCGAGGGACCGATGAGACGCCCGAGTGCAGGCTGCAACCCCAGGACCGTGAAGTAGCTGCCCGAAACCATCATTGCGCGACCGTTCAGCGTTTGACTGCGAGCCGAGATGTTGGCGCCGAAGCTCCGATGCGCCGCCATTCCCACCAAGACAGCGTCCGGTTTGTCCTGTTCCTTCTCGAGGTCGCGGTACATCGGGTAGCTGAACACCGCCGTTCCCGGCCCGGCGTCGTCGGACGATGAGCTACCCGGTTTGGGCGGCGGGGCAGTGAGGTTGACGAGCGATGAGGGGTCGTGAACCGGCAGGGGACGCACGAGGATCTGGTTGAACATCGAGAAGACGGCGGCATTCGCGCCAATTCCCAGCGCCAGCGACAACACGGCCATCGTCGTCACAAAGGGGGTCTTGCGGAGCATCCGTAGCGCGAATGTGAGGTTGGTCATGTTCACGATTGGACGAAATCGGCGCCCCGTGAGTTTGCCCGCTGATTCGGTCGAGTAAACCCGCAGTCGGGGCCCGTGCGTAGCCGGGACCACTTGAAAAAAGCGCGTTTCTCATCGGGTTTCCAAGTACGCGTCGCGGCGATCCAGGCGTGGCCAAGCAGCAGCGATTGGGAGCTAGACTTAAGGGACATCGATCGGTCTTGAAGGCAGCATCAGCCTTCGGCGAACACGGTGCCGCGTAGGCTCGCACCACTACTTCCTTGAGGTCCTGTTCTCGCAGAGCCCGCGTAGAATAACTGGCGTGAGCTAGGCCGAAGACTCGCCGAGTTCAGCGCGCCCGCGATGGCATCATTCCCTCCTCGTTACGGCCTCGCCGGCAGGGTGAAGGCCAGGTACTCTCCTGAATAGTTGCCGCCGCTGATCGCCACGACGATGTACTGCTTCCCGTCCACCGAATACGTCATCGGCGATCCGCTCTGCGGCGCGGCCATCCACACGGTTCCAATCTCTTTGCCGGTCGCTTTGTCGTACCCCCGTAACATGGCGCCCCGTGGATGCTCGGGGGTCGTCGTGATCTGCGGGTCGCCCATCACGACCAGCGTCTTGGTCACCATGAGACCAATGCCCGACGCGCCGGCCTGGCCGGTCTTGGGAATCGTGAGTCCCCTGAGCGCGGGGTCGTTGCGCACGTTGTCGGGCGTGTCGCCGTGCGCCACCTGCCAGACGATGTCGCCGCGATCGAGGTTGACCGCGGAGATCGTCCCGTACGGCGGTTTGAGAATCGACAAGCCGCCGACCGTCAACCCGCCGCCGCCGCCACCACCACCACCACCGCCTGCCGCGGGAGCGGCGCCCGTCGGAGCAGTCGCCGCTGGAGCAGTGGCCGCCGGTGGAGCAGCCCCTCGTCCTGGCGCAGCAGCGCCTCGTCCTGGCGCAGCAGCCCCTCGTCCCGCCGCAGCGGCCCCTCGTCCTGGCGCAGCAGCCGCTGCTGGCGCGCCAGCTTGAGCGCGCGGCGAATCGGCCGCGCAGCAGTCGCCAGGCCCCAGCACTTCCTGAAACGGTCTGCCTCCAACGCCAGACACGTATCGGATGTCTGAAAAGCCCGCGGGCGGCACGACGAGCGACCCCGACGTGAGGCCGACGTTATTTGCCTGCGCATAGATCGTGTGCGTCTCCGGATCGTAGGCAACGCCCGGCCAGTTGGTGCCACCGACCGCATTCCCCATGTTGATCGCGCCGAGGAGCCCGTTGACGTTGCCGAGAACCGGGGGGTTGTACATCCACGGCCCCACTCTGTACCGCTCGAGATTCTTGAGCGCCTGTGCTCGCAGCTCCGGCGTGAAGTCGATGAGGTCGTCGGGCACCTTGAGATAGTTGCGGGCATAGGCCGGCGGCTTGGTCGGGAACGGTTGCGTCGGGCTGGTCTTCTCCCCCGGCACGTCGGACTGGGGCACGGGACGCTCTTCGATCGGCCACACGGGCTGCCCGGTGATCCGGTCGAACACAAAGAGGAAGCCCTGCTTGCCGGGAACCGCGACGGCTTTGATCGCACGCCCGTTCACGGTGATGTCCGCCAGAATGGCCGCGGACGACATGTCGTAGTTCCAGATCGGGTGGTGCACCAGCTGGAAATGCCACTTCCGTTGCCCGGTTTTCAGATCGACGCACACGAGGCTTTCGGCAAAGAGGTTGTTTCCCGGCCGATGACCTCCGTAATAGTCCGAGCTCGGCGTTTCCACGGGCAGGTACACGAGACCCAGGTCCTCATCAACGGTGATCTGCGTCCAGACCCCGACGTTGCCATTGATCGCCCACGAGTCGTTCTCCCAGGTGTCGTTGCCGAATTCGCCGGGGCGGGGAATCGTGTTGAACGTCCAGAGCACCTTTCCGGTGCGCACATCGAACGCGCGCACGAGACCTTTTGTGTTGTTGTGCGTCTTGACCGTCGCGCCCTCGCGGAAGGACGACCCGACGATCACGACGTCCTTGACGATCGCGGGCGTCGCGTGGAGGCCGATTTCGCCGGTTTCCAGATCGATCGGCTGTCGGTTGCCGAATACCGCGCCCTGTTTGAGATCGACGACGCCGTTGGTGCCGAACGAACTGATCACCGACCCGTTCTTCGCGTTGAGGGAAACCAGCCGGTAGCCTGTCGTGACGTAGAGAATGCGCTCGTCGCCGCGTCCGTCGGTCCAGTACGAGAGCCCGCGACCCGACAATTGCCGCGGAGAGATGCCGGCGCGCAGGCCCTCGCGCATGCTGTGCGCCCAGATCTGCTCACCGGTTTTCGCGTCGAGCGCCACGACAGACCGCCGCGTGCCGCCGGTCGCGTAGAGGACGCCGTTGATCACAATCGGCGTGCCCTCCAGCTTGTACTCGGGGCGCGGTCCCAGGTTGTCGGTTTTGAACCGCCACGCGAGCTCGAGCGTGCCGAAGTTGGCGGCGTTGATCTGATCGAGCGGCGAGTACTTGGTCCCGCGGATGTCTGCAGCGTAGTGAGGCCATTCGCCATTCGCCGCCGACGGCTGGCGCGACGTCCCCGCCCGATCCTGGCCGGAGATTCCCGTCGAGACGCAGAGTAGAAGCGCGAGTAGGCCGGCGAGCTTTGATCTTCGCGACACGTCCCCTCCTTCTGAGGCTGCTTGTGTATCCGCGCGTAACCTAGCACTCGCGAACATCTCGGTCAAACGGCAATCGCGCATCCGTTTCACGCGTCCTTGCCGATCTCTCCTGACAGCCCGTGGTGAACAGCATATCGGGCTGTTGCAGTCCGAGCCGCACGCAGAAAAGGAGAAAAGGGGTCTGACCCCTTTGTTGTCGCGTGAAGCAAGGGGGTCTGACCCTTTTTCGAGCGCAACTCACGTGCGCCACGGATTGTTAGCGTATGCCGTGCATCCTCAGCAGCAGATTCCAGAGCGCGTGTCCGCCGAGCCACAACCCCGCGGCCACCAGGACGACCATCACGATTGCGGCGATCGAGCGCTTGTTCATGGCTGACGGCCTACTGTTGTTTCAACACACTCATGGGAGCGACGCGTGACGCACGCAAGGCCGGGATAGCGCCAGCGGCCAGGCCGACGATCGCGAGCAGGAGTGCCGCCGTTCCGAACGCGACGGGGTCGAACGGGCTGACGCCCACCAGAAACGTCTGGAGCGCTGGCGTCAGTCCCAGCGACGCCGAGCCGCCAATCACCACACCGGCGGCGACCAGGCGGAGGACTCGTCCCAGAGTTTCGCGTCGCACGCGGCTGGCGGACGCGCCAAGCGCCATGCGGATGGCAATCTCGACCGTCCGTGAAGCCGCAACGTAGGCCATGACACCGTACAGGCCGATCATCGTCAGCAGAAGTCCGACGACCCCGATCGATCCCATCAGCACGGTTCCGACACGGCGCATCGTCAGCTCGAGGCTCGCGGCGCCTCGCAGCGTTTGCACGCTGACGGGTACCGTCGCATCAATGCCCTCGATGGCCCGCCCGAGCGTGGAGACCAAGGTCTCGGGCGGCACTGATGTCCGCGCGTGCACAATCAATCGGCCCGGACGCTGTGCGAACGGATAGTAGACGACCGATTGAGGAGCCTCTCCGATGGTATCGATACGACTATCGGCGACCAGTCCAATCACCTCGGCGTCAGACTCGCCGCCAGTTTGGATCCGTTTGCCGACGGCGTCCTCTCCTGGAAAATGGGTCCTCGCAAACGTCTCGTTGACGATCGCCACCACCGGTGTCCCCGCAACGTGCGACGCGTCGAAATCGCGCCCTCGCAACAGTGGTATCGCCAGTGATTGAAAGTAGCGGGGGCCGACGCTGTAGGTTGACGGTCTGGCGCCGGGGATATCCGTTCGACCTGCGGGGTGGAAGCTCCTGATCAGCGAATCGCCTCCAAGCGGTACCAGGCTCGCCATGCTCACCGAGGACACGCCAGGGAGCCGCTCAATTCGCTCGACGATCGTGTCGGCGAAGCGCAGGCGCTCCCTTCCGGGATACTGGCCGTCATCGAAGCTGACGCGAGCGACCACCCCATGGTCGATGTCGAACCCGAGATTGACCGTGCCGATGTAGATCTGGCTCCGCACGCACAACAGTGCGAAGACGATTAGCATCAACGACATCGCGACTTGACCAACGACCAGGGTGTGTCGCAGCCACAGCCGGGTGGTCGTCCCGCCTCCGCCCCGCCGAATGTCAGTCACGAGGTCGCCTCGCGTGGCCCTGATGGCCGGGATGACACCGCAGAAGAGCGTCGTGATCACGACGACTGACACCTCGAAGGTCACCAGCCGGCGATCCAATGCCATCGCGCCTTGAAAGAACCCCATCGGCCCAATCCATGGCAGTCGACTGAGCGCGAACGCCAGTGGCAGCCCGATACCCGCGCCAGCCAACACGAGCAGAAAGCCTTCCACGAGCATCGCCTGCAAGATGCGTCCGCGCCCTGCGCCGAGGGCCACACGAATCGCAATCTCAGCCCGTCGGCTCACGGCACGCGCCATCAGCAGCCCCGTCACGTTGACGCAGGCGATGACCAGGACCAGCCCGACACTGGCCATCAGCAGGCTCCCAACGAGAAAGAACTGCGCTGGCGTGCCCCGGAACTGCAGGGCTTGGGCCGGAAAGACGCTGGCCGCTCGCCCCATCCCTTCGTTCCGCTCTGGATAGACTTGCTCGAGCGACGCGCCAAGGGCTGTGACCGCCAGCTGTGCCTGCGCGGCGGTGGCAGTGGGAGCGAGACGGGCGATGACGCTCAGACTTGGACTGCCCCGCTCATCGATGGTCGACAGGATCAGCCTGCTGATCGGGACATACAGGTCGGGTCCCATCCACCCAGTCACTGCGCGGTACCCCTCGGGAAGGACGCCGATGATCGCGAATGACTGACCGTTGAGGACGAGCGGTTGTCCAATGACGCCAGGATCGCCGAGGAAGCGACGCTTCCAGAACCCGTACGTGATGACCACAACTCGTGGTTCCCGCTCGGCGGCCGACTCGGTGGCTGAGAACGTGCGGCCCACTTGCGCCTGCACGCCGAGCACCTCGAAGAAATTCGCGGTCACCGCCAGGCTCCACACCTGCGTCACGCCGTCAAGAGAACGGAGGTTCAGCCCTGTGGTTCTGAAGCCCAACGCGTCGGCGAAGATGCCTCGCTGCACGAGGTCCTGATAATCAGGATACGAAAACTGATTGGCATTGCCCGGCTCGACGCCAACCATGCGATCGGGATCGGCCATCGTCGGCTGATGGCGATACACCATGGTCGCACCCATGTACAGCATCGTGTTGACGCCGATGCCGAGCCCCAGCGACAGCGCGCTGACGGCTACGAGGCCGGGACTTCGGCGAAGGCCTCTGCCGCCCTGCCGAATGTCCTGCCAAAGAGCGTCGAGCCAGGCGTACGTCCAGCGCGCGCGCGCGTTCTCCAGCGCGGGCGTCATATTGCCCATGGATCAGCGGGCGAGATGGGCCGCTTCGGGCTCTGACATTCCCGGGCTGTGGGCACGTCGAGCCCCTTCAAGAATTCCCACATGGGCTTCGCAAAGTTCCTCTCTCCGATCGCGATGAGACGCGCGCCGCTCATTCTACGATGGTGAGGGGGAGACGGGGCGGGCAGGCCTATCCCTGGGGGCCAAAACCCGCGGGCAGCGGATCCGGTGAGTTCATGCATCGGTCTGACGCCATTAGCGGGGCGGCCCCTGCGTCGCCTCCAGCGTTTGGAAGGCCTCTCGTTTCAGAAGCGACTCGAACCCGATGACACGGTTGAATCGTAGGCTTCCGCGCTCCCTGGCGCGTCCCTGACGCTAATTCGGCCCATCGTCCGCGGATCTCAGCCCATCCTCATGGCAGAGGCGAGATCTGTTGTTTGTTACTTCTCATTTCTTCCTTCGTCCTTCTTCCTCTTCCTTCTCTCTTCTTTTGACTTCTTCCCTCCTCCGGCCAGCCCCCAATCCTTGCGCATCTGGGCGAGTCCCTCCATATACACCGTCGCGCGCTCGCGCTCTTCTTCGCTGTTCATCGACTTGAGCAGATCGAGCGCCTTCGCCAGGTCGTCCTGGATACTCTGCTTTGTTGTCCTGAAGTACAAGCGCCGGATTTCCGCCAGCTTCTCTTCCGCGCTCAACATCACTAGTTTCATCGTCTCGTTCGCCTTCGAACGTCTATCCGGGTATCCCTAACGTCTGACTCTATTCCGCCGCAGGGAGGCCCGAAACTCGTCGAACGGCCGTGTGTTGAGCACGTGCTCGGGCCCGAGCCATGCGCGCCGAGCCACGATGATGCCCCATCGCAGCACGCCGAAGCCATGCCGGGAGTGCGTATCGCTCGAGATCACGAGCGAGACACCCCGATCGCGCGCGATCCTGGCATGAACGTCATTGAGGTCGAGGCGATTGGGGTTGCTGTTGATCTCCATGGCCACGCCGCGCCCGGCCGCCGCGTCGATCACCGCCTCGATCTCCACCGGATACGGCTCGCGGCGCAGAATGCGGCGGCCCGTCGGATGCCCGATGACGTCGACATAGGGGTTGTCGATGGCCCGGAGCAGTCGATCCGTCATCTGCTGGCGATCCTGATTGAACCCGGAGTGCACCGAGGCAACGACGAAGTCGAGGGACGCCAGGCAGTCGTTCTCCAGGTCGAGGGTGCCGTCAGCCCTGATGTCGCACTCGATGCCTGCGAGCACGCGCACGCCGTGTTGCGCGTCCTCTGCCCGGATCCGGGCGGCGTGCGCCAGGGCGCGCCGCTCGTCGAGGCCGTTGGCCATCGCCAGCGACTGGCTGTGATCGGTGATGGCCACATACTCGAGACCCGCCTCGCGCGCCGCTTCCGCCATCGCCTGCACGTCGTCTTTGCCATCGGTCTCGGTCGTATGCATGTGCAGATCGCCACGCAGATCGCCGAGGTCGACGAGTCGCGGAAGCCGTCGGACACTCGCGGCTTCGATCTCGCCGCGCGCCTCGCGCAGCTCCGGCGGCGTCCACTGCAGACCAAGCGCCTCGTACACGCCTTCCTCGGTCTCGCCGGCGACGCGCGCTTCATCCACCGTCCGGAACACGCCGTATTCGTTGAGCTTGAGACCGAGGCCGATCGCCCGATCCCGCAGCGCGATGTTGTGCGCTTTCGATCCGGTGAAGTATTGCAGGGCGGCTCCCCGGCTCTCCAGCGGAACGAGCCGAAGATCCGCCTGGAATCCGCCTCGCAGCAGGATGCTGGACTTGGTTTCTCCGCGTGCGAGGACACGCTCCACCTGCTCGAAGGACACGAAGCCGTCCATCAGCGTTGACGGTGCCCCTGACGCGAGGATGTCGAGATCCCCGCAACTGTCGCACCCGCGACGCAGGCTGCCGACCGGCGTGAGGTCGGCGGAGGGCGCCCGCTCGTGCAGGAATGCGACGAGCGCCCGAGCGGTGTCCTGTGCGTCGGGCAGGAGATGGCGGCCGGCGTGGCGCTTGCGCTCTTCGAGCGCTTTCAAGATCAGCGCCTCTTTCTTCTGACCCATCCCGCGCAGAGCGCGGATTCTGCCGGTCGCGGCCGCCTGCTCGAGGTCCTCGAGCGTGCGCACGCCGAGCTCGCGGTAGAACACCGCGACCGTCTTCGGGCCGACACCTTGAAGGTGGAGCAGGTCGAGGATCGACGGCGGAAATGCGGCGATGAGCTCACGATGGTAGTCCGTGTCCCCGGTCTCGGCAATTTCCCGAATCCGTGCCGCGAGGTCCTTGCCGATGCCCGGAATCTCCCGGAGGCCGGCCTCGTCGAGCGCGACCAGGCTGTGCGGATGGTTGGCCGCGATATCGGCGCCGTTTCGATACGCGCGGATCTTGAAGGGGTTGTCGCTCTTGATTTCGAGGAGATCGGCGATCTCCCCGAGGATCCGCGCAATCGCGAGATTATCCAACCCGGAGGCCTTCCAGCTCGATTCGATAGTCGAGAATCCGCGCCCCGCCCTCGGCAAGCGCGCCGGCGATGGCCTCGCGGGCCTCGGGTGGGCCGTAACAGAAGAGACAGCCGCCGCCGCCCGCACCGCACACTTTAGCCCCGGTGGCCCCCGCCGCCCTGGCGCGGGCGATCAGGTCCTCAACGAGGGGCGTGGTCACTCCCGGCGCAAGGTGTTTGCGGTTCTCCCATTCCTCCGCGATCTGTCGTCCCACGCCGTCCCAATCGGCGCGCTGCAGGCTGGCCCGCATGGCCGCTGCGGTATCACGAATGCGCTCGAAGCAGTCGAACACGTGGCGATCGCCATCCAGATGCCGCTTGACGATTTCCCAGTTGTTCGCGCCGGAATTGCGCGGCGCGCCGGTATAGGCCAGGACGATGCGCCGTTCCAGCTCGTGGGGATCGACGTCGAGGGCCACGCGTCCGATCCCGCCGACACCGAGCTCGACGGCGGCGATCCCACCATAGAGCGCGGGCCGATAGTCCTGGACACCAGTCGGAACACGAATCGTCTGGCATTCGACGTTCATCGCGACCCGCAAGAGCTGCTCTGCATCGCGGGGTGCGCCGGTCCACTGCGCAAGCGCGCCGCAGGCGGCGATCGTCAGCGCAGACGATCCGGCGATCCCGGCGCCCGCCGGCGACTCGCCTCGGGTGATGAGCGTGGCGTTCTCCAGCTGGTAGTGGCGGGCGAGCAGCGCCAGCAGCGACAACCCGTCGGAATCGGCCAGATCGGACCACCGCGCTGCCGTGGATCGACGGTTCGTGTCGATCGAGGACAGCTCGATCGCGCCATCGGTGCGGGGCTCGATCCGAACGTGCGCGCGCAGACTGATGGCGGCATTCAACGTCGAGGCGCCGTCGTGGAACAGGTAAAGCGGCCAGATGTCGATCGTGCCGCCGGCGAGGTCAATGCGTGTTGGTGCGGAAGCGACGAGGGGAGACGCGATCGGCACGGCCAAATTATAGGTAGAATTCGAGCGTCATGTCGCCGGCCGCGCTCCGCCGTCAGATTGGCCAGCTCCTCATCGCCGGATTCAACGGGCAACAGATCCCGGTCGAACTGAAGACGATCGCGCGCGAGTTCGGGCTGGGCGGCGTGATCCTTCTGGGGAAGAACAAGAACATCGCCGACCCCGAGCAGGTGGCCGGACTTTCCTACGACGCCGCGCGGCTCGGAGTGCAATTGCCTGCGTGGGTCAGCGTCGATCAGGAAGGCGGCCGCGTTGCGCGTCTGAAGGCGCCGTTCACCGAGTGGCCGCCAATGGCGGCGCTCGGACGAAGCGGCGATGCCGCCCTGGCCGAGCGGTTCGCACGGGCGCTGGCCTCGGAACTGAGGGCCGTGGGTGTCACGCTCGACTACGCGCCGGTGCTCGACGTTCACACGAACCCGAAGAACCCGGTGATTGGCGATCGCGCGCTTTCGGAAACGGCGGCCGACGTCGCGCGTCTGGGAAGCGCGATTATCCGTGGGCTGCAGGGTGCAGGGATCGCCGCGTGCGGAAAGCACTTCCCCGGACACGGCGACACGAGCGCCGATTCGCACTTCGATCTGCCGCTCGTCGAGCACCCTCCCGATCGGCTTCGCGAAGTGGAATTTCTGCCGTTCCGGGCCGCGGTCGACGCCGAGGTCGCCACCATCATGACCGCGCATATTCTCGTTCCCGCGCTGGACGACGAACGCCCGGCGACGCTCTCGAAGCGGATCGTGACCGGCATCCTGAGAGAGGAATTGCAGTACCCAGGCGTCATCCTGAGCGACGATCTGGAGATGAAAGCCATCACGGCCCGTTACGACGTACCGTCGGCAGCGCTCCTCGCCATTGAAGCCGGTTGCGACGGCGTTCTGATTTGCTCAGGCGATCATCAGGTCCAGGCCGCCGCCCTCGAGACGCTCATTCATGCGGTCGAAGACGAACGGCTGCCCCTTACTCTTGTCGAGAATGCCCTCAAGCGGCAGCAGCGCGCGAAGGAGCGTTTTCTGGCGGCGCCCGTGTCGTCGCGGCCGCGCGACGCGCGAGCCCTGCGGTACTTGCTCGGCCGTGACGAGCACCTGGCGATCGCGGACGAGATGTCGCGTTTCGTGTGATGCTGAAACCGCGCGCCCTCTCACCAGGCGACCGACTTGGCATCGTCGCTCCCGCCAGTTCGTTCAAGCGCGACGAGTTCGACGCTGGGATCGGGGAAATCCGGCGGCTCGGCTTCGTTCCGGTGTACGACGAGTCGGTGTTCGCCCGTCATGCCAATGGATACGTGGCGGGCTCGCCGGAGCTGCGAGCTGCTGCGATTCATCACGCCTGGACCGATCCGTCCATCGCCGGCGTGATTGGCGTACGCGGAGGGTACGGGAGCGCGCAGGTTCTGCCGCTGCTTGATCCTCATGTCGCGCGACGCGCCTGCAAACCGTTCATCGGGTACAGCGATCTCACGGCGATCCTGAGCTTTCTGACGATGGGCTGCGAGGTCGTGGCCTTTCACGGCCCGATGCTGGCAGGCCGTCTGGGCAAGGGGGAGGCGGGGTACGATCGCGCATCGTTTGAAAGGGCGCTACGGGTGCCGGAACCTCTGGGCGAACTTGCACCTCCAGGCCTCTCAACGATCCGCGGCGGCGAAGCGCGCGGCATGCTGCTCGGCGGATCGGTGACCCAGCTTCTGGCGTCGCTTGGCACCCCCTACGCCTTCGATCCTCCTGCCGGCTACGTACTCTTTTTTGAAGAGGTGGGCGAGCGTCCCTACCGGCTCGACCGCATGGTGACGCAGCTTCGACAGGCCAACCTCCTGACGCGAGCGAGCGCCGTCGTCATCGGCGAGCTGAATCGATGCGACGAGCCATCGGGCGAGCCGACCGCGCGTGGCGTCATGGCCGATGTGCTCGCGGACTTTCCCGGGCCCGTCGTGTTCGGTTTTCCCTCCGGTCACACCACAGGACCCGCGATGACGCTCCCTCTGGGCGTCGACTGCCGCGTTGTCGCGGACGCGCGTCCGCGACTCGTGATTGAAGAGGCCGCAGTCCAGTGAAGCGGGACCGTTCACGAAGCCAGCGGGGATCACGATCAACGCAGAGCCCGCAGAGTCCGCAGAGCGGGTTGCGTGGCGTAACAAGTCGGCGCGGCCTGCAATGACGCGCGTGCACCTGATTGGGATCTGCGGAACGGCGATGGCGACGCTGGCCGCCATGCTCAAGCGCGAAGGACTCGACGTGCGGGGATCCGATCAGGATGTGTATCCGCCGATGAGCGATTTTCTCGAAGCGGAAGGCATTCCCGTGCTCAGCGGCTATCGCGCCGAGCACATCATCTCCGACATCGATCTCGTCGTCGTGGGCAACGCAGTCTCTCGAGGCAATCCCGAGCTCGAAGAGGTGCTCGATCGCAAGATTCACTACGTGTCGCTGCCCGAGGCGATTCGTGAGCAGTTCCTCTGGGGCGCGCGGTCGATCGTCATTGCCGGCACGCACGGAAAAACCACGACGGCCTCGCTGGCTGGATGGCTCCTGACGCACGGGGATGTCGACCCTACGGTGCTCGTGGGCGGGATTGCCCGGAACTTCGGCGAGCAGGGGTCGAGCTATCGGCTCGGAGGGGGCCGGGATTTCGTCATCGAGGGGGATGAGTACGACAGCGCGTTTTTCGACAAGACGGCGAAGTTCCTGAAGTACTTGCCCGATATCTGCGTCATCAACAACGTCGAATTCGATCACGCGGACATCTACGCCGACATGAACGCGGTGACGACCGCGTTTCGCCGCCTCGTCAACCTCGTGCCGAGGAGCGGATTGCTGCTGATTGGCGCCGACAGCCCCGCTGCGGCGGCGCTGAAGACGAGCGCCGTGTCACCCGTGGCCACGTTTGGCACGGCGGCTGGCACGGACTGGCAGGCGCACGATTTCGAGCCGTCACAGGGCGCGACCCGGTTTCGGGTTCGCCGTGCCGGCCTGCCATTTGGCACGTTCGAGGTGCCGCTGCTCGGCGTTCACAACGTCCGGAACGCCCTCGCGGCAATCGCAGTGGCGACGGAAGTGGGCGTCGGACCGGATCGAATCGCAGAGGGTCTGAGGTTGTTCGCCGGCGTCAAGCGCAGGCTCGAGATGGTGGGAACCGCTGGCGGCGTGACGATCTTCGACGATTTCGCCCATCACCCGACGGCGGTCGCCGAAACGCTGGCGGGATTGCGGGGCTCGAACCCTGCGGCTCGCATCTGGGCCGTGTTCGAGCCGCGATCGGCTTCGTCGTGCCGCGCCCTCTTCCAGGACGATTTCGCGCGTGCCTTTGCCGGCGCCGACGAGGTACTGCTCGCGCCCATCTTCCGTTCGACGCTGCCTGAACAGGAGCGGCTCTCCGTGCCCCGCCTCGTCCGCGATCTGCGCGAACAGGGGCTGTCGGCGCGCGAAGCCGGCTCGGTTGACGAGATTATCCACACCATCGTTGGTGAGCACCGGCCCGGTGACCTCGTGGTGATCATGTCCAACGGCGGCTTCGGCGGCATTCACAAGAAGCTCCTGCGAGCCCTTGCCTGATGTCGTCGGATCTTTCATGAGCGATGAAGTACGAATTTCAGCAGTCGGCGACTCGGCGCTGATCGTGGAGCTCAGTACGCGACACGAGGCCGACGCCGACGTGAATGCTCGCGCCGTGGAGCTTGCAGCGGCCGTTCAGTTGGCCGCGATCGCCGGGGTCCTTGATGTCGTGCCGACATTTCAAACGGTCGGAGTGCATTTCGATCCGCTGATCACCGACGCCGACCTGCTTTCAGAATGCCTGCGCCGGGTGATGGCGCCGCAGGCGCCCACGTCCACCGCAGCCCGCGTCGTGCACCGTATCCCCGTGTCGTACGGCGGCACGCTCGGCCCCGACCTCGCCGAAGTCGCGAAGGCCGCGAAGCTCAGCGAGCAGGCCGTCGTCTCCCTGCACGCGGCGCCGCTCTACCGCGTGTTCATGCTGGGCTTCACTCCGGGCTTCGCCTACCTTGGGTCGGTGGAGCCGGCGATTGCGCTGCCTCGACGCGCAACGCCACGAGCCACGGTTCCCGCAGGCTCGGTTGGCATCGCGGGCCGGCAGACAGGCATTTACCCGTCCGCGAGTCCCGGCGGCTGGCACATCATTGGCCGTACGCCAATCCGGCCTTTCGATCCGGAAAGAGCCGAGCCCTTCCTCTTCAACCCGGGCGACTGCGTGCAGTTCTATGCGATCGAGCCGGCGGCGTTGGGCCGGAGGACGTGAATGTCGTCCTTCACCGTGATCAGGCCGGGGCTTCAGACGACGATCCAGGATCGCGGCCGGTGGGGTTGGCAGTCGCGCGGGGTGTCCGTGGCAGGCGCCATGGATCCGTATTCGTGCCGAGTGGCCAATGCGCTCGTCGGGAACGATGCAGATGCTGCGGCGTTGGAGATGACGTTTGTCGGGCCCGAGCTCGAGTTCGACGATGCGCGCATCGTGGCCGTGGCGGGAGCAGAGTTCGCCATCACCATCGATGGAACACCGGCGCCGGTGGGGGCTGCCTTCCCGGTTTCTGGCGGGTCGCGTCTGCGGTTTGGCGATCGCGCTCACGGGGTGCGGGCGTATCTCGCCGTTGCCGGCGGGATCACCGTGCCGCGAATATTGGGCAGCCGATCGACGCATCTCGTGAGCCGGATGGGGGGACTGGCGGGCCGCCCGCTGGCTGCGGGCGACCGTGTGCCGCTCGGCGATCCGATGAAGGCGCGGAGGGTCCGGTTAGAGGTGCAGCTGACGGAGGTCGAGCTCAAGCGGGACCCCACGATCGGACCGGGAGCGGCGCGTGTTCGGGTTATGCCAGATGCGCGGCTGGATCGCTTCGTTGACGGTGCGCTCGATGTGCTCCAGTCGGCGCCGTACACGGTCAGCCGCCTCTCGGACCGCATGGGATTTCGTCTCGAGGGACCGCACCTGCAACATAGCCATGGCGCAGACATTCTGTCGGAGATTACTCCGCTCGGCACCGTGCAGGTGCCCGCGTCCGGTCAGCCGATTCTGCTGATGGCGGATCGGCAGACGACGGGCGGCTACGCGAGAATCGCAACGGTCATTTCTGCGGACATCGGCGTCGCCGGGCAGCGTGGGCCCGATGATCGCTTGTCATTCGACGTGTGCACGCTCGGCGAGGCGTTGGCCGCCCGCGCCGCCCAGGAACGGGCGCTCCTGGCCATCGAGGAGAAGGCCCGAACATGAGTGGGTTCCAGGACGCCCTTACGGCGGCCTTCGGCAGTGATCGAATCAGACGAAACGTGTCGCTCGCAGGGCTCACGACATTTCGTGTGGGCGGTCCCGCCGACTGGCTCCTGGAAACCCGGACAAGCGAGGAGATGCTCACGGCCTTGGAGCTGGCGCGTCGCGATGGTGTCGCCGTCACCATGCTCGGGGGCGGTTCGAACGTCCTCATCGCGGACGCCGGCATTCGAGGCCTTGTCATCCGCCCGCGTGGGGGATCGATCGATCGAGTCGACCAGGCCCAGGTACGAGCCGATGCCCCGGTCACGATCAACGGGCTGGTCCGTTGGATGATTCTGCACGGCGCCGCGGGGCTCGAGGCGTGGGCCGGCACGCCAGGCACTGTGGGTGGCGCGATTTTCGGCAACGCGCACTTTGGGGGCCGCTCGATCGGTGAGCTCGTGGCCAGCGTGCGCCTCGCGGATCGCGATGGCGCGACAAGCGATGTCCCAGGGGGCGCGATGGCATTCGGATACGATCGCAGCCGGCTGCAGGACACGAGGGAGGTGCTGCTGTCCGCGACGTTTCGCGTGGCGCCGGGCGATCCAGCCGCGCTGCGGGCCACGGCTCGCGCCTCGCTCGCCTTTCGGAAACGGACGCAGCCGCTCGAGACACCAAGCGCCGGCTGTGTGTTTCAGAACCCGGATCCTCGGCGCGACGCCGTCCCCCAGGGCGTCCCGTACTCAGCCGGCGCGCTGGTGGATCGCGCGGGCTTGAAAGGGAGCGGCATAGGCGGCGCCCGCGTTTCCCCGACGCACGGTAATTTCATCGTCAACGACGGCTCGGCAACGGCAGAGGACATCCGGCGCCTGATTGAGCTCTGCCGCGCAGAGGTGCGCGAGCAGTTCGGTGTGGAGCTTCGTGAAGAGATCGTGTACATGGGTGTGTTCTGAGGGCGACCTTC
>JAHFUL010000014.1:24000-25928 GCA_023265155.1 Acidobacteriota bacterium
CGGTACGTAGTGTCCGCCTTGAGGCGGACTCAGAACGGTCCGGCTGAAGCCGGACACTACGTACTACATGCAACGTACTTAGGTGCGAAGGGCCAAACGATGTCAACGCTCATCATCGAGGGAGGCCGGCCGCTCTCGGGCTCCGTTGCCGTTGAGGGGAACAAGAACGCCGCGCTGCCGCTGCTTGCGGCGTGTCTGCTCACGAGCGACGAGTGCGTGCTCACCAACATGCCGCGGATCAGCGATGTCGAGGTCATGGCGCGACTGCTGCTGGATCTGGGCGCCGAGGTGGACGGCATCGGCACCACCACCGTCCGCGTCCGTTGCACGCGTCTCATCAAAGATGAGCCCGATCCCGGCCTGGTCGGTCGCCTGCGCGGGTCGGTGCTGCTCTTGGGGCCGCTGCTGGCGCGTCGCGGCCGCGCGACGCTCGCACCGCCCGGAGGCGATTTCCCGGCCCGCCGGACCATCAGCACCCACCTCGACGCACTCGTGTCCATGGGCGCCCGGGTTGCCGACGGCCCGGGCCATCAACTCGAGGCTCCTGACGGATTGAAACCGACGTCGATCTATCTGCGCGAGGCGTCGGTGACAGGCACGGAAACGGCGCTCCTCGCCGCCGCTGCCGCGGCTGGCGTTTCGGAGATCCGCCACGCCGCGTGCGAACCGCACGTCGCGGAGTTGTGCGAGTTTCTCGCACAGTTGGGGGTCGGCGTCACCGGAATCGGCTCGACGACGATTCGCATCGAAGGTGGGCACAAACTCGGCGCAGCGGAGCACAGGCTGTGGGGGGATTACGTCGAGGCGGGGAGCTGGGCGGTCGTGGCTGCGGTGACCGGCGGAGAGATTGAGGTGCGGGGAGCGAGGCCGGAAGACATCGAGGTCGTCGCCGCCGTGCTCAAGCGGCTGAACGTCGCATGCGGGATGCATGGAGAGGTCTTCAAGGTCGAGCGCTCACGCCCCCGCGCCGCCGGTCGAATCACCACCGGGCTCTGGCCGGGATTCCCCAGCGATCTCGTGAGCCTCGTGACGGTGCTTGCGACGCAGGCCGAAGGACGCACGCTCGTCCACGACTGGCTTTACGAGCTTCGGCTCTTTGCGCTGGAGCAACTGAGCGGAATGAGCGCCGACCTCTTCTTGTGCGATCCCCACCGCATCATCGTGACCGGGCCGAGGAAGCTGAAAGGCAGACCGCTCGACAGCCGCGATCTCCGCTCGGGGATGGCGCTGATTGCCGCAGCGCTTGCCGCAGATGGAGAGAGCCGGCTCGCACCGCTCGAAACCGTCGAACGCGGCTACGCACAGATCGTGGAACGGCTGAAGAGTCTCGGTGCCACCGTCACGAAGGAAGGCTAGCCACCGTTGCCACCGCCGCGAGCCGCTCGGTCCCGTCGAGCCGAGCCTATAATCAGCGACGTGCGCTCGCTGTCAGGCGTGAAAAAGGCCGTCGCAGGTGTCCTCGCGACCCGACCGGAGGTGCTGGCCGCGTACGTGTTCGGCTCGACCGCGTCGGGACGAACGCATTCCACGAGCGACGTCGATGTGGGCGTCCTGGTGAGCCCGGCCGTCATGCGACGCGATCCCTCGACATACCGACTGAACCTCATGGCCGATCTCGGCGCGGCGCTTCGCACGTTTGATGTCGATGTGGTGCTGCTCAACACCGCTCCCCCGGCCCTCGCGCAGAACGTCGTCTGTAGAGGCACCGTCGTGAGCGAGCGGTCCCGCGCAGACCGTGTGCGATTCCAGGTGCGGACCTTGAATCGCTTCCTGGACACGCAACCGATCCGCGACCTGGCCCTCGAACAGCTGAAACATCGCTATGCGAAGGACCGCGGCCGTGGTTGACAAGAATGTGCTCCTGTCACGGGTGAACAAGATCCGGGAGTCGGTCCGGCGGCTGGTCGCATTGGCGGCGCTCAGTGAGA
>JAHFUL010000014.1:26028-28653 GCA_023265155.1 Acidobacteriota bacterium
ACGAGTACTGCGACAGGTCATCACCTGCCCGGGGGCAATCCCGGAACCGGTAGAGCGCCGGGAACCGGCGCTCCGGGCGCAGGGGCAGGCGCCGGTGTCGGCGGCGGCTCTGGCGGGCCGGGAAGATCGACAGCCCTTGGCAGCGGATCGGGCTGAGAAAGCGAATCGCGTCCGACGCGAAACGCCCGGAGATCGTCGGCTGTGACGTTGAGCGGGCGCACGATGTGCGGCGTCAGCGTCAGGACGATGTCGGTTTGTTTGCTGTCCATCCGGGCATGTGCGAACAGACGGCCGATCGCGGGCAGGTCGCTCAGCCCAGGGATCCCGTCGAGCACGCGCCGCTCATCCTCCCGAATCAGCCCCGCCAGCATGTTGGTCTCGCCATCCCGCAAGCGGATGATCGTGGTGATCTCCCGATTGCCGATCGTCGGGAGGCCGCCGAAACCGACCCCCGATACACTCTGCACCGCCAGCTTCAGTGACAGCGTGACCTCATCATCGTGATGCATGCGGGGCATGATGTCGATGTTCACGCCGATGTTTTCGTAGGTGTACGACGTAATGGGTTGCTGAGGCACGCCGCCCGTGGCGATGGGGGCGAACGTTGTAGTGGGAAGCGGGATGCGCTCGCCGAATCGCGCCTGCGCCGTCGTGCCCTCCGACATCCGAAGCTGAGGGTTGGCAAGCAGGCGCGTATTGGTATCGGTCTTGAGCAGTCGATAGTACAGGCTGGGAAGGTTGGCGAGCAGGACGTCCGACTGACTCAGATTGCGCAACGCTCGCAGGCTGAGTGCCTGACTCGAATCGGTGGCCACGCCCACCGAGCCGTCGATCCCCACGGGACCGAGCGGTCCGGGTGACGCGAACTGCAGCCCGTACTCCTGAAGCCGCGTGCGATCGACCTCGAGCAGCTCCACGTCGATGATGACCTCTGGCCTCGCTTTGTCGATGGCCTTCAGCAGAAGGCCGGCCGCCACCACTACTTCAGGCGTGTCTTTGATCGTCAGCACGCTGTTTGCCGTGATCGGAGAGATGCGGCGGGCATCGAGCACCATGCGGAACAGGTCCATCGTCTCCTTGAGATCGGCGTTGCTCAAGTAGAACGACTGGACGACTTCGTCCTCGTACTCGGCGCGCTTTGCAGGCGTGTCCGGAATGACCAGAACGGTGCGAGGGCCGGTCACGCGGAAAAATGTGCGCGTCTGATCGGCGACCGTGCTCAATGCGCCCTCGAGCGAGGCATTCCGCAAATCGATCGTGACCGGGGCCTCGCGGAACGCCGGGTCGAAGCCGATGCTGATGTTCGCGAGCCGCGCGATGGAGGTGAACACCAGCCGGCTGCTCGCGTCGCTGAACGTGAGCGACTGCGGCATCTTGACGTCGCGCGGAAGGTCGAGCCCCGGCGGGGGCAGCTCGCGCGCCTGCTGAATCAGGGTTTCAAGCGCAGTCTTGCCATCGCGGGCCATCGTCGACTTGGCGCGCAGCTCGTCGCGCGTCGTGCGCAGCTCGTTCTCGACGTCGCCGTTGGTTGGGTTGAGATCCGCCGCAAGCTCGTACTCGACGAGGGCCTGGTCGAATTTGCCGGTTGCGGCGAGCCGGCGTCCCCGGAGAAAGTGATCCTGAGACGCGCGCAGTTTCGCCCGCTCCAGGCTGACGCGGGCATCAGTATCGTCTGGCCGCTCGCGCACCGCCTTCGTGTATTCGACAACCGCGAGGTCGTAGTCCTGGCGCTGCTCGGCGGTGTGCCCACGGCGAATCGCGCCCGCAGTGGCGCAGCCAGACAGCAGGATGGCGAGGACGCCCAGCGCCGCCAGGAGGCGGTACGTCGGGCACTGGCGACCTTCAACGGAGAGGCGATTAACGATTCGTGGCATCCGTGACAACATCGACGCCCGCCGGAGGCTTGAAGACAAACAACTTGTCCGCCAGGCCGGGGTTCTCCTTCCAGTTCGTGAAGACAAAACTCGACACACTTCCTTGCGCATCCAGCGTCGACAGGCCCCTGAACGACAGCGTCAGGGGATCGAATGTGAGCGTCAGCCATTCGTAGTCGGGCTGGCGCGTCTTGGGCGTGAGTTTGAGAGACCGGGACCCTTGAGGCATTCCAGGGACCAACGGGGTCAAGGAAGGGATGAAGTCGCGCATCAGATCCCCTTTCCCTGCAAGAAACAGAATCGGCGTCGTGGCCTTGTCCTCGGGCGGCATCGCCGTGATGAACACCTGCCGATCCTGTGGCATGTATGTGTACAGGTTGAGACCGTCCGAGACGAACAACTTCTTCTCAGGTGTCTCGTAGTCCCAGCGCATCTTGCCCGGCTTCTTCACGAGGACCTTGCCGCGCTGTGTCTGCCGCTTGTTCAGTGGCCCCCCCGTCCGCTCCTGCGTGAAGTCTGCCGAGAAATCACGGACTCCATTGTATTTGCGCTGCAGGCTCATCGCGAGATCCGCGGCGGTCGGCTCGGCTGCCCGGCCATGGGCGCAGAGGATCACGGTGAGGACGCCCAGCACAGTGAGGGCTGCTTCGAGCGGCAACTCACTTGCGCCACGGACTGCTAGGCCGGTTGCCCCAGTTGTTCGGAGGCCCATGACTAACCATAGCACTATCTCCAGCCGTCAGCCGTCAGC
>JAHFUL010000014.1:28753-37543 GCA_023265155.1 Acidobacteriota bacterium
AGTCCGCCTGCATACCCCAGCCGGAGGGGCCGTCCGGTTGCGTCGAACGCGACGAAGCTCACCCCCCTTTCAACAATCAGGGAGTGTTTGCGGGCCGCGATGACGTGTCCGAAGCCCATTCGCCGAATGGTGTCGAATGCGAGCCAGGAATCCATGCGCACCGTCACGGGCACACCGGCGAGCGTCACGTCCGCGCGAAAGGGGCGTCCGTCCGAGCGCACCAGCAATGGCTCGTCACCGGCGAGCCCGGCGATCGCCGTGTAATCGCCAGGCGGGAGTGCCCCGAGGTGGTGCCCGGTCAGGATTTGCAGGCTTTCCTCGAGGTCTGCCTCGTTCAGCGCGATCTCACGCGGGGGGCGCAGCACGCAGAGCGCGTAGCGCGTGCCGGGCGGGAGATCGCGGGCAAGATCCGAGATGGCCGTTGGAGGAACAGAGGGGTCGGGAACCGTCGAGAACAGCGGACCGTAGGCGGACAGAAGCGCGGCCGCCGCACGTTCAGTCAGGAACACGCGGCGGTTGATTGCCAGGTTGTCACGGATCAGGATCGGCGCGTAGAGAATCACGTCGTTCATCCTCGCCCACGCCACGTCATTGCGCACTCGCTTGGCGAAGTAGTTCAGGCCGTTCTCGATCTGCCAGTTGAGATCCGTCAGCAGCACGCCGTGGCGATCATCGATGCCGGCGGTCAGCGCCTGGAGCAACTCCGCCGGGCGTTTGTCCTGGCTGCGATCGAGAGCGGGGTACTCGCGGTAGATCCGCGCGATGCCGGCGACCGCGACAACAACCGCGACGAGGGTGACCGCGTTAGGAGCCCGTCTGAGTAATGGCTCACGGGCTCCTCGTAGCCGCGCTTCGCCCGGAACGACTTGCGAATGCCGGCCGCTTTTCGTCGGCGGAGCCGGTTGCCGAGTGGGCCAGATCCCTGCCGCCCAGACGATGCCTGGGGCGGCGACGAGCGCGATCATCAGGTGCGATGGAAGCAGGAAGACGTGGGTGTCTCCGACGCTGTAACTCAACGCAAAGATCGCGGTGCTGAGGTAAATCGTCAGCAGCAGCAGCGCGCGGCTGGCCGAGGTCCGAACGAGGTGCAGGAACCCCGCGGCAGCCAGAACCAGTCCGGGCCAGCCGAACTGCTGGCTCACGTCGAACGCGTACATCCGGAGCCGGTCGGCCGTCATGCGCGCCGGCACGCTGAGGACCATGCTGCTGCGCCAGTCGGACTTCGTCACATCGAACCAGAAGCTGCGGAGGGCTTCGCCGAGGTTGTGTGGCGGAAGGGGAGCGAGCCAGAGCGCGTGCAGATTCCAGAGATACGGCAGCGCTCCGATGGCGGCGAAGGCGGCGGCGAGGGTGATCGTGCGGACAGTGAGAACCGATCGCCATCCCTTCCGCGTGAGGATGAACAGCCCGTACGCGGGCGCCAGCAGAATCATCGTGAGGTGATTGCCGAAGGCCAGGGCGTAGACGGCGAAGAAGCCGGCGAGCCGTGCGATCGTGGGCCGGTTGTCCCAGCGCAGGAGGAAGAGCAGGGTCGACGCGACAAGCCCGATGTGGAGCGCATAGACCTCGGCGAGAACCGCCTGACTCCAGAACGTGTACGAGCCCGCGAACAGGCACGCCGCGGCCACCCCGGCGGCCAGTGATCCCGACAGCTCCGCCGCGACGAGCACGACGACGCCGCAGGCGATCGCGGCCTCCACCGCCGAAGCGAGATTGAGCGCGTACGCCCAGTCCGCGCCGGTCGTCAGCACGAACAGCCGCCCGATGGCGAAATAAAGCGGGTACCCGTCGCGCGGCGTGACCACCGGCTCGCCCGCCATGACCTGGAAGGAAGGCGTATCGCCGAAGTCGAGGCCCGGAAGGAGTGTGGCCCGGTAGAGCAGGAAGGCCAGAGCGGCGACGAGCACCGCTCCGGTGGCGCGTGTCACGTCCCTCGCTTGGCCGCGACGAGCGCGCGGACTTCTTCGATGGGGCGTGTATTGAGCACGTGCCGCGGTTCTACCCAGCCGTGGCGCGCCATCAGGATGCCCATGTCCATCTGACCCCCCAGCGTCTCCGCGCGGTGACTGTCGCTGTCGATGCTGATCGTGGCGCCGGCCGCGATGGCCTGGCGCGCCAGCGCGCCGTTCAGATCGAGATGCGCCGGCGCGCCATCGACTTCGACCGCTGTTCCGCTTTGGGCGGCGGCGGCGAACAGCCGCTGATAGTCGAGATCGTAACCCTTTCGATGGGGTATCTGGCGGTTGGTGGGATGCGTGATCATCGTGACGAGCGGATGACGCATCGCGGCAAGGTAGCGCTGAAAGAGCTGGTCGGCGGACTGACCCGCGCGCTCGTGCAGCGAGGCGAGGACAATGTCGAAGCGCTCGAGGACGCGGTCGGTGAAGTCCAGCCGGCCGGTCGGCAGGATGTCGACCTCGCATCCGTGAAGGATCGTCAATTGAGGATACCGCTCGCGAAGCGCGTCGATTTCCTCGCCCTGGCGCCTGGCGCCGTCAGCCGACAGATTACGCGTCGCGGCGGAATGGGGGGAGTGGTCGGTGATCGCGAGGTACTCATAGCCGAGCGCCGCGCAGGCACGTACCATTGCCTCGATGGAATCGCGGCCGTCACTCCACTCCGTGTGCATGTGAAGGTCGCCGCGGATGTCGGATCGGACCACCAACACTGGGAGTGAGCCGGTTCGGGCCGCGTCGATTTCATCCGTTCCTTCGCGGATTTCAGGAGGGATCCACGGGAGGCCGAGTGCGGCATAGATCGCTTCCTCGGGGTCGGTTGTCGGTGGCGTGCCGTCCCCTCTGGCGAGCCCTTCGGGTTCGAGGCTCCAGCCCCTCTCGGCCGCGAGTCGACGCAGCGCGTCGGTATGCGCCGTGCTGCCGGTGAAATGCAGCAGCGTCGCCCCTGCGGCCGCGGGCATGGGACATCGCACGCCAACCTGCACACGGTCGATGAGAAGGTACAGCCGCCGGTCACCTCGATGCAGCGTGCGCACGACGTCTGGAAGCTGGATCAGTCGGTCGAACGCGGCGGCCGGATCGACCGCGGGCGCGACGATCTCGATGTCGCCGATCATGTCATGCCCCCGGCGCAGGGATCCAACCGGCGTTGCCGACTCGATGCCTGGCGAGTCGTGCAGGCACGCGAGAATCGAATCCGCAATCGCGACGGCACGTCCGAGCGGGATCCTGGGGATTGTCGCGCGCAACCCGGGAAGGGCGGCGGCAACCGCGGCTTCAATGTCCGGATTGAAGCCCGGAAGGCGCTGGATCGCGTGACGCCGCACGTGAGTCAGCAGATCGGCGGCCGAGGTCGGTCCCAGCCCCGCGTGAATGGCTGCGAGCTGCTCAATCGTGACCGCGCCCGATTCGTAGAGCCACCGAAGATCGGCTGGCAAATCGGCAATTGCAGACTCACGGAGCACCCAGCCTCCTGCCTCGAACATGTAGCGGAGCTGTTGTGCAACGCCGGGATCGGCGTCCGCGGGCAGCGAGTCGAGGAGCGGGCCGAGATCTTCGTCGAACTGGATCTGGCGCGAACGAACGAGCGCCGACGCATCAGCAAAGATCGCGGCGCCAGCCCCGTCGCCGCGGATCGTCGCCAGCAGAGCGAGCTGATCCAGGGTCTGATGGAGCGCGGGAGCGACGGCTCCGCGAGGATCGTCAGAAATCGACGCCTCAGCCTTTCAGGGCGCCGGGTTCCGGAGTCGCCTGCTTGGGCGCTTCCTTGGTTTCAGTCGGCAAGTTGGCGGACATCCAGTCGGCGATGCCGCCTTTGAGACTCGATGCACGGTATCCCAGGCGAATCAACTGACCCGCGACGCGAGAACTGGCTAGCTCATGCGGATCCGAATCGTAGACGACGATGTCCTGATCGCGTCCCAGAGGTGGAGGCGGACCGTCACCAGTGAAGCGGATCGCACCCGGGAGCTTGACCGTGCTGTGCTCGTACGGATACTTGAGACGCGCATCGATCAACACGGGAATCGAGCCACCATCGAGTCGCTGTTTGAGATCTTCTTTTGTGATGCGGGGAACGGGCACGGTCGATATTGTTGTCGGCCGGCGACGGGCCTGTCAACAACAGGAGGACGTCAACTGGCGGCGGCGCGGTTGAAGGGCTGCACGGGCGGCGGGCATAGTGAGTGGGTCGCGGCCGGATGGCTCAAGAGGCGTGGATTCGGACGGGCTGAGGTATTGGCCCCTCTGGGGTCGACGATCCATCCACAGGAGCGCCGGCCGCAGTGGATGCATCGAAGAAAAATCGTTCCTGGCTCACACCACATTCCGTAGGCGTGGCGTCCTGAAAGATAGCAGCTGAGCCAGTTCCACATTATGTCCTCGGCTGTTCGGTCTCCCACCCTAAGGCAAAAGCGGTACCGTAGCGGAACTTTCTTGTTTCACCAAAAATGGTGTGAAAGCGGCGGGAATCGCTGCATGACTCAGCCGGAGGTATCAAACCACTGCACATCACTATTCAAATCGCTTCACAATTCTGTAAGCCGATTACGGATGTGGGTCTTGACTGAGCCCTCATTGTGGTGTGAGCGATAGCCGGACCGTGAGCGGTTGCAAGCGGGTCAGGACGGCGGTGTTGGCCGAGTCGCCCGCCAGAGCCAGCGGCCCGCGGCGACGAGTACGACGCCGAGCGCACTGCCCTTGACCAGTTGGGACGTGCGGCTGCTGGGAGTGGAAAGACGTGCGGGGGGCCGTGGACGCGGCGCCGTCCGGCGTTCCGCGACGGGAATCCAGCGCGTGAGGAACACGAACGCGTCTGAGGCGCACACCGGGCATCTGTCCTCGGCGTGAAGCTCTTCGCAGTCCAGACAAAGGCGGGCGCCGCGAAGCTGCACGGAACTAGTTTACACGCGACCTATTGCAGCCAACGGTGAGAGGGCGGCTGAGTTGCGCCAAGCGCCAACGGACTCATCAAGTCGGAGCAACGACGACCGCTCCGCATCAGTCGCCGACGATCCGGTTGTTCGGCATTCCGGCGATCGTGTGGCGGCACCGCGGCGCGCAGGTAGGCCGGCAGCGCGAGGTGCACGGTTCGCCGCAGCTCGTAAAACGCTCCGGCGAGCTGCGCCTCCCGCGCGAGCGCCGCATCCCGCTCATCGGCGTAGACGAGAATGCGCGCCGGCAGCTGGGCGGCGGCGGCGAGATGAATCAGCTGCAGTCCGTTGTAGGCCGCGAGTCGGATGTTGGTGACGACCCAGTCGTACCGATTCGACAGCAAGCTCGTTCGCGCGATCTTGAAGTCGGCATGGCCATCGACGTGGGCCAGTCTTCCGGCTGCGAGCTGCAATCGCTCGCGGAGATCGGCATCTGGTTCGACGAGCAGGACGGGTGTGATCATGGTTTGTTCAGAAGCGCCGAAGCAACCCAGATGCCAGGGCGTGGCTCTCCATGAACGTTGTGTGAAAACCTCCATTTATTCCGTGCAACATTCCTAGCGAGTGACGTTTACGAGGATTTAGCTTGACCCTACGTGCGAGCTCCTTGATAGTGATGTCTGTTCATGCACCGAACGCTGCCGTCGTCGAGCCTTCCCGTTCCTGTACAGCCCGCTGAAAGGGACTGCGTGGTGCCCGCCGAAGAATTGCTGGGGCTGCGCGACCGGTATCCGAATGTGCTGATCGCCGGCCCCAAAGTCGCCACCGTAGCCGCTGTCAACGAGATTTATCCGCTATTACGGCTTCCCATCACATCTGTGCACGTTGATAGCTGCGTGGCGCTGCCATTGACCCTGACCGATGGCACGTTGATCCTGAGCGACATCGCAGCCCTGAACAGAACAGAGCAGGCGCGCCTCCATGAATGGATCGCGCGCACGTCCGGGGCCACCCAGGTAGTGGCGACCAGCGCGATGCCGGTATTCCCGCTGGTGGAGCAAGGCGCCTTTCTCGACGTGTTGTATTACCGCCTCAACACCACGTATCTCGAGGTGGGTGGCTTGGGCATCCCTTGACGTCTGAGACGGAGTCGCGTTTCAGGCAGAGTATTGTCAGCTGAATCCGCAACCAGGCGACTCATTGGCCCGCTCATCCCTTCCACGTTTCTCAGCCTGGCCCGCAGGCTTTTGAGAAGAACGCTCTGTCGACACCCCGTCGCGTAACGACCTTGCATGCACGGCGGGGCCGATCGGATTCCACACGGAATTGGTGCCGAGTGTGGCAGCTCCTGGCGTGAGCCGCTTACGCTATACGCCGTTACGCGCTTGCATGCGGGGCCGCCGGCGACGTCCCTGTGTTCAGACGGCCGTAAATACGAAGCTGCCGTCAGGGGATTCGCTGTTGACGTTTCAGAACCTTGGAGCTACCTTCCGTGGGTCGCCCGCGCAAGGAGGATTGCATGCGCACGCCGCTCCTGACGGTCGCCGCCATTTTCGCGTTGGGGCTGCACGCGGCGCCCGCGCTCCTGCAGAGTCGCGGCGGTGGAAGCGGCATCCACGGCGGCGAAGATGAAACCGGCCCGTACGATCTGGTCAGGAGCTGGCCTCAGCCCTTCGCACGAACGGGCTACATCTGGGGCTCGCAGGGTGGCGTCTTTGCGGAGAGCCCCAACCGGATCTTCCTGCTGAATCGCGGTGAGCTGAAACTGCCGGGCGCGCTACCGTCCGACTTCGTGGGCGCCTGGGGCGTCCTCGGCCGCGCCACCGACCCTACACCCGAGCTCCGCAACTGCATTGTCGTTGTGGACGGCGAGGGTAAGGTTATCGAGACGTGGACCCAGTGGGATCGACTCTTCCAGGGTGGGCGCGGGCCGCACAGCATCCACATGAGCCCGTACGATCCGGAGCGGCATGTCTGGGTCATCGACGATTGGCGACAACAGATCTTCGTGTTTTCCAACGACGGCAAACAACTCGTCCGGACGTTCGGCGAAGCCGGCGTCGAAGGCAACGACGCGAAGCATTTCGGGCGGCCGACCGGCATCGCGTGGTTGCCGGACGGCACGTTTTTCGTGACCGATGGCTACACAAACGCCCGCGTCATGAAGTTCGACAAGGACGGGACGTTTCTCACCTCCTGGGGGAGCCGGGGTACGCGCCCTGGAGAATTCCAGGTGCCTCATGCCATCGCCATCGACCGCGCCAGACGCGTGTTTGTCGCGGATCGCGGCAATCACCGCATTCAGATCTTCGACCAGAATGGCAAGTTCATCCTGCAGTGGACGCAAATTCGGTCACCCGAGTACCTCCTCATGAGCGGCGACAACCGCGTCTGGGTCGCGGACGGCGTGACGAACAAGTTCCTCAAGTACGCGTTGAACGGCTCGCTCGAGTATTCGTGGGGGACGTACGGCACATTCCCGGGTGGCATCTGGGGTGTGCACCAATTTTCTGTTGACTCAGACGGAAATCTGTACGCGGCGGAAGCCATGGGTGGCCGTACTCAGTTGTTCCGGCCGAGAATTGATGCGGACGGGGCCGCGTTGATCACCCCGCCAGCGCCACTCGTGCCGAAGGCCGAGCAGACTGCTCGGCCTCCGGCTGGCGGCTAGCCCCGCGCAGCGGGGCGGTGATAAAGGTTCGTGTAGCGAGGATGCGCCGGATCAGATGGGTTGCATGGCGGTCTGAGGCGCAGCCTCGCTGGAGCTCGAGAGTCATCATGTTTCCTGGACGAATTCACCGGCGCTCGATACCTCGTCGCGTCGTGGCGAGCCTCGCGAGCCTCGCGATCATCGGCGTCGCGGCCATCGCCCACCTTCGGGCCGACGACTGGCCCGAGTGGCGGGGCAAGGGCCGGCTGGGCGTCTGGAACGAAACGGGCATCGTCGAGAAGCTGCCGGAGACGCTGACGATCGCATGGCGCGCGCCGGTCAACAAAGGGTACTCCGGCCCGGCCGTGGCCGGCGGCCGGGTCTTCGTGACCGACGCTCGCCGCACGACGGGTGACCGTGTCGTCGAACGCATCCTGGCGTTGGACGAAAACACCGGCAAGACGCTGTGGGTCAAGGAATGGGAAACCGACTACAGCTCGATGGTTGACGTCTGGGCCATTGGACCGGCGGCAACGCCGACGGTGGACGGCGATCGGGTGTACGTGGTCGGCCGGATGGGCGACCTGCTCGCGCTCAACGTGACGGACGGGAAAGTCGTGTGGCAGCGCAACTACGAAAAGGACTTTGGAACGATCCTTCCGCTGTACGGCACGGCGTCCGCGCCGATCGTGGACGGGGATCGGCTGATCGCCCTCGTGGGAGGAATCGACAACTCGAACTACGTCGCGTTCAACAAGCTCACGGGCGACGTCATTTGGCGTTCGCGCTCGTCGGATCCGGAGCCCGGCTACAGCCAGCCGACGATTGTCGATGCCGGAGGCGTCCCGCAACTGATCGCCTGGGATCCGAATGCTGTGAGCGCGCTCGACCCGGCTACCGGGAAGCTGCTCTGGGAAGTTCCCTTCACGGTGCAACTGGCGCTGACCATCGCGACGCCAGTGAAGAGCGGGCCGTACTTGTTCGTCGCCACGCACTACAGCGGGGCACGCATGCTCAAGCTGGACGACAAGAAACCCGGCGCAGCGCTCCTGTGGTCCAACGACACGCGGAACGAGGACACGATCAATCCGTCCACGAGCACGCCGGTCATCGACGGAGACTACGTGTACGGGCTGAGCAACTACGGGACGCTTAGATGTCTCGAGATTGCGACCGGCAAGGTCGTGTGGGAAACGCAGGCGCTCACCAAGGAGCGCGTCCTGTATGCGTCGGCCTACTTCGTGCGAAACGGCGACCGCTACTTCATCAATAACGATCGGGGCGAGCTCATCATCGCCAGGCTGTCGCCGAA
>JAHFUL010000090.1 GCA_023265155.1 Acidobacteriota bacterium
AGATCAATGGCTAGAACAACTTAACTGGCGGTGAGGCAGGGATTCGAACCCTGGGTACAGGTTTTAGCCCGTACAACGGTTTAGCAAACCGCCGCCTTCAGCCTCTCGGCCACCTCACCGTAGACGGTAAGTGTACGTGAAATCAGCACTTGCTGGATCCAACTTTTTCTTTCAAACCTACAACGGTTTTTCAAACCGTCGCTATTGTCAAATTCGACTGGAAATCGCCCGATTTCGGAATGACGGACCCACGAACTCTGGGCACACTCACAGAGAAGCATCGAGAATCCGCAGCGCGCTGATGGCGCGCGTTGTGCGTCGTGGCAATATCCGGGGTGCCGCAGAACACTTGCCAACGAGCACGCAAAGGCTAATGCCAATCGCCACCTGTGGTGCCGTCACGCCTCAGCGGACGGAGCAGTGACGAATGCGCATCAGTCGAGCGGCGTCAACCCAAGGCTCGCCATCGCGCGCGCCAGTTCCTCACCGTCACGATGGATTGGCGCCGGCGCCGGCTTGCACCGTTTCAGCGAGGCGCGTGCGTCGGCCCCTCGGCGCGACGCCCGCCGCGGAAGCGCCCCACGAAGTTTGCACGTCGAAACGATCATTCGTTTCGCCATGTGTTCCAGCCTTCCTATCCTTCCTAATCAACGACGACATTCGGGGCGCCGGCCTGCGCGAGATGAAACAACGGAATGAATCCGCAGGCCGGCGCCACGCGACTGCCCTCAACATCCTCAGCGGCCAGCGTTGAGGAGCACCCCGCCGTAGACGCGATGGCCGTACCGCGTCTCTTGCCCGAAGAAGCTGGGAGCATCGTCCTTGGACCGGACGGCGACGAACCGGTAGTCGCCCCGCAATCCCCAGCGACCGCGGAACCACTTGACACCGCCACCGACGTTGCCGGTCAGAAACGTCTCGGTGCTGTTGATCCCGAGGCTGGCTTTCTCGAACACACTCATACCGCCAACGCCGCCGGTCACGTACGGCACCACCGAGTGGCGAGTTGGCGCGGACAGGACGAGGTTTCCGCTGTAGTTCAGTAAGTTGGGCGTCCTGAGGTTCGACGTCCCCCCGCTGAACTGCAGATCCTGTGAGATGCCGAGTCCGCCGCTCACTTCACCCTCGACGTCGACGTGCCGATTGAAGTGGAGTGCGACAGCAGCGCCGAGGTCGTAGTTGCCGAAGCTCGGGCCCTGCGTGTTCTGGCCTTCGGTGAAGAAGGTTCCTCCACCGGGAATGATCGTGACGACGACCGCGCCAGGTCCGGGCACGATGTCCTGTGCGTAAGCCTGACTTGTTCCGACCACTCCCACTGCGACGAGAAGTACTGCGATCCAACGTGTCATGACTAACCTCCTGTTATGAATGCTCACGACCCAGCACTAGCGGCTGAAATCCGTGCTCTATCTACACGTCGAACCTGACGGGGCTGGATCGACAGGCTTGCGCGGAGGTCAGCCCGGCAGCGCGATCACAGATGCCCGGAGCTGCGCGTTGACAGGACTTTCCCCGGTCCAGGCCGTGCGTCGTGTAGCCCTCGAGCGCTGCCGGGGGCGGCCGGTCGCGGTCCGTCCTCGGTACGCGCTCGATCGCAGACGGCGTTTCCACGCCTCGCGCCGGCGTGCGTGCTGCTTCGGGGATCGATGGCTACCTGACCACGTCGCCGGCGCCGTTGTCGTCAGTGGCGCCAAAAATCGGTTTGATGTCGACGACCGGCGTGCCGTCGATCGCCTCCAAGCCGGCCACAGTCAGCCGGCACCGGTCCTCAATCCCAAGGAGTCGCACACGGTGCAACCCGATCGGATTCGGCCGGTCTGCCGATCGGGTCGCAAACACGCCCGCGAACGGCCGGCTCAGATCGTCGCGAGGATGGACGCTGAGCACGGTGCGCTCCGCTTGGTGCAGCCACGTGAGGAGGATGATGTCCTGGCCGAGAGACAGTCCGTTGAGCGCCGTGGCGTATTCCGCGAACAGCTCCACCTCGGCGTCCGGCGCCCCCTCATGGCCCTGCTTGGGTGCGTCAGCTCGTCGAACCAGGCTGGAGTGGACCCGACCGACCGGACGAATCTCGTAGCGCTCCGCTGCTGTCACGTGTCAATCCCCTTTGTGTGTGTGCGTGCGTGCCTTCAGCCCGAAGGAAACATGCATGCGCGGGCGCGTGTCATGAGGAGCTCTCGCTCGCGCGCGTTCTTCGTCAGCGCGGCCGCCCGCTTGAACTCGCCTTGTGCGTCGGCGAGGCGACCCAGTTTCTCGAGGAGATCGCCACGGACGCTCGGCAGGTAGTGATACGTCTTGAGCGCGGGCTCCGTCGTGAGCGTGTCGACGATCGCCAGACCCGCCTCTGGCCCATCGGCCATGGCGACGGCCACCGCGTGATTCAGCTTCACGATCGGGGAGCCGGTCACCTCGCTGAGCCTCGCGTATAGACCAACGATGCGCTTCCAGTCTGCGTCCTCGGGTGTCCTGGCGCGGGCATGGCACGCGGCAATGGACGCTTGTAGTGCATACGCGCCCGGTGGGCCGGGTAGCGATTCCGCCCTCCTGAGCGCCGCCAGCCCGCGCCCAATCAGCAGCTGATCCCAGCGCGCGCGATTCTGCTCCAACAGTCGAACGGGCTCTCCGTTCGGCCCGATGCGCGCGCGAAGGCGGGAGGCCTGAAGTTCCATCAGCGCCACCAACCCGTGCACCTCAGGCTCCTCGGGCGCCCGTTCCGCGAGCACTCGGCCCAGTCGCAGCGCCTCGTCACAAAGCGCGGGCCGCACCCAGTCGTCCCCCGCGGTGGCGGAATAGCCCTCGTTAAACACGAGGTAGATCACCTCGAGGACCGATGACAATCGAGAGTCACGCTCCGGTCCACGTGGTACCTCGAAGGGTACCTGCGCCTTGGACAGCGTGCGTTTCGCGCGCACGATGCGTTGAGCGATGGTCGGTTCAGCGACGACGAACGCGCGGGCGATCTCCTCCGTGGTCAGCCCGCCGAGGAGTCGCAGCGTCAGGGCAACGCGCGCGTCGGTCGGAAGTACCGGATGACATGCCGTGAACATCAGCCGCAGCAGGTCGTCGCCGATGTCGTCGTCCATGGCGGCCTCGACGTCCGAGAGCCCAGACGGCATCCCGGTCTCCAGATCTCGGGCCAGTTCTTCGTGCTTGCGGTCGAGCCGTGCCTGCCGACGCAAGAGATCGATCGCCCGATGCTTCGCCGTCGCCATCAACCAGGCGCCGGGGTTGCGCGGAATCCCTTCTGTGGGCCACTGCTCAAGGGCGGCCACGAGGGCGTCGTGGGCCAGGTCCTCAGCGGCTTCGAGATCGCGCACCAAGCGTGTCAAGCCGGCAATGACCTTCGGCGACTCCAGTCGCCACACGGTCTCAATGGCACTATGGGTGGCGGACGCTGTCACGGCCTCCGATCACACCATCCCTTCACCGTCGGGGCAAGGCGGCAATGGCCAGCCTCAGCGGCTGGCGTTCCGGCTCCGCGCCTGCTCGCGCAGGTGTTCTTCCCGTCCTCGGAGCTCAGGCGTCAACGCGTCGCCGAAGTCCTCGGCCTCGAACACCTGGCGGATCTCGATCTCCGACTCGCCGTCGAACGGGTTTGGGCACCGCCTCACCCACTCAATGACTTCTTCTTTAGACCGCACCTGCATCAGCCAGAAGCCCGCGACCAGCTCCTTCGTCTCGGTAAACGGGCCGTCGATGACCGTCCGGTCCTTGCTGGAGAACCGCACGCGGACGCCCTTCGAGCTGGGGTGCAAGCCCTCGGCCGCGAGCAGCACGCCCGCCTTTACTAGTTCCTCGGTGTACCGGCCCATCTCGGCGAGCAGGTGCTCACTGGGCATCACCCCGGCTTCCGACTCCTTCGTGGCCTTTACCATCACCATGAATCGCATGCCTGACCTCCACGGAGTACCGGCCGATTCGGACGACGCTCGTCCAGCCACCTCTTGCCTACGTGGCTCGCGCTTCCAGAACGCGTCCCACGCGCACGTCACGAAGGAGCAGCCCACCCCAGATGAACGTCGCCACGTAGACCGGGAACAACACGTGTGTGAGCAGCGGGTCGCCGACGCGGACGTGCGTGGCGACGGCGCCGCCCAGGTACCCAGTCAACAGCACCGCGCCGACAATCGACCATCTCGGGATCACGTAGATCACCACGCACAGCAGCAAAATCACGCCGAGGACGCGGATGGCGCCCTCGGGGTACCCAAGGTGAATCGTGCCGGCAACCACCGGCGCAACTTTCAGTAGCTTGCCGATGCTGTCGAACAGTAGGAACAGCACGGCGATGCCACTGAGAACAACCCCGGCCCGCGCCTTACCCGTGGCGGAGGGGCCAATTTCTGACGACGCATACATAGTCCTTCTCCTTCCGTCTCTTTCCGTGACCGCGTGGCTGGCGGCGTCGTGGCTACGGCTGGCCAGCCGGTGGATCGAACATCTCGCGAATCTCGAGTTCGGCGGTGAACGTCGGCCCCAATACGTCGGCGTGGACCTGCATCAACCGGCGTCCCAGCTCGATCGCTTCAGCCTTGGAAGCGGCCTTCAGCACGGCGAACCCGCCGATGAGCTCCTTGGATTCGGTGAACGGACCGTCGATGACCGTGAGTGTGGCGCCGGAGAGCCGGATCCGGGCACCTCGTGCGCTCGGCGC
Source organism: Acidobacteriota bacterium (assembly GCA_023265155.1). GTDB lineage: Bacteria > Acidobacteriota > Vicinamibacteria > Vicinamibacterales > CAVVIG01 > JBGOTP01. The sequence goes on from JAHFUL010000090.1 coordinate 4,655, forward strand.
CAGGCCACCGGTGTCGAGGAGGACGCCGGCCTCCGCCATTTCCTGAGAGAGCTTGCCCACGGCGGCCATCAGTTCAGGGCTCGGTGGCCCGCTTTCCGGCGTTTTGACCATCATCATGAATCGCATCGGAATTCCTCCTTCGTGTGGCTGTGCACGACCTGATTCTTCTCTGTCGCTCGTCTGTGGGTACGTCGAACCAGCGTGGGGCAGATCGACACGTCCATCTCGCGCCGGGCTCCGAAGCCCGCCTGACGTCACGCTCGCTCGTTTTGATCACCCCGTTGAGTGTGGGCACTCCGGACACTCGCCGGAATGTGCCTCCAATTACACGTCGAACGGGGCGTGGTCAGATCGACATCACCCGCGCGACCCGGGCCGCCGGCGAACACGCCATCGCCTGCAAACAGGTCCCTCTCGAGAAGAATCCCTCGACATGCTGGTCGTGATGGACCGTCATTGTCCCGTCTTCTCGAAGCGAGAAGACGAAGTAGTTCCACTTGTCGATTTCGTGGAGCCTCGTTCGACGTGTAAGTAGAGCCGGGTTCAGACCGTCACTATCACTACGAGGGAAGTTCCATGAAGGCCGTAACGTCACAGCACGACCAAGCCATCGCATTCGAAGACACTGATGTCGCCACGCCGCTGACGGCGATTCCAGCGACATCGGCACGCCTGTCCCTGGCGGCTGCCGCCACGTTTCTGGTGTTGGTTGCCGCGCTGCACGTGATCAAACCAGAGTTCGATCCCTCGTGGCGTTTCATCAGCGAATACGCGATCGGGGACTACGGCTGGATGATGGTGCTCGCATTCCTCTCCCTTGCACTTAGCTGCGTCACCTCATTCATCGCGATTCGGTCGCAAATCGGGACCACGGGTGGCAAAATCGGGCTGGCTCTACTTCTCGCGGTTGCCGCCGCCTTGGCCACGGCGGGCATTTTCGTCATGGATCCCATCACGGCAAGCAAGGACGAGCTGACCACTCACGGCAATCTGCATGGCCTGGCTTCGATGGTTGGAATCCCCGGCCTCCCCATCGCCGCGGTGCTCATCAGCCGCAGTCTGGCCCGCAACCAGGCGTGGCTCTCTGCACGGCGATCGCTTCGATGGACCGCCCACCTGACCTGGATCACCCTTCTGCTGATGTTCGCGACGATGGCCGTCATGCTCCCGCACAATGACGGGGCATTCGGCCCAGACGTCTTGATCGGATGGCCAAACCGGCTGCTGGTGGGAGCCTACAGCGGATGGCTGATGGCAGTAGCTTGGTACGCGACGCAGCTGAACCGCCAAGGATCATGGACCGGGGTTCAACAAAATCTGGTGGCCGACAAGCCGTAGTCATGGCGCCGGGCGCCGGGCGCTGGTATGGCGAACAAAAGGTCATCGCCCAATGTGAGACAGCCTTATCGTCCCGTTCTGAAGTGGAGGCTGTATGAGTATCCAAGCTGTCCAGATGATCATCCTGTGGCTCTTTGTCATCAACCTGGGCACCGCCTTCGGCGCAGGGCTCTACGAATCGCGCGTTGTCGTTCCCCAGTGGCTCCGCGCCTCGCCTGGATCCGGCTACTGCTGGAATGCCGAGGCCGCCCAGGAAGCTGACGTTGGACTGAAATTCTGGGTCTACGTCACCACCGTTCCCCTGACTCTGCTCACCTTAGCCAGTCTGGCAGCAGCCTGGTGGACTCCGGAGCCGGTACGTCACTGGTGGTTGGGCGCTGGTGTTGTCGCCCTCGTCGACAGAGTCATGACCTTCACCTACTTCATTCCGACGATGCTCACCCTCACGCGCAATGGCGCTTTGTCCCAGTCGACGGCTGCATCCAAGGCACGCCAGTGGGTGACGCTCGGATACGTGCGCCACGCCACGACGCTCGTCGCGTGGCTCGCCGCGCTGATGGCGCTCTCGCTCGGCATCGACAACTAGCTGCAGATGCTCGACGCCCAGCCCACCGCACGACCTGACACAAGCCTATCGTCCACAAGTCTGAAAGGGAGGCCCTATGGATGTCGATTCTGCTAGTCGCATCGACTTACGTATCGCCGACGAAGCTGCGGTCCGCGCCCTTTATGACGAACTGATGGAGGGATGGAACAGAGGCAGCGGAGAAGCGTTTGCCGCACCGTTCGCCGAGGATGGGCATTTGGTCGCCTTCGATGGCACTCACTTTGAGGGTCGTCAAGAGATCGCTTCGTTTCATCAACCCCTATTCGACAAATGGCTCAAAGGTACGCGCCTGGTCGGACGGGTGAAGAGCGTCCGCTTCCTGTCGCCCGACGTCGCCCTCATGCACGTGATCGGCGGCACCGTCATGCGAGGTGAATCGAAACCTTCGCCGGTTCGCGATTCCATTCAGACACTCGTAGCGACCCGAAAGGACAGTCGATGGAAGCTCGCCGCTTTTCAAAACACCAGGGTTCGTCCGATGGGCCGCAGCTTCGGGGCGGTGCTGTTGTGGATCGTCACCGATTTGCTCTGGAGGCTTCTGCTTCGCAAGAGTGACATGGACAACGCGGCTCCCTTGCCATGAAGCTGATCTCAGAGGCCAGAGTTTGTTCGGCGACATCGACAGTCTCCAGCCCTGGGGCCGCGCGGCGGGGAACGTGAACGAGTATCCGCTCGTTAGACCTCTTTGAGGTGGCCGGACGCGTACTTGTGCAGCAGGCTTGAGATAAGCGTCTGGTAGGGCAACCCTTCGGCGAGCGCTCGCTTCTGAATCGCCTCCAGGTCCTTGCTCGAGAGGCGGATGTTCAGGCGCCGGTCCTTACGGAACGTGGCCTTGGCGTATCGGGAGTATCGAGTCCGCGTCCGCTTGCCACCGGCGACCCCCTTCCACTCGCCGCGCTCGACCGACTCGAGCAACTCCTTCTTGTCGGCATCAATCTTCACGGTCGGACTCCTCACCGAGGTACTGCTTCGTGGCCTTCCGGCTCGGGATGATCGTCTTCAGGAAGACCGTGTGTTTGTCCTCGACGAACGGCACCAAGTACACGTACCTCGGCACGCTTCTCCGCCTCGTCACGGAACCTGACGATGTCTGGCGCTGCGGCCTGACGTCCTCTCGCGATACCCGCGCTCGTTCGCACTGCGCTTCGCTGCAGAGGCGCTTGCTGGAAGGCTGCGAAGCGCTTCCAGAAGCCGCCGCTCTACCCAGGTCGTGACCGGGAGCCGCTCCAGCCTGGCATGGGCCCGGAGGCGCACAAGAAGATCAACGGGTAGCCGCCACGTGACGGTTTCTCGCGGCGTTCGGCCTGTCGGCGGCCTGCCGGCCCCTGCTCTCTTGCCCCCTCTCGCCAATGGCGTGATCCTCCTGCGTGGTCTCCGCTTTGACCATGCCCTGCTGTACGCCGAGCTGCAGCCACATGTCTTCCAGCGCGAGGTAAAGCGGGTCCTCGATCACCTCCTGGCGGGATTTTCGCTCGGAGTAGAGCGGGGACATTGGCCCGAAGACAAACTCTTCGAAGACCAGCCAATCCACGTCCTTGCGAAATTTCTCCAGGGCTTGTCGATAAAACTTCGTCTTCCCTTCCGTCAGTCCCGCCAGCTCGATCTCAACGCCCGTATCCGAGTTTAGATACTTCATTTGTTTCTCTACTGCCGTGCCGCTCAAGCTCAGCGCGGCCTGATTCGGTTTACTTCACTAGCTCAAAGGACACCGGGTGATAATCGAGGTACATCACCGTTTGCCCGAATCTCTTACGCGCTTCTCTCAGAAACTCCCGAATCTCGGTCAGCTCCTCTTCCCGAATCACGGTCATAATCCACCGGCAGCGATCTTTCTGCCCCCGCCAAGCTCCACCGGCCAGGCCCAGTTCCGAGAAATCGACGTCGAGCTTCTTCATCTCTCGCTGCCACCATCTCCAAGTCTCTCGATCGAAGGGATTTCCATCGTTGTCAAACAGCGGAAAGAAGAGGGTCACCTTGATCGTGTTTGGCTCTTTCGCCACCGGTCTCGCTCCATACCAACTATCTCCAACTGCAAGAATAGCGGCGGCTTTTGATAATGTCAATACCTTTTCAATTGTGGGCAGGTTCGGCAGAACTGGGACTAGGCTGGCCTGGCCCCCGCTGCCGCGGTCCCTCCTGAGCTTCGCGTCCTTGGCGTCGTCCCAGGCGGAGTACTTCACTACCATTAGCGTCAGCACAACGTACGCCTATGAGGCACACATTGGCATCGGCTCCAGTGTGCCCACCAGTGTGCCCAAACGCGGTCCGAGGACCATCATTCGGCAACCAACGCCAACCAAGCGACCAAGAAAAAACGGGCCTGAAATCATCGATTTCAGGCCCGTTCTGTCATCGCGGGCGGCCTTAGCAAACCGCCGCCTTCAGCCTCTCGGCCACCTCACCGCGGCGAGAAACCTAAGTATACGACACGCTTCGACTTACGCGGAACCGGCTTGTCCCCATTTTGTCCCTGAAATTGTCCCTGCCAGCTCGCAGAACCCTGTTGAAAACAGCGGCGAACGTGCCGGCGAGCCGTCTGCCGGAAGGCAACGGTTCTTTTCGCCGACAACGATGCCGGCAAGTGATTGGCGGGCGGCCGCTTTGCTCGGATGTGCTGGCGGCCACTTCTCCGGCCACTCGCGCGTTGGGGACGCGAGGCGCACGCGGACCTCGCCCGTGAATGGGGCACCGGCAGGCACCGGTTCTTAGAACCGATGCGTTTCCGATATATCTGCACCGAGGGATCTTGGAGTGCTGAAAACGCACGCTTGGAAAGCGATTCGGGCGGGCATCGCCAAGCGATACCGAAACCGCTCCTTTCGTAGGCGCAGCAACGATTTAGCCTCGCTCAAATCGGTTACGCCGACGATCACGGACGCGCACCGACGAGTAGTTATCGAGCAAGGAATTGGAGCGCCTTGGGCACGAAGTCCGCGTGGAACTGGAACACCGCGCCGTGTCCGGAATCGGGATAGATGATGAGGTCGCTATTCGGAAGACGCCGCGCCAAATCGTGCGTGTTCTT
>JAHFUL010000015.1 GCA_023265155.1 Acidobacteriota bacterium
TGGCGCGCGCGCACAACGTGGACGCGCTCCTGGCGTTTCGCCTCAGATCGCGCGGCGTCGAGGATTCGCTCCCCGATGCCGTCCGAGAAACGGCGCTCGATGCGCGCAGGCGCGGCATGCGCTTGGGCTTGCGGGTGCGAGAGAGCCTGACGCGCCTCACGACGGCGCTCCAGACCGCGGGAGTGCCCGTGATCGTGCTGAAGGGCGCTCACCTCGCTCACGTTGTCTATCCCGATCCGTCTCTGCGCTGGATGAGCGACGTAGACCTGCTCGTGCAATTCGCGGATCTCGAGCGCGCGGCGATGCTTCTTCGCGCCGGCGGCTGCCGCCAGATCGCCCCCTCGTCCGTCCACGCGCACCAACTGCCGCGTTTCTTCCAGGCGTTTCCGCCGGCCGTGGAGCTCCATTGGAGGCTGGCTCCCAACGATCGCGCGCCCGAGAACGACCTCTGGCAGCGAGCCGCGCCCGTGCGCATTGCGGGTGTCGACACGCTCGGTTTGTGTCCAGAAGACCTACTGCTGCACCTGTGTGTTCACGGATCCTACGCACACAGATTCATGTTCGGGCTCCGTCCGATCTGCGACATCGCAGAAACCGTCCGGCACTTCGGCGGGACGATGGTGTGGGCCGACGTCTTGGCGCGCGCGCGTCGTTGCCGCTGCCATCGAGGGGTCAATCTGATGCTGCGGTTGGCGAAAGAGATGCTGGGCGCCGCGGTACCAGACGACGTCCTGCGCGCGCTGCCGTCCGACAACCTCGACGATGCACTCCGGACCGCCCGTTTCATGACGCTCGAAGGCAATCAGATCTGCCGCGGCTTGCCGGCGCAGGTCGTCAGCATATCGAACGCCAGGACCTGGCCCGGCAGAATCAGCGTCTTGTGGCGCAGCCTGTTCGTGCCGACAAAGCTCCTCGCCGCGAACTACGGCCTGCCGCCGCAGTCGCCGCGAGTGTTCCTCTATTACCCCGTGCGCCTGAAGGACCTGTTGAAGCGGTACGGGTCCCCTGTGCTCCGGCTGCTGCAGCGCGATCCGGCGCTGACGCGGATCGCCCGGCGGGTAGCCATGATTCAGCACTGGATGTGGGACGACACCGGCAGCGAATGATTGCGCAAGGTCGCACCGAGTGTCCGGCTTTGGAGCGGATCCTCGTGTGGCCTGCCACGCAGGCCTGGAGGAGTGGACCAACCGCATGGTCTACCTGCCCGCGTGACGGCCCGAGTATGGGCGTTATTTGTCTCCGTGAATCTCTCTCCTATTCCAGCCGCTTCTGAAGCGGACAGATCACTTGCTCTCGGGAGCGGTCAGATCATGTACTCCCTACATGTGAGGGGCGCTATGTTGACAGTGCGCGGGTGGTCGGCCAGAATGAACCGTTTATTCCCAGAACACGGCGCGTTCTGACAGGGCATCATCTGCTTCACTGTAAGTGACAGACGCGGAGTGTTGCCGTGAGCGCCCTCGACACCCTCTGATCCGACGGGGCGCGCAGCGGGCGTGTAGCCCACGTATGTGTCGGTCCTACCCATCAAGATGATCATCCTGACGAGCGTGTGAACCGAATCATCGTCAGGATGATGCTGCGCGCCGCGCGCATGTACGGCCGGGTGGCGCCGTGGAAACGCGGGAAGCACTTCCTGGTTCGGGCCGTCACACCGCTGCTCCATGAACAGCAGATCGTTGTCGTCGAAACCATTTATGGCAGCCGCTTCCGACTGCGCTTTCCCGAAGACGTCGGCTGGGAGCGGCTGTACGTCCTCGGCAGCTACGAGACCGGCACTTCGGCGCTGGCGGCCGCGGTGCTCGAGCCGGGCGATGTTGTGCTGGACGTGGGGGCCAACCTCGGTTGGTATTCGATCCTGTTCGACCGCTGCGTACGGCCGAGCGGCTCGGTGCACGCCTTCGAGCCGGTGCCGTGGATTCGGCAGAAGTTCGAAGAAAACTGCCTCCTCAACGGCGTGGGCGCCGGCGTAGTCCTGAACGAGGTCGGCGTGGGCGCCAGTCCAGGAACGCTGACTCTGTGCACGTTCGCAGAACTCTCGCACGGGGAAACCTCGGGAAAGCCGTTCGCTGGAGCGCACATCGCGTCCCAGGTTTCCGCGTCGTGCATCACCCTCGATCAATATGTCAGCGCCACCCATCTGGACCACGTCGCGCTAATCAAGGTCGACATCGAAGGCGGCGAGCAGGATGTGGTGAGTGGCAGCGCGTCGCTGCTGTCGCGGACGCGGCCACCGATGTGGATTCTGGAAGTCAACTTTCGGAATGCTGCTGCGTTTGGCTGGTCGCCACCTGACCTGCTCCGGCGCCTGCAGCAGGATCACGACTATCGGTTCATCCGCATTCCGTCAGGGTGGCATGAGCCGGTGCACGTTCACAGGATCGAGGAGTGCGAGCACGGCGATAACGTTCTCTGTTACCGCGCCGATGCGCACACCGACCGGGTCAGCCGCTGGAAGCGTCCCCTGTGACATCGACTCTGCGCGCCGTCGCCCGACACCTGTTGCCGGAACAGCCGTATTTTCGCCTGCTGCGAGCGACGAAACGAATGTACTACGCCGGCACCGCGCGGCAGTGCCCGGTCTGCGGAGGCGGGTTCCGCCGCTTTCTCCCGGCGGGCCTCGATCTCCCACTCTTTCGAGAGAAGAACATCGTCGGCGGTGGCCGCGCGCCGGAGGTCGTGTGTCCGGGCTGCTGGTCGCTGAATCGTGAACGCCTCTTGCTGTTATACCTGCGCGCGAAGACTCGCATCTTCGCCGGGCCCACGACCCTGCTCCATATCGCGCCGGAACCGGGACTGTCGAAAATTCTCAGTCGCACGCCAACGATCCGATACGTCTCAACCGACCTGGGACGCGGGAACGTCATGGTACGGAGTGACGTCACCCAACTTCCCATTCGGGACCAGAGTTGCGATGCGGTGATTTGCTGTCACGTGCTGGAGCACGTGATTGACGATGTCGCAGGCATGCGGGAGATCTGCCGGGTTCTGCGACCCGGCGGATGGGCGATCCTGCAGGTTCCGATCGCGCTGTCCGAAGCGCAGACGTTGGAGGATCTCTCCGTCACTTCCCCGGAAGGCCGTGAGCGCCTCTACGGCCAGAGCGATCACGTGCGACTGTACGGTCGCGACTATCGCGACCGTCTCGAAGCCGCCGGCTTTCGCGTCGAGCTCTATCGGTACGGCAGCGATCTCGGCCGCGACGCCCTCGCGCGGCACGGTGTTCTCGCCGACGAAGACATTCATATCTGTTACAGGGACGTCGGCGCCCCGCAGTAGATAATCGTCCGCAACTCGCGAACGGCGAAGCTGGTCACGAACGACACCGAAGCGTGCAACCCCGCGATCGCGCTCGAATGGGTGTCACTGGGCCTCGCTCTTCCCGCGTTCCCTTTGGTGTACGACGCCGCGGACTGTCTCGGGACCATCAACCCCAGACCAACACGCACTCCCAGGTACTAGTCCGAACGCGAACTCGGCGTTTATGCTTGAACGTCTCGACCGGATCACGACCGACAGAATCGATCAATGAGTGGCCGGACACGGCGCGCGATTCTCGCCTTCGTGACCGCGATCGGCGGGCAAGGTCTGCTGACCATCGCGGGCTTCGTCGCCACGCCACTCATCTTGCGACTGACATCCGAATCGCTCTACGGATACTGGATCTTGCTTCTCTCGGTCCTCGCCTACCTGGCGCTGACCGATCTGGGCCTCGGAACGTCATTTGCGCGGATGGTCGCCGGCCTCGCGGGTCGCGACGATCCCGAAGCGCTGAACCGGGTGATCAGCAGCGCGTTCTTTGCCTATTGTGTAGCGGCCGTCCTGTTCGTCGGCCTCGGCGACGCGTTGGCGCCGTTCATCCCGGGCTGGTTTCACATCCCTCCAGCAGAGGTCCGTCAGGTCGAGACGACCTACTGGGTGGCGCTGGTCGCGACCGCGCTGTTTCTGCCGCTGTCGACGTTCGCCGGTGTCGTCATCGGATTCCAGCGAATGGCCGTGGCCAACGTCACGAGCAACGTCATCCGAGCGTTCTCGCTCGCGCTGACGGTGGGATTGCTTCGCCTGGGCGTCGGACTGCCATCGCTCGCGCTCGCATACCTCTTCAGCGTCGTCGTCGACAGCGTATGGCTGTTCGTCTACGCAAGGCGGTGTTTCCCTCAACTGCGCGTGCGGCCGTCGCTCGTGAATCGGTCGGACATCGCCACGCTCGTCTCGTACGGCGGCTATTTCCAGTTCGGGCGGATCGCCAACACGGTCGCGCAGAACACCGACAGCATCATCATCTCCGCGACCATGGGGGTCGCGCGCGTCACCCCTTATGCCTTCACCTCGCGGCTGCCGTTGTTCTTCAGCGTCAGCATCGCAGGCAAAATGCCAGATGCGGCGTTCCCGGGGCTGTCCCAGATGTTCGCCGCCGGCGAGTATCGCCAGCTCGGCCACGTGGCGATAAGTCTGACGCGGTACACCGTCCGTCTGGCTGTTGTCGCCGGCGTGTTTCTGGCGGTGGCCAACGAGCAATTCATCGCGCTGTGGGTCGGACCTCGATACTATGCGGGTGCGCGGCTGAACGCAGTCTTCGTCTATCTGGTTGTCCAGGAGACGATCATTCGCGGTCTCACGCCGGTGGTGCTCGCATCGGGCGACTTGCGGAAATGGGCGTTCGTGTCGATGGGAGAAGCTCTCATCAACGTCGCGGCGTCCCTGCTCATGGTCGGGCCGCTCGGGCTGATCGGTGTCGCGCTTGGCACCGCGCTCGGCAAGGCGTCGACGACCGCGTGGTACCTGCCGTATGTGATTTGCCAGAAAGTCAAGCTGCGGCTCTCTACGTTCCTGTACCGGGCGATGCTCCTGCCGGCACTCCGAAGCGTTCCCGGAATGGTGCTCGCGGTGGCCGTGGCGACTATGCTCCCTCGAAGCCTGGGATGGATCTGGATCTTCGTTGTCGGTCTGGCCGCGGTGGTCGGAAACGCGCTCTTCTTCGAGGCGCCCGAGCTTTTCAAGCGTGCGGGCGACGGACCGCAGAATCGCCTGCGCCGGATGATCGCGCTCCCGACCGACAGACCGTAGGAGGACGTTCTCAGATGCCGCGTGTCAGCGTTGTCATCACCGCCCTTAACGCTGACTCCATGATTGCGGAGACGCTCGATTCGATTCTGGCGCAGGAATTCCGCGACCTCGAAGCGATCGTCGTCGATGGCGGCTCCACTGATCGGACGATCGACGTGGTGTCGCGCTACGCTGCGCCGGTCCGGCTGCTGGCGGGACAGCGGCTGACGAAGTCGGCCGGTAGAAACGTCGGCATCCGGTCGGCTTCGGGCGAGTACATCGCGCTCGTGGACGCCGACGACAGCTGGCTGCCCGGAAAGCTGGCGCGGCAACTCGAGCATTTCGAGAGATCGCCTTCACTCGAATGGGTCTACTCCGACTGCTTTGTCGTGGACGGCCGATCGCGACACGTCGCGTCGACCTGGTCGGCGCGCAACCACCTGTATTCAGGTCACATCCTCGAGCGCTTGCTCTTCGACTGTTTCGTCCCCTCACCCACCCCTGTCATTCGACGCAAGGTGTTCGACGAGGTCGGTTTCTATGACGAGTCGTTCCTGCGACATGAGCCGGAAGATTGGGACATGTGGATGCGGATCGCGGCGCGGTATCCGGTCGGCGTCGTTCAGGAGCCTCTTGCGCGACTCAGAGTGCATCCCTCCAGCCTCACCGCGCGCGAGGATCTGTGGCTAACGGCCGAGGGGGCACTGGCGGTGGTTCGACGCGCGTTCGAACGCAATCCCGGGCTATCCGAAGAGCTGCGCGTGCGTGTGGTGTCGCATTGGCATCGCTGCCTCGGGAGCGGACTGCTTCGCGCGGGGCGTACGCGCGAAGCCAGAGAACTCCTGTCGCACGCCATCGAGCAGGGCCCGCTCGACCCGGGCTCGTACATCATGTGGGCGAGTACCTGGCTCGGCGACAGCGTGCTGCGAAGCCTCAATCGCACGGTCGTCAATCGGGTCGTACGACTGAAGCGGTCGATTCCCGGGCTGTCAAGCCGCGGCAGATGAGCGTCGGGCGGTCGTTCACCCGCACGGGACTCTACGTTCTGGGCGGCATTCTGATGTTCTCGGTGCACCTGGACAGGGTCCTCGCCGAGAACCGCGCGTTTGTTCTGTTGAACCGATGTCTGGTGCCCACCTCCTGGACGTCAGATCTCACCCGGGCGCGCCATCCCGATCCGGCGCGGGTTCCTCCGGCAGCCGCGTGCCTCCAAGGGGTGCGACAGGCCGGCGGAGTGCCGCCTCGTCTTGCGGCCCGGTTGCAGCAGCTCGATGGAGACATTGCGTTCAGAGATGGCCGATGGCGCGACGCCGTCGTCTCCTACGAACGAGCAAAGCCGCTCATCGGTCGACCCTCGCCGGGCATCTCGCTCGACATCGTCAACACACTGCAGGCGAAAGAGAAGGATTATCCAGCCGCATTGAACGCCGCGCTCGAGGGGCTGCGTGAGACGCCGGAGGATCACGATCTGCGCGTCGCGGCCGCGACGCTGTACTTGTTCTACGTGCCTCCGTACAGTCGGTACCGCGAGGCACTCTCCGTCATGCGACCGGAACTCGGCTTCACCCATCCGTATTTCTACAATATCGCCGCCGGCGCGTACCTCGGCGTTGGTGATTTCGAGAAAGGATTGCCGCTGGCCGCCGAAGGCGTGCGCCTGGCGCGCCCGACGCGGGATCCGAGCCTGCCAACGAGCCTCTATCTCCTCGGACTGATGCAGCGATGCACGGGGCAGTCTGACACCGGTCGCGCCAATCTCCTCGAAGCGCTCGCGTTGTCTTCGTCGAACGATCAGATTCGCGCCGCGCTGGCGAGCGACATCTCCGCGCTGTGTCACACACCGTCCGCCAACCGATAGTGCGGCGGCCATCTGTGACCGACCCGACGCGTGTTCTGGAACGGAGATTCCCCTCGATCGGCAGCCTGTTTGCGCTCGGGATGCGCGTGCTGTTCTACGGATTGTTCCTCGCATCCTTGATGTCGAGCACATCGGACGCGTTGCCCGTCAGTTTCACCGTTCCGATCGGAACTTCCCGCGTAAGCGGGATCGACCTTTTGCTTCTCGCGTTCGGCGGCACGTGGATCGTCAGTGTGGGTTTTTCCCGGTTCTTGCGCTTTCCCCGTGCACACGCGCTCGTCTACGCCCTTGTACTCGTCCTGATCCTGCCGGCGGCGACCGGGCTCGCATCGGGAAAGTCGCTGTTGGTCGTCCTGCGCGACTGCCGCACGCCGTTGTTCTTTCTAGGCATCCTGCCGATGCTCGCGGTGATCCGAACGTACGGGAGTCTGCTCCGCTTGATGCGGTTCATGGCGGTAGTCGGCACTGGAAGTCTTCTCGCGGGGTTCGCCCTTTGGCTCCTGGTCACGCCTCCGCCCGATACGAACCTCTATCGTTTCGGGATGGCTTCAGCGCTCGGAGTGATCGTATGGCTGCTCTTCCTGAGCATCGGCGTCGTCAGCCTGGAACGGAGCGCCACCCGACTACGCCGGTGGGCCTGGACCTACATCCTGCTGGCGCTCGTCTTCGTCTTCCTTGCCAACGACATCCGTTCGGTCTACATCGGCGTGATCGGCGCGCTGCTGGTGATGGGGATTGGGTACATCAGCGCGCGGGAGCTCCGCGTCAGGCGGCGGATCAGGCGTCTGGCCGTCGGGATGGTGTTGCTGACGACGCTTCTGGGCACGCTGTTTCTCTCGCCCGGCTACTGGGGACCCGGCGTGCAGGCCGTCGTGCTGGACGACATGCGCCTTCGGCGGCTGTATTCGTTGATTGACCCCACCCTCGGCGGAACGCTCGAAGTGGGGCCCGGCGGGTCCAACCGAGACGATCGGCTGCTGGGCCTGTCGTATGGGCTCGAGTTGGCCAGGCGCAATGTCGGGTTCGGCCTCGGGTATGGCGACAATGCATTCGTCGATCTGGATCCCGTGCTCATCTCCATCCTCGTTCAGCGGAATCGCCTCGAAGGCAATCCGGGAAATGCTGTCGAGAACCTCCTCTTCGCGCACAACTCGTACGGCTGGGCTCTCGGTCGGCTCGGGTTGTGGGGCGCCGGGGCATACTTCCTCATCATCGCGCTTCTCTGTCACCGCGCCTGGAGGGCGACGATGCGAACCGAGTCCCGTCCCCTGCGGATCATTCTGCTGGGGACGCTGACGTTCCTCGTCCACATGCTCCTCGTCGGTTTCGGCGGTGGCGCGTTTTTCGACTATACAGGACAAGGACTGGTCACCTGGCTCGTCTGCCTGACAGTCCTCGTGCGCGCGACAATGCTGGCTGAGGCCGCTGCCGGTCCCGTCGCCGATCACCGCAGGTGGGCTCAATCGACGTCCTCGGAGCCGCTGCAGGCCGCCGGCTAGAGTCCTCGGGTCTGAAGCATGGTCGTGCTGGCGATCCATTCAGGTGTGCAGCTCGGTGGATCCACGCTCAACGCCGGCTTCGCGATCAAAAGCCTGACGCAGCGCTCGCACCGGGTCCATGCGCTGAACCGATACGAAGACGATGAGGGCTCCCGCTACCTGAGGCGGTGTGGAGCCGAGATGGTCTACTTTCCCGGCTTTTCTCTTAAGATGAACACAACGACGATTCTGGAGAGCACCGACCCGTCATTGAAGCGCGAGCTCATCACGACGGTGCAGGATGTCGTGAAGTGGGTCACCGGGTTTTTCCTGACTATCACCCACATCTGGCGATATGCGCCGGATGTCGTCTACCTCACCGAATCGGCGCTGCTGCAGTGCGCGCTGGCGGCACGGTGCCTGAGGGTCCCCGTCGTGTGCGAGATGCAGGCGGAGCTGATCAGGGGGCGGTGGGGGCTCCGGCGGTCGTTCTATCTGGGGCTGTTGAAGAGCGTCGACATCGTCTATGGGATCACTCCCTTTCACGTTCAGCCGCTTCTGGAGGGTTCGGCGCGCGAACGCGACGTACGGGTCATTCCGAATACGATCGATCCCACGTCGTGCGCCGGACAGGCGCGCGACATCCACGCGGCGTTCACCGTACCGGCCCACAAGAAAATCGTCGCGTATTTCGGCGGCGCCAGTCCGAGCAAGGGCTACACCCTGTACCTCGAGATCGTGCGACGGATGGCGCGACTGCGCGACGATGTGGTGTTCCTTCTTGCCGGGCCGTTTCAGGGCGACTTTCGTTCGGAATGGGCCGTCGGGTCTGCGCGCCACGACTTCGAACACACGCAGTACGTGTTCGAATTCGTGAAAGCCAACGCACTGCAGGACGCTGTCCGAATCGTGGGAGAAGTGACCGACGTGCTCACGATCATCGGTCGAGCCGATCTGGTCGTGTCCACGAATACCTTCCCCCATTTCTCCCGGACGATTATCGAAGCCTTTCATGCCGGGGTTCCGATTCTGGCCTCCAGAGACAAGTTCAGTCTGGACATCGTCGAGGACGGCGTCAACGGCTTGCTCGCGGACGTGGACGACGTCGACGAGTGGGTCGCGAAAGCGCAGGCGGTGCTGAACAGCCCCGCCAACGGCCGCCGCCTCGGTCTGGAGGGCCGAAACACCTACCGCTCGCGGTTCGACGAGGCGATGGTGTCGCAGCAGATCGTCGCGATGTTCGAAGGTCTCGCCGAGCGCGCCAGCCGCTCGGCGTCGACACGCGGGAGCGCGCACCGCCGTTAGTCGGCAGCTGGCAGCGATGCACACCGTGATCGTCTCGCGCGGAAGATTCCCCGGGTACGACGGCCCCGCGCGACGCGTGAAATACCTTGGCGCGGGCCTCGCCGGCAACGGTTGTGACGTGGCGCTGGTCGTTTCCTATCCGCCCAATCCGGTCCCCTGCGGCCCCGAGTTCGAGACCGCGTACGGGTACCGGTACATGCACACAATGACGTCGCGGATGACGGACTCAACCGGCATCCTCAGGAAGCTGTACTACAAGATTCGCGGGACGCTGAACGTCTACAGTTCGGTTGGGACGATCCATGCGGCGAAGCGAGTGGACGCGATGCTCATCTGTGGCGTGGGATTCGTCGAGCTGCTGGTTGCCTGGTGCACAGCACGGCGTTTCGGCATTGTGCTCGCGGTCGACAAGAACGACGTCAACTACCGGTTGAAATCGCAGTCGCGTGTCGGGGTGTACGGGCTCCTGTCTGGCATCAACATCGCCCTGAGCGATCTGCTGATGACGTCGTGCGTCGACGTCATTTTCACCGTCAACAGGCACCTGCACGATCTCTATTCCGGGCGGACGGCCGCCCGCGTCCGGTACATCATCCCCTCATTCGTCGATCGTCGAGAGCTCGACTCGCCCGAACATTCCGAAGACATCGACGCGCTGTTCGACCATTTCGACGGTTTCCGGTTCTTGAGCGTCGTGACCACGCCGCCGCATTCGTACGGCTTCGTCCCTTTCGCCGAGGCGCTCGGCTTGTTGAAATCGCGCTACCGCTTCCGCCTCTACCTCTTGTGCTCGAAGGACAAGGAGACGCTGAGGCGCGTGCACCAGTTGCTGACGGCGCATGGCCTGCAATTGCTCACGACCGTTCTCACGGAGATCGCGCCAGAGGTCGTGCAGTCGGTATATGCGGGCGCCGACATCATTCTGAATGCCCAGCAAGAGCCCGCGATCGCGGAAGGCGGTTTTCCCGGGAAGACCGCCGAAATTCTGGCGTCGCGGCGGCCAGTCGTGTCGACGCTTTTCAGCGACGTTCACAAGTACTATGTTGACGGCGTGAACTGTCTCGTCGTCAACTACGACGATCTCAACTCTTACCTGACCGCCATTACCGCCTTGTGTGATTCGGCCGACCTTCGCGAGCGCATCGGCCGGGAAGGCCGGAAGACGGCGCTCGGAGCGTTCGAATACATCGCCGGAACGGGACCGCTCAAGGACGATCTGGCCCAAGCCGTCAACGATTCACGTGCCGTGCGCGAGAGGAGGTACAGGCATGAGCCGCGTCTTCATTGATCGGTTCAATCCTGGATCGTTGGATCGATCGATGGCGGCGGCGCTCGAATGGATCGGCGCGCCAACGGCGATCCCCGCGGGCGCGCGGGTGTTCATCAAGCCGAACCTCACCTGGCGGACGCCGACCCCTGGCGTCACCGTCACCCCATTGTTCCTCCGCCGGCTCGTCGAAGGCCTGATCCCGTTCACCTCGAACATCACGGTCGGTGAGTCGGAGGGCGGCCAAGCCTGCTTCCAGGCGGAAGACGCCTTCGAGCAGCACGGATTGTACGATCTCGCCGCGGAGTATGGCATCCGCGTCGTGAACCTGAGCCACGATCACCAGGAACAGGTGACGACCGTCGTCGCCGGGCGTCCGGTTTCGGTGGCGCTGCCGCGTCTTCTCCTTCACGACGTCGACGTCTTCATCACGGTGCCGGTTCCCAAGATGCACGCCTTGACTGTGGCGAGCCTGGGATTCAAGAACCAATGGGGGTGTCTGGGCGACAAGATGCGGGTGACGCAGCATCCGCAGTTCGACCGTGCGATTATCGCGATCAACCGACTGGTGAAGACACGGTTCTGTATCTTCGACGGCACGCACGTCCTGGATTACACAGGCCCTCTGATGGGCGAGCCGGTGCCGATGAACCTGATCGTGGCCGGCGACGACGTCGGCGCGGCTAGCCTGGCATGCTGCGCCGTCATGAAGCTGGATCCGATGAGCGTTCCGCACCATCGCGTCGCGCGGCGGGAGGGGATGTTTCCTGACAGCCTGGCAGCGGTCACCTGTAACCGCGACCCCCGCGAGCTCGCGGACCGACAGTTCCGTCTGAAGCGATCGTCGATCAACTACATCCAACTTGCCGCGTTTCGCACGACGTGGATCAACCGGATGTTCTACGACTCAACCGTCGCGGATTTCCTGCACGAGGTGCTCTGGTTCATCCGGAAAAATCCGTTCGTCAGCCGGCTCCTGTACGGCCGGTTCGGGCCCGGCGAAGCGCGCCGCGGCGGCTGGTAGTTCGAGACGAGTTGCGCATTCTCTTCCTGAACCACAACATCGCTCGCAAAGGCGGCACCTTTTATCGCTCGTACCACGCCGGCCGCTTCCTCGCCCGCGCCGGTCACGCCGTGACGCTGCTCGCCATTTCCGCGAACAGCCGCGCGAGGTTCACGCGGGAGACGAGCGAGGGCGTTGAGCTCGTGCACTCGCCGGACCTGTTGTGGGGCTTGGGGCGAACCGGTTGGGATCCGTTCGACACGCTGAGCCGTATCGGTTATCTGCAGGGGCGCCGTTGGGACATCGTTCACGCCTGGGACTGCCGGCCCGTGGTGATCCTTCCCGCGCTCTTTGCGCGGCGCTCGTCCCGCGCGAGCGGCGGGAAGCTCGTCATCGACTGGTGCGATTGGTGGGGCCGCGGCGGGACGCAGGCGGAACGCCCGGGCCGGGCGGCGAAGGTGCTGTACGGGCCGATTGAGACGTTCTTCGAGGAGGCCTTCCGCACGCGCGCCGATGCGACGACGGTGGCGAGTCGCGCGTTGCGCGAACGGGTGGTGCGCCTCGGCGTGCCCGCTGGATCGGTCATGGTGCTGCCTGGCGGCTCGGACACCGAAGCGGTCCGACCCCATCCGAGGTCCGAGGCGCGGGCGCGCTTGGGCATCGACGCCGGCGAGTGGGTGGTCGGGTACGTTGGCGCGCTTCCGCGAAAAGAAGGCGAGTTGCTTCGAGACGCACTCGCCGCCGCCCGGGGGCTCATCCCGAACCTGCGCTTCATGGCCATCGGCGTGACGATTGCGGGGACGACGCTTCCACTGCGGAGCGTCTTAGGCGACTGTGGCGACTGGCTGACCGATACGGGACGTATCCCATTCGACCAGATGGGGCTGTATCTGTCGGCGTGCGACGCCGTCGTGCTGCCGATGCTGCGCAATGTGTCCAACGAAGCCCGATGGCCCTCGAAGATCAACGATTACATGGCGGCAGGACGACCGGTCGTGGCCACGCCAGTTGGTGAAGTCGAACCGTTGCTCGCACGAGGCATCGGCATCGCGGTCCAACCCGAGGCCCGCTCGATCGCACAGGGTCTGGCCGATCTCAGGCGACGCCCGACGGAAGCGGAGCAGTGCGGCCGGCGCGGTCGAGCGCTGGCGGAGGACGAGTTCAATTGGACGAGCGTCGCCGCGCGGCTCGAACAGCTCTATGAGCGCGTTCACGCCGGCTGACACTATGCGGATACTCGTCCTCGGCGGCGAGGGGATGCTCGGTCACAAAGTGTTTCAGACCCTCAGTCCGCGGTTCGAGACGTGGGCCACGGTCCGTGGACCGGCGGGCGCGGCGCGCCAGCTGCCAGTCTACGCGATGGCCGACGAACGGTCGGTGATCGGCGGCGTGGATGCGCATGATATCGACGGCGTCGTCCGCGCCTTCGAGCGTGCCAAGCCCGACGTCGTGGTCAACTGCGTCGGCATTGTCAAGCAGCGCGCCGAGGCGCACGACCCGCTCGTCTCGGTGACAGTCAATTCGCTGTTCCCTCATCGCCTTGCCGGGTTGTGCGGCGCGACGGGCGCCCGTCTGATTCAGGTGAGCACCGACTGTGTGTTCAGCGGACGGCGGGGTCGGTATGCGGAAACGGATGTCGCGGATGCCGACGATCTGTACGGCCGCAGCAAGCTGCTCGGCGAGGTGATGGGGCCTGGCTGCCTGACCGTCCGCACGTCGATCGTCGGCCGCGAATTCCGGAGACGGACCGGTCTGCTCGAATGGTTCCTGAACCAGCGTGGGCTCACGGTGCACGGCTATCGCCGGATGATGTTTTCGGGTTTTCCGACGAGGAGTTTCGCGGGCATCCTCGCCGCGGTTATCGAACGGCATTCGGGCCTTGAAGGGCTCTACCATGTCGCATCCGCGCCGATCAGCAAATACGATTTGCTGGTGAAGCTCCGAGACGCGCTGAAGCTCGACATCGCCATCGAGGCGATCGACGGTCCATGCATCGACCGCACCCTGGACGGCTCACGCTTCGTCAACGACACGGGATATTCGATTCCGACCTGGGATCAACTGATCGCCGATATCGCGGCCGATCAGACGCCGTACGAAGAATGGAGAGCGCAGCATGCAACCGCTTGACGGGAAGCGCGTGCTCATCACTGGCGGGACCGGCTCGCTCGGACAGTTACTCGTGCGTCGGCTGCTGACGGGCGAACTGGGCCGGCCGCACAAGATCATCGTCTTTTCGAGAGATGAGGCGAAGCAGCACGCGATGCGGGTGCAGTACCGGGAGCGGCGCGTCGTCACCGACGAAGTGATCTTCAAAGATTCGGAAGCGGTGCTCGAGTTTCGAATCGGAGACGTGCGCCGATTCGCAAGCGTGGCGGGGGTCCTGCGTCATGTCGACGTGGTCTTCAACGCCGCGGCCCTCAAGCAGGTGCCGACCTGCGAATACGTACCGTACGAGGCGGTGTTGACCAACGTCGGCGGTCCGGAACACATCGTTCGGGCGATCGAGGAACTGTCTCTCCCGATCGAGACCGTCGTCGGCGTCTCGACCGACAAGGCGTGCAAGCCGGTCAACGTCATGGGCATGACGAAGGCGCTGCAGGAGCGCGTGCTCATCCAGGCGAACCTGCGCTGTCCCGGAACGCGTTTCATCTGCGTCCGGTACGGCAACGTGCTGGCTTCACGCGGCTCGGTGATCCCGTTGTTCCTCGACCAGATTCGAAACGGCGGACCGGTGACGATCACCTCGCCCGACATGACGCGTTTTCTCCTCAGCCTGAACCAGGCCATCGACACCATTTTTGCCGCGGTGCGCGACGCGGGTCGCGGCGAGACCTACATTCCGCGGGTGCCGACGGCCCGCGTGGTCGATCTCGCAGCAGTCATGATTGGCGACCGGCCGATCCGGACTGTGATCATCGGGACGCGGCCCGGAGAGAAGTTGCACGAGATTCTGGTCTCGGAAGAAGAGTGCTGGCGCACCGTCGAACGCGGCCGTCACTACGCGATTCTGCCGATGCTCCCCGAGCTGCGCGACGGACATTCCGTGGAGGCGCCGCTCCCGCGTGAGTACAGCTCGGCGGACGAGGTGATGGACCGGGGAGCGCTTGCGACCCTCCTCCACCAGCATCAGCTGGCGCTTGACGAGGCCGAGGGCCTCGAGCCGGAATTGCTTCGATGAAGGTCGTGACGATTCTCGGCACGCGGCCCGAGATCATTCGGCTGAGCCGTGTCATCGAAACGCTCGACGCCGTGTGCGAGCATCGAATCATTCACACGGGGCAAAACTTCGATCCAGCCCTCAGCGAGATCCTTTTTCGCGAGCTGGGCGTTCGCGCGCCCGACTACCAGCTGACCGGCGGAGCCGCTGGCTTCGGACAACAGGTCGGCGAGATGTTCGCAGCGGTCGACGACCTGCTGAAAGCGGAGCGTCCGGACGCCGTCCTCATTCTTGGCGACACGAATAGCGGATTGTGCGCCCTCCTCGCGAAACGCCAGGGCATTCTGGTCTGTCACATGGAGGCGGGCAACCGATGCTATGACGACAGGGTGCCCGAAGAGGTGAACAGGCGCGTCATCGACCACAGTAGCGACGTCTTGATGCCATACACCGAACGCAGCCGGCAGAACCTGCTGCAGGAAGGGATCCCAGGCGAGCGGATCTACGTGACGGGGAATCCGATCTTCGAAGTGATTCGTCACTACGACCGCGGCATCGCGGCATCCGACGTGCTGAGCCGGCTGCAGATCGGCGCCGGCGGATACTTTCTTGTGACGATGCATCGCGCGGAGAATGTGGATATTCGAAGCCGTCTGATCAGCCTGGTCGCAGCGCTGCGGCGCTTGAGCGACGGCTTCGGGAAGCCCATCATCATCAGCACGCATCCGAGAACCAGAGTCCGCATGCGGGACTTCGACCTCGACCACGGGGGCGATGGACAGCGGTTTCTCGACGCGCTGGGCTTCTTCGATTTCATTACCCTGGAGCGTCACGCGTGTTGCGTCATCAGCGACAGCGGGACGGTGCAGGAGGAATGCGCGATTTTCGGCGTGCCGAACGTGACGATCCGCGATACCACGGAGCGACCCGAGACGCTGGAATGCGGCAGCAGCATCCTGAGCGGCGTCGATGCCGAGCGTATCGTCTGCACCGTGAAGACCGCGATGGCCCTGCCGGCGACGTGGACGCCGCCACCTGAGTACCTCGTCCCGAACGTCAGCGCCGCGATCGTCAAGATCGTGCTCACTTACCGGGCGCCCAGGTTCGATCGCGCCTGAGTCGCTCGGAAAACTCTGCATCGCTCACCCCGATGGGATTTAGAAGCGTTGGGCAACACCAGCTGTTGTTGCGGGTCGTCTGCCGGCTGCGGAAACGGCGGTTTCAAATTCTGCGGCAGCTGCTGGACGCTGCGGCCGGCCCTGTCACACTCCTCGATATCGGCGGCACCGCGACCTACTGGGAGCTCGTCACCGACGGTCGGGTAGGCGAGAATCTGCGAATCACCCTGCTCAATACCGATTCGTCCCCAGCGACGTACACGAAC
Organism: Acidobacteriota bacterium; assembly: GCA_023265155.1. GTDB lineage: Bacteria > Acidobacteriota > Vicinamibacteria > Vicinamibacterales > CAVVIG01 > JBGOTP01. The sequence goes on from JAHFUL010000015.1 coordinate 16,502, forward strand.
TTCGCGGCCGTCGCCGGCGACGGCCGCGCGATGCCGCGGTTCGCCGACAAGCAATTCGACATCGTCTTTTCGAATTCCACGATCGAGCACGTGGGAGACTTCAACGACCAGATGCGTATGGCCGACGAAGTTCGGCGTGTCGGTCGGCGATATTATGTCCAGACGCCGAATCGGTATTTCCCGATCGAACCGCACTTCATTTTTCCGTTCTTCCAGTTCCTCCCGGTGTGGTTGCGCGTATGCCTCGTGCTGCGTCTGAGGCTCGGCTGGTACGGATCCCGACCGACCAGAGAGCAGGTGCTCGCTGACGTAACCGGCATTCGCATGTTGACGCGGCGCGAGCTGCGGCAGCTTTTCCCCGATGCCGCGATCGTCGACGAGCGGTGGTGCGGACTCGTGAAATCGTTCGTGGCGTACACCGATCGTCCTGCGGCATGAACGCCTTCGTCACCACCGGCGGCGCGGGTTTCATCGACAGCAACCTGGTCGACGGTCTGATGGCGGACGCTCATCAAGTTCGGGCGTACGACAATCACTCGACCGATCGCCACGAGTGGACCCCACACCCGCCCGCAGCCGCGAACTGCGGTCGCTCCTCGAGGCGGAACGGTTCGAGGTCGTGTGTCATCAGGCGGCCAGGGGGAATGTCCGGGCGTCGATCGGTACGCGCCAGCTCGTATATGCTTCCACCGGGAGCTGCAGTCGCGCGATTACGTCTTTCGTGGGCGATGTGGTCAGTGCCAACCTGCTCGTGGTGGACAACGGAGACAACGAGGCATTCTCCACGTGAGCTGCACCGAGTGGAAAAACCTGTTCTCGCTCGACATCTATGGATCTGGCAGCACACTGCACATTGAGGAGGTGCGCGGCAGTCTGGCTCCCGCGCGCGGCGCTTGCCGTCGTTGAGGACGTCCATCGCGAGTCCAGTTACGAATTTCCGTTGGCCGTCCCCGTGGGTCGTCGATGATCATCACGCGCAGTCCGTTGCGAATCACGCTCGGCGGCGGGGGAACCGACCTCCCGTCGTATTACCGCCAGCACGGCGGGTTCCTGATCGCCGCCGCCATCGACAAGTACGTGTACGTCACGGTGATGCGGCCGTTCGTCGAAGGGATCTTCCTCAAGTATTCGAAGCTGGAGCACGCTGAGCAGATCGACGAGGTGCAGCACCCGATTATTCGGGAGGCGCTCCGCATGCTGGACTTCAGGACGCCGCAGATCGAGATCGCCACGCTGGCGGACATTCCGGCTGGCACCGGCCTGGGATCCTCCGGCAGTTTCTCGACCGCGCTCCTGAAGGCGCTGTATGCGCACCGCCGGCGCCTCCTGCACCCGAGCGAGCTCGCCGCGCTCGCGTGCGAAATCGAGATCAACAGACTCGGTCAGCCGATTGGCAAGCAGGATCAATATGCGGTGGCGTACGGGGGGGTGACCTGTTTCAGCTTCAATCCGGATGACAGCGTGAACGCCTGTCCGCTGAAAATGAGTACGGCGGCCCTGTTCGACCTCGAAGACAACCTGCTCCTTTTCTTCACCGGGTTCGCTCGCGGCGCTGGCTCGATTCTCGAAGACCAGCAGCGGCACACCGAACAGTCCGATCCGGCGATGCTCAAGAACCTCCACTACGTGAAGGAGCTTGGCCTGCGCAGCCGGCAGGCGCTCGAACGTGGCACCATCGCGCTCTTCGGCGAGATCATGCACGAACATTGGGAGCACAAGAAGCGGCGATCGCCCCAGATGAGCAACGCCCAGATTGACGAATGGTATGAGATCGGCAGGAAGCACGGTGCGATTGGCGGGAAGCTCGTGGGCGCGGGCGGCGGCGGGTTCCTCTTGTTCTACACCGAGGAACGACGCCGCCTGCGGGCCGCGATGACGAAGGCGGGCCTGGAGGAAGTGCGCTTCCGCTTCGATTTCGAGGGCACGAAGGTCCTGTTTGGATGAGCCTCCCGGTCGCCATTCTCGCCGGTGGCCGGGCGACCCGGCTTCAGTCGATCACCGAAGGCATGCCCAAATCGCTGGTCGATGTGGCTGGTCGACCGTTTGCCGTTCGTCAGATCGAGCTGCTTCGAGACCACGGCTTCACTGACATGGTTTTCCTGGTCGGTCACCTCGGTGAGATGATCTGCGATACGCTTGGCGACGGCATCCGGTGGGGCGTGCATGTGCGGTACGTCTTCGACGGCCCACGCGCCTTGGGCACGGGCAGCGCCGTCGGCGCGGCCCTTCCGGATCTCGGGGACTCGTTCTTCGTCCTCTACGGCGATTCGTACCTCGAGTGCGATTACGCCGCGATCGAGCGCGCCTTTGTCGGAAGCGGCAAGAACGGACTGATGACCGTCTGCAAGAACGACGACCGCTGGGATGCGAGCAACGTGCTCTTCGCCGACGGCCGCATCGCCCGCTACGATAAGGAGGGCCGTACGCCGGACATGCGACACATCGACTACGGCCTGGGTGCGTTCCGCAGGGCGGCGTTTTCCGGCTATGCCGAAGACGAGGCCTTCGACCTCGTCCGTGTCTATCAGGATCTGCTCGCACACGAGGATCTCGTCGGCTTTGAAGTGCCGGGCCGCTTCTACGAGATTGGATCGCCCGCGGGGCTCGACGAGACACGCGCGTACCTGGCGCGCAACGAATCTGTCGCGCGATGAGTGATGAGTTATACGACCGAGCATCTTGACGAAGTGGCCCGTGTGGTCGCCGGCCTCGACGTCGAGGCGATCGAGAAGATGGTCACACTGCTCGTCGACCTGCGGGCGCGCGGTGGCCGGCTCTTCTTCTTGGGCGTGGGCGGCGGCGCGGCGAATTGCTCGCACGCCGTTAACGACTTCAGGAAGATCGTCGGGATTGAGGCGTACACCCCAGTGGACAACGTCTCAGAGCTCACCGCGCGGACCAACGATGAAGGGTGGGAGACCGTCTTCGTCAACTGGCTGAAGGGCAGCCGGCTGCAGCCGAAGGACATGCTCTTCGTGTTCTCGGTCGGAGGCGGCAGCCTCGAGCACAACATCAGCCCGAACCTCGTGCGCGCGCTCCAGTACGCGGGGGACGTGGGGGCCCAGGTCGTCGGCGTTGTGGGACGCGACGGTGGTTACACCTCACGTGTGGCCGACGCGTGTGTGATCGTGCCCACAGCGAATGCGGAGAATGTCACACCGCACACAGAAGCCTGCCAGTCCGTCGTGTGGCACTTGCTGGTCTCGCATCCGAAACTCAAAGCTGCCCCGACAAGATGGGAATCAACCCCGGCACCCGCCGCGCCGTATTCCTCGACCGAGGCGGTGTGATCAACCTACGAGTCATCCGCGACTCGGGCTATGAGGAACCACGCCCCGAGCACCCAGACGCGATCGTCCGGTCGCTGCCGGAAGCCGCCGACTGGATCCTGTCCAGGTGGGGGAGCCAAGGCTCTTGAAATCCGTCGACCAGCTGTCTGTAAAGATCTTCGCCGACGGAGCGGACCTGGCCGGCATGAAGGCGTTGTATCGCCAGCCGTTCGTCAAGGGGTTCACCACCAATCCGACGCTGATGCGAACGGCCGGCGTCAGCGACTACCGCCTCTTCGCGCGGCAGGTGGTCGAAGCGATCCCCGATCGGCCGATCTCGTTCGAAGTGTTCGCCGACGAGTTCACCGAGATGGAGCGTCAGGCGCGGGATATCGCGAGTTGGGGACCGAACGTCTACGTCAAGATCCCGGTCACAAACACCCACCGCGAGTCGTCGGCCGCGCTCATCCGCCGGCTGTCCGGCTCCGGTGTGAAGGTGAACGTGACCGCGATGCTCTCGCTCGGCCAGGTGCGCGATGTCGCGGCGGCGGTCGCCGGCGGCGCGCCCTCGTATGTGTCGGTCTTTGCTGGACGGGTGGCCGACGCGGGGCACGATCCGGTGCCGCTGATGGCCGCTGCCGTCGAGATGCTGCGCGTCGCGCCGCACGCTGAGCTGATTTGGGCGAGTCCGCGCGAACTCCTCAATATCTTCCAGGCCGACGCCATCGGCTGTCACATCATCACGGTCACCCTCGACATTCTGAAGAAGCTGTCCCTGGTCGGGAGGGACCTGGAGGACTGCTCCCTCGACACGGTGAAGATGTTTTACGACGATGCGGCCCAGTCAGGCTTCGTGCTGTGACGCCGTTCGGGACCCAGGCGTGATCCCAAGCGTGACATGGTGCAGGGCGACTGCAAGCGCCAAGGCGAACCAGAACAGCACGCCGACCTTCGCGCCAAGCGGGATGGCGTCGGTCATGCTGAAGACGAAGTGGGCGATGAAGCCGGCACCCAGCCCGCCGGCCATGGCCCGATAGACCCGTTCCTTCGAGCCGCGATAGACCATCACGAGCAGCCCACCCGTCAGGATCCACACCGATGCATAGGCCACAAGACCGGGGATGCCCAGGTCCAGCGCGGCCTGCAGTAAGTGGTTGTGGGCGTGGGCTATGTCTACATTGGGGGGCGTCAGAAACGTCGGGTACAGGGCGGGCATCACCCTGCGAAAGGTGTTCATCCCCATCCCGGTGAACGGAAAATCCTGGATCCCATAGATAGCCCTTGACCACACCTCCATCCGGCCAGATACGTCGGCAGCCATTTCAGGGCCGGATTGGCTGACGGCCAGGGTGAAGAATCGCTCGGGTCCGAGCATGAACGCGACAATCACGACGCTTGCCGCAATGGCGACCGCGAACGCGCGGGTGAGCCGGCTGTGCCAGGCGAGGAAGACAACCGTCGCCACGAGCAGTCCGACCCAGGCGCCACGCGACTGCGTGAGCACGAGCGTGCCGGCTGTCAGCGTGAGCAGCCACGCGTGGACAACGATCAGCCACGTCCCACGTTCGGCTCTCGCCGGCCTGGGACTGAGCCAGCGCCGCGCCTTGTGGGCCAGCAGGGCGACCTGGAGGGGCACGAAGAGCACCAGGGAACCCGCCACGGCGTTAGGCTGGAAGCCCTCTTCCGCGCCGGGCACCCCTCGAATCGCTTTTGGCAAACGCCCGATGACGGCGTCGAATGCAGGGAATTTGTTGATCCAGTTCGTGCCGAGCAGACCCACGATCGCCAGTCCCCCGCCGGCAAGCAGGAAGGCGGCGGCCGCGCGCCGGAGGCGTGCGCGCGTAGACACCCAGCGCGTAATAGACCAGAACACGAGCACGCCGAGCGCGACGCCGGACACTTTGCCAAGACTGAAGCGGACGTCGAACGTCGCGTACAGGCTGACGGCGACCATCGTCAGCAGGACCCAGAGGGCGGCGTTCATCGGAGTTCGAGGGACGACGCGGCCGGTTGTCAGCCAGACGCCCCACCACAACACGGGGACGATGAGAAGCGCCAGCAATCGGGTCGGGTTCGGAAACAGAAGGGCTGGTGCAATGGTCGCGACGACCAGGAGTTCAGCGGACGCCATGAGTTCCGCCGAGCGGCGTAGCATGTGGCTGGCCAGAGAACGAATATCCTACCATCGACTGGACACGCGGTCCCGTTCTACATGACGGCCAGAAACTGTGTCTGATCTATGGCGAAACCTGAGAACGACGAGGCAAGGCACGAGTCCTGATTGGGGACTCCTTCTGACCTCTGTTGAAGTATCAACACCGAATTGTCACGCCAATAATGTTCGCACTCGGATGACTCGGATGTCTCGCGCATCATGCGGTCGGTCAGATTGCCAGCCCAACGTTGCAAGTTTGAGAAGCCGTGAGTAATGATCGACTGGGTCAACGTTGCTCTCAACGCGCTTTGGATCGCGGGTCTCGCTCTGACCCTCGCGGCCTTCAGCTACCACCATTGGCTGGCGGGTGAAACGGCTCGGCGGCTGCGCGATGTCCTGACACAGCCGTCCTGGAAACGGCCATTTTCCGCCGGGATGCTGCTGACCTGCGTCGGGTTCGGCTATGGCCTTGTAGAGCGATGGTGGGAAAAAACCATTTGGACGGCACTGGCGGCAGCGTACGCATGGCGGCTCGTGACCCTCTTCCGACACGGGCGAAGGAAGGACGCCCGTTGAGCGACGGCCGACCTGGCGGTCTGCTGAACAGGCAGACAGCCGGCCGACTGCTCGTCGGCGCGACCCTGGGCGGAGTGGCGCTATGGCTCACCTTCAGGCGCACGGACCTCCGCCTGGTCGTGACATCGGTGGAACGCGTGCATCCACTGCTGGTGCTTTCGGCTCTTGCGCTGGTTGCCACGACCGTGACGGCGGTCGCACGGCGATGGCAGCTGCTGGTGTGCCGAGGCGAAGCGCCGAGACGTCTACCACGATTCCTGGCCGCCGTTGTCACGAGCCAGATGCTCAACGTGGTGCTGCCCATACGTCTTGGTGAGGCCGCGCGAGCGTACTGGATCAGCCGGACCGAACACCGGCCGCTCGGCCGCATCGTCGCCACGATCGTCGTCGAGCGACTGGCTGATGTGCTCATGCTGGGCGTCAGCGTAAGCGTGCTGCTGGTCTACGTTGCGCTGCCATCATGGGCTCGACATTCGGGCGAAGTGGCTCTTGGCGCGAGCCTCGCCGCGGCCGCCGCTGCGATCGTGTTGGGCAAATGGGGCGCCTCGGTGTTGCGCGCGCTCGAGTGGCCTCTTCTGATTCTGCCCGAGCGAATGCGGATGGTCCTCATTCAACAGGGGCGAGTCGCTCTCGCGGAACTTCGGGCTTTTGGTGGCTGGCGCTCGAATCTGACGGTGTGGGCACTGTCGGTGTTGATTGTCACGCTGGCGGCCGCGACCAATTACGTGCTCTTCCTCGCGTTTGATTTGCCGCTGCCTCCAACGACAGCACTCCTCGTCTTCGTCGTCTTGCAGATTGGCGGCGCACCAGCCTCGACTCCTGGAAATCTCGGCGTCTTTCACTATCTCACCGTCCTCGTGTTGACGGCATTTGGCGTCGATCGCACGGTGGCCGTCGCCTACGCGATCGTGCTCCATGCGGTGGCAGTCGGCCCGAAGATCATTGCCGGCGCCGTGATGATCGGACTCGCCAGCACGTCGGTGTTCGAGCCGGCCGGATGGCGCCAGTCCGTGTTGCAGGCTACGCGGAGCCCCGGCGGTTGACCGACGCCTCCGCCACTCTCGGGAACTCGCTCGTGTCGGTGGTGATTCCTTGCCTGAACGAGGCCACGCATTTCCCGTCGCTGCTCGACGCGTTGCGCCGTCAGGACGCGTCCCTTCACGAAGTCATCGTCGTCGACAACGGATCCACCGATCGAACCTGTGACATCGTGCGCGAGTATCAACGCCACCACTCGGGATGGCCGCTCCGCTTGATGAGGTGTCCAAGCCCCGGTGCCGCCGCTGCGATGAACGCTGGCATCGGAGCGGCGACCGGCGACGTCATCGTGCGACTCGATGGCCACTCCGTCCCGCGGGCCGACTACGTTCGCCGCGCGGCTGCCAGGCTGCAGGAAGACGGTGTCGGCGTCGCCGGCGGTGTGTGGGAAATTGCGCCCGGCCGCCCAACGCTGGTGGCGGGGGCCATCGCCAGCGTCCTCTCGCACACGCTGGGGACCGGAGGGGCGGCGTATCGACATCCTGATCAAACCGTCGAAGCGACCGACGTCGACACCGTTCCGTTCGGCTGCTACCGAAAGGCGCTTTGGGAACAGTTGGGAGGATACAACGAGCGCCTCCAGGTCAACGAAGACTACGTCTTGAACTACAAGGCGCGGCGTGCGGGATGGCGCGTCCTCCTCGATCCCGCGATTCGATGCACGTACTTCGCACGCTCGACGTTTACGCGGCTCGTGGCACAGTACTTTCAGTACGGATGGTGGAAAGCGGATATGTTGAAGACCTATCCGTACTCGGTGCAGTGGCGTCAGATCGTGCCCGCTTGTTTTGCCGCGGCGCTCGCCGGCCTTGCCGTCCTTGGTTTCATCACGGGCACGGCCTGGGTCGTGCTCGGCGGCCTCATCCTCGCCTATCTGCTCGTCCTCGCGATCGCGGCGGCACAACTGGCTCGGTCGCGTCGGGCCTGGCTGGCGATGCCCGCGTATGTCACCGCGTTCTGCCTCGTGCATCTCTCATGGGGCTTCGGCGCGTGCGTCAACGTCATCACGCTCGGCCAATGGCCGACGTGGAGCGGATCGATGCCAACGGTGACGTCGCGCGAACGTGGAGTGAGTTGATGGCGACACGAGCCTTGTGCGCGCGGAGCGCGCGAGGCATCGTCGTCTTCGCGACCCACAGTCTCGGTGTCCTGCCGCGATTCTGCGGCCGAACGATTCTCCTCAGCCACGGACGCATCATTGCCCACGGTCCGACTGAGGAGGTCGCTCGGCTCTGCACGGACCGTGAGGCCACCGTCCCGGGCGGTCGGACCGAGGCCTCACGTTGTTGACAATTCCGACCACCGCGATCAGAATTCGCTGGCTTTGAAATTCGCGATGAAGTCACGAGCTTGTCGCTGACCTCTTCCACGCCGGCGTGATCGTGCGGCGAATACACCCTCCCCCTCTCTCCGAGTTGCCTCGACCTGCGGCCAGGCGGAACGCCGGTCTCGCAGCGCCGACGCATTCGCCGGGATCGGCACCGCCGCCGTTCCTCCTCCTGTCGGATCTGCTGTCGTTGCTCACCGCGTTTGGCTTCGCCTACGTGACCGCACCCGTTGTGAAAAACCTTGTCCTGAATAACACCACGGTGTTTCATGCCTGGTTCCCGGTCCTGTCTCCGACGATCGGTGGTGAGTATCGCCCCCTCCAGGAGGCGGTCTGGGTGCTGCTCGTCATGGCGGCCGTCTCTGTGTTGGTCATTCAGAGCGTCGGCGGGTATCACCCGCTCGTCACGCAATCCCGAACCCGCATCATCCTGGCGGGCCTCGCGGCTCCCCTCGTGAGCGCCGGCATGATCACGCTGATCTTGTTCGCGCTGCGGAGCCCGAGCTGGAGTCGGCTCTTTATTTTCTTGTTCACCGTCATCAGCGTGGCGGAACTGTGCGCCTACCGGCTCCTGATGAGATGGTACCGTGTCAAGCGAATCGCGTCGGGGTGTTACGCCCGCAGCGTGATTCTCATTGGCTCCGCGCGCGCGCTCGGCTGGCTCTCGGCGCACGTCGCCGACAACACCTCCCTGGCCGAGTACGACGTCATCGGGCATTTGAGCATCTCGCCCCAGCCGGCGACGCAGACGCTCAGCCAGCCCACGGACGCTGGTCCGAAACTGGTGCCGTGCCTCGGTGAAGTCGGTCAGCTCTCTCAGTTACTGGTCCACCGGCCCGTTCATGAAGTGATTGCGGTCCAGGGCGGGGCGAGCGATTGGCTGCGCGAGGTGGTCGACACCTGCGATTACTTCCGCGTCACGCTCAGAATCGTTCCAGAGGCGCTGGTGTTCGGACAATTGCGGGACCTCGAGTTCATCTATCGCTCCGACCCGCTGCGGCTCCCCGAGATCGTGCTGCGACCCCGCCATTTGGACTCCACGGCGATCTTCATCAAGCGTGTCATCGACATCGTCGTCTCCGCGACGCTGCTGGTCGTGCTGTCGCCGCTGTTGGTCTTGATTGCCCTGGCGATCAAGTTGACGACGCCTCATCTTCCGATTCTGTACCCGTGGCATGTTGTCGGCTACCGCGGCCGGCGATTCACAGGTTACAAGTTCTCGACGATGGTCGAGGACGCGGATCGACGCCGGCACCAGTTGATGTCGCGCAACCACATGCAGGGACCGGTGTTCAAGATTCGTGACGACCCGCGGGTCACGCGGCTCGGGCGCTACCTTCGGAAGTTCAGCCTGAATGAACTGCCGCAGCTCTGGAGCGTCCTGAAGGGGGACATGAGCCTCGTGGGACCGCGGCCGGCTTTTCCGCACGAGCTCGAACGGTACGACCTCTGGCACAAGCGGAAACTGTCGATCCGGCCCGGTCTCACCTGCCTCTGGCAGGTGCGCGGCGGCAATGAGATCTCGCGGTTCGACGACTGGGTCAGGATGGATCTCGAGTACATCGACAACTGGTCCCTGTGGCTCGATCTGAAAATCCTCGCGAGAACAGCATGGATCGTCGCGAAGGGGTCGGGCTGGTAGGGACCGGTCGCGAAAGGGCAAGACGAGCAAGGAGATCGAGACTCGCGCACTTTTGACCGATCCGGCATTACAGGAACGGATGGCCGTGTCTCGTCTCAAACAGGCGTCATTGAATGACGGCTTGAAGATGCCAGCATCCATGCGGCTGCAGCTGGCGGTCAAGCGGCTGATCGACCTCGTCATCGCCTCGGCTGCGCTGATGCTCTGCGCGCCGCTGTTGGCGGCCATCGCGCTGGCGATCAAGCTCGAAAGCCCTCGCGTCCCGATGTTTTTCAACGACACGGTGATGGGCCTCGGCGAGTCCCGGTTCACGATGTTGAAGTTCCGGACGATGATCCCGCACGAGATCAACTATGGTGACCGGCGGGAGGTGACGGCGGGCTCGCCGCTTGTCACCAGGGTCGGTGCGGTTCTGCGCCGCTGGAAGCTCGATGAGCTGCCGCAGTTCTGGAACGTCCTGCGCGGCCAGATGAGCCTCGTCGGTCCGCGGCAGATGGATCCTGTGCGTTTCGACCGAGCGACGGACTTCCAACGCCAGCGTCTCCTCATGAGGCCAGGACTTACGGGATGGGTTCAGGTCAACGGGAGCATCCAGTGGAGCTGGGAGCAACGGATGGAGATGGACATCTGGTATGTGGGGCACTGGTCGCTGGCGCTCGATGCCCGGATCCTCTGTCGGACGGTGCCGACGATCCTGTTCGGCGAACGCCGGAATGCCGACGCCGAACGGGTGACTGATCGCAGCTGTCGCGTGTGGTGGCCGGGTGCGGATCGACATGGGCAGCGATCATAGAAGTCCGCCGGGCACGGGCTGTCTACGGAAATCCCTGTGACAATGCCGCGCTTCAGGACGTGGCTGACCGCAAGTCGCTGGCGCTCTTCTACGACTCGGCCTCCGGATCCGGATGCACGTACCGCGTGCGACGTCTCGGCGTGTTCGGCAAGGCGGAGATCTTCAGCTTCCATGCCACGAAGGTGTTCACGATGGAAGGTGGCGCGCTCACCACGAACGTTCCGGCGCTCTTCGGGCGGGCCTGCCAACTACGGGGTTTCGGGCAGATCGGCGACGTTGACTGCGGACGGGCCGGCCCGAACGGGAAGATGATGGAAGTCTCGGCGCTCGTTGGACTGCGCGCTCTCGACACCTTCGACGAGGTGCTCGCCCACAGAGCCTGGATCGAGGCCGAGTACGAGAGGCTGCTGGCCGCGATCCCCGGTGTGCGCCTCCAGGGAGTCGTGCCGGGAAACACCTCCAGCCGGCTGTATGAGGCGTTGCTGCTGGATGAGAAGCGGTTCGGCCTCGGATCAATTGGTCGAGGCCCTGCGGCTCGAGAACATCAGATGCACGCAATATGCGGCGCGGTCGACGCGCTGCAGAAACACGCCAATGCCGTGCGAGCCCGCCTGGCGCGGAGGGGTTGACGTTTGCGGGTCCAGAAGGCGATGCTGCTGGCGGCTGGGCACGGACGCCGACTCGGGAGCCTGACCGACGAGTTGCCAAAGCCGATGCTCCCGATCGGGGGGCGGCCGCTAATCGAGCACACGGTCATCCAGCTCGCGAGCGCCGGCATTCGGGAGGTGATGGTGAATCTCCATCGCCGGGGTGACGTCATCCAGGCGTACTTCGGCGACGGTCAGCGGTTCGGCTTGCAGATCCATTATTCTCACGAGCCGCAGCTTCTCGGAACCGCGGGCGCCATCACGAAGTGCCGCGAGTTCTTCGAGGACGGTCCGTTCTTCGTGCTCTACGGCGACAACCTCACCACGTGCCGCCTGGCGAACCTCACGGCTCACCACGAGGAGCGGCGAGGAGTCGGGACGATCGCGCTCTTCTGGCGCGACGATGTCTCGGCCCATAGTTCGGTGGAGATTCAGGACGACACCCGGATCACGAAATTCGTTGAGAAACCGCTCGCGGCCGAGGCGTCCTCCCGCTGGATCAGCGCCGGCGTCATCGCGTTCGAGCCCGCGGTGCTCAGTCAGATCCCGTCCACGGTGCCGTGTGACATCGGTTTCGACGTATTCCCCAGGTTGCTCGCCTCCGGCCAGAACCTCTACGGCTATTACATGACCGGGGACGAACGCCTCTGGTGGATCGACACGCCCGACCACTATAGGCACACGCAGGAACTCTGGAGGAATGGCCTTCCGCCTGGTTAACCGGCGCCGGCTGTCGGTCTGGCTTCGCAAGTACACCCTGTTGCGTCGGGTCCTGAAAATTGCGGTGCGGCTCTTCGCCTCGACTCACTATGTGGGCGCCGTGGTCGCGCTCTTCGATGACGAGGGCCGCGTGCTTCTTGTTGAGCACGTCTTTCGAACGGATCATCCCTGGGGCCTGCCGGGAGGCTGGGTGGCACGCGGCGAGACGCCCATCGATGCCGTCACACGCGAGGTTCAGGAGGAGTTGCGACTCGAGGTCGACGTCAGGGAACTGCTGTCAGTCGCCATCATTCAGGAGACCGAGATGGCCGCCCATCCTCGCCATCTCGAGCTCGCGTACTATGCCCGACTGAGAGCCGGGCGCTACACGCCATCGAGCGAAGTGCTGTCGGTGCGGTGGGCCGATCCCGAGCACATCGACGAGGATCTCGCACCCTTTCAGCGAGCAGCGGTCGTCGCCGGACGAGCCGCCTTTGATCGCGACACCGAACGTGACCGGATGTCCCCTGTGAGCCGGACCGACGGGCGCTGATGCGTTCCTTCGTCACCGGCGGGGCCGGCTTCATCGGCAGCCATCTGGTGGATCGGTTGCTCCAGAAAGGCCACGAGGTTGTCGCGTACGACAATCTCTCGACCGGACAGCGGAGGTTTCTCGAACACGCGAGTTCGAGTCGCGGATTCACGATGATCGAGGGCGACACGGCGCAATTGAGCGACTTGACCCGCGCCATGGGCGGGTGCGACTTCATCTTCCACCTGGCAGCCAACGCTGACGTTCGTTTCGGCACCGAGCACCCGCGCAAAGACCTCAACGAGAACACGATTGCGACATTCAACGTGCTCGAAGCGATGCGTGCGAACCGCATCCGCCGGATCGCGTTCTCTTCAACAGGCTCGGTCTACGGCGAGCCGGACGTGTTCCCCACGAAGGAGACCGCGCCGTTCCCGGTGCAGACGTCACTCTACGGCGCGTCGAAATTGGCCGGTGAGGGGCTGATCCAGGCCTACTGCGAGGGATTCGGGTTCCAGGGTTTTATCTTCCGCTTCGTGTCGATCCTCGGCGAGCGGTACTCGCATGGCCACGTCTTCGACTTTTACCAGAGCCTGAGCGCGAATCCGATCGAGCTGCGCGTGCTCGGCAACGGCTGCCAGCGCAAATCCTACCTCTACGTGCAGGACTGCATCGACGCCATCTTCACGGCCATCGAGAAAGCCGGCAACAAGGTCAACGTGTTCAACCTCGGCACCGACGAGTACTGCGAGGTGAACGACTCAATCGGCTGGATCACCAGCCACCTCGGGCTCGATCCGAAGCGGACCTACACGGGCGGCGAGCGCGGATGGATCGGCGACAGTCCCTTCATTTTTCTGGATACGGAGAAAATCAGATCGCTTGGCTGGACGCCGAAGGTGTCGATCCGGGAAGGCATCGTCAAGACACTGGACTATCTCCGAGCGAACGCCTGGCTGCTGGACGGACGGCCATGAAGGTGTGCGTGCTCGGCCTGTGGCACCTCGGCACCGTGACTGCCGCGTGCCTGGCATCGGGCGGCCACGACGTGACCGGCCTCGACTTGGACCCCGTCGTCGTCGCGCGCCTTGCCGCGGGCACGCCGCCGCTCTTCGAACCCGGGCTCGAGGCGCTGGTGCAAGAGGGTCTCGCCGCAGGCCGACTGCGTTTTACGACCGACGTGTCCAAGGCTGTCGGGGATGCCGACATCATCTGGGTCGCTTACGACACCCCCGTGGACGATGACGATCGGGCTGACGTGGCGTACGTGATCGAACAAGCGGTGAAGCTGGCGCCGCATCTTCGAGACGCTGCGCTTGTGCTGATCTCGTCGCAGGTGCCTGTCGGTACGACTCAACGGCTCGAGCGCATGTTCGCGAGCCACGTGCCGGGCCGCACCGTGGGTTTCGGCTATTGCCCTGAGAACCTCAGACTTGGCACGGCGATCGACGAGTTCACCCACCCAGACCGCGTCGTCGTCGGCGTGCGCCAACAGGCCGATGGCGACAAGGTGAGGGAGTTGCTACAGCCGTTCACCGACCGGATCGAATGGATGTCGGTCGAGTCGGCGGAAATGACCAAGCACGCGCTCAATGCGTTCCTCGCCACGTCGGTCACGTTTATCAATGAGATCGCCGCGCTTTGCGAGCAGGTGGGCGCCGATGCGACGGAAGTCGAGCGGGGCTTGAAATCGGAATCGCGTATCGGGCCGAAAGCCTACCTGTCGCCGGGCGGTGCGTTCGCTGGCGGCACTCTGGCCAGAGACATTGTCTTCTTGACTGAGCTTGGCCAGGCGCACGGCGTCGCGACCTCTCTCCTTTCATCGGTCACATCGAGCAACGACGCGCACCGGCAGTGGGCTGAACGTCGACTCTCGCAGTTGCTGGAAGGCGTGGCCGGCCAGACGGTCGCCATCTGGGGCCTGGCGTACAAGCCTGGCACCGACACGCTCAGGAGGTCGAGCGCTGTCGAGTTGTGTCACTGGTTGAGCGCCAACGGGGCGGCCGTGCGCGCGCACGATCCCGTTGTGACGCACGTGCCACCGGATTTGGCCGTGCGTATGCACCGGGCCGACAGCGCGCTCGCCGCCCTCGATGGCGCGTCGGCGTTGGTTGTGACAACGCCCTGGCCCGAGTATCGAGAGTTCTCCGCCGACGATGTGATCCGACAGATGGCGCGGCCGCTGGTGCTCGATGCCAACCGCTTTCTTGGCGATACGCTTGGCACGCATGCCGGCGTCGAGTACCTGAGCGTGGGAAAAGCCACCGCCAGCGGCCTCCGAGGGCCCGGCGGGCCTCGCGAACCCTGAGAACCCTGTGTCGATCTCTAAGGAATCAGTGGCGCAAACTGTTCGGATCGTCGAAGTCTATCGGAATGTGGCCCGCTCCGAGCTGTTGCACCTCCTCGACACCGTCGGCTATTCGCCACGATCGGTGCAATCGAAGTTACACATTTCACGCGCGGTAATCGCGCGCTGATGACCGAAGGCGTGGCCATAATGGCGAGACCGCTCGAAGGCAGGACCGCGCTCATCACCGGCGCCAATCAAGGGCTCGGCCTCGCGATCGCCCGCGCGTATGTCGAAGCTGGCGCGAGTGTGCTCATGTGTGCTCGCGATGCGCGGCTGCTCGATCACGCCCGCGAGGAGATCGCGGCCCTCGCGTCGCCGGAGCAGGTCGTGCTGGCACGGCGGGCGGATGTCTCCCGGCAGGATGACGTAGAGGGGCTGGCGAGGGTCGCATTGAGCGCGTTCCCGCACCTGCAGATCCTTGTGAACAATGCCGGCGTCTACGGTCCGATGGGGCTCGTCGAGAACGTGGACTGGGACTCGTGGGTGCAAGCGATTGAAATCAACCTGTTCGGATCGATCCTGATGTGCCGGGCGCTGCTGCCGCACTTCAAGTCGCAGCGCTACGGCAAGATCGTGCAGTTGTCAGGCGGCGGCGCGACCAACCCCCTGCCGCGCATCAGCGCGTATGCCGCGTCAAAGGCGGCGGTCGTCCGGTTCGCCGAATCGCTCGCGCTCGAGGTGAAGGACGATGGGATCGATGTGAATGCCGTCGCGCCCGGAGCGCTCAACACGCGAATGATGGACCAGCTCATCGCCGCCGGCCCGGAGACGGTCGGCCAGGCATTCTTCGAGGGCATGAAGCGTATTGCCGACGAAGGCGGGACGCCCCTCGAGAAAGGGGCTGCGCTCACGGTCTTCCTGGCGTCGGCGGCCAGCGATGGGATTACCGGCAGGGTACTGAGCGCAGTGTGGGACCCCTGGGAGACGCTGGACCAGCATCGTGACGACCTGAATCGCACCGACGTGTACACGCTGCGGCGGATTGTGCCGGAAGACCGAGGTCTATCGTGGGGGAAAAAATGACACACGGCGTGGCGATCATCGGCTGCGGGCTTGTCGCGCGGAAGCGGGCGAAGGCGCTGGCCGGGGCGCGGTTGACCGCCTGCGCCGACCTGAAGCGGGAACGTGCGGAGGCGCTGGCCCGTACTGCTCCAGGCGTGGCCGTCAGCGACAACTGGCAGGCTGCGATCCGCCGCGCGGACGTCGACATCGTTGTCGTCGCGACGACCAATGACATGCTCGCGCAGATTACGCGCGCCGCGATCGAGGCCGGCAAGCACGTCCTCGTCGAGAAGCCGGCCGGCCGATCCGTGGCCGAGATCGATGCGGTACTCGATATGGCCCGGCGCCGTCACCGTCTCGTGCGCGTCGGGTTCAACCACCGCTACCACCCGGCGCTACGGAAGGCTCGCGAGCTTGTCGACGCCGGCGCGCTCGGCGACCTGATGTTCGTCCGCGGACGCTACGGGCACGGCGGCCGGATGGGCTACGAGAAGGAATGGCGCGCCAACCCCGCGATCTCCGGCGGAGGCGAGCTCATCGACCAGGGTGTGCACCTCATCGACCTCTCACGCTGGTTCCTCGGCGACTTCTCGACGGTGACCGGGTTCGCCCACACGTATTTTTGGCAGATGCCGGTGGACGACAACGCCTTCTTACTGCTGCGAACCCCGCGCGACCAGACCGCCTTTCTCCATGTCAGCTGCACCGAGTGGACAAACCTGTTCTCGCTCGAGATCTATGGACCTGGTGGGAAGCTGCAGATTGAAGGGCTTGGCAGCAGCTATGGCCGCGAGAAGTTGGCGTACTCTCGGATGCTGCCTGACATGAGGCCGCCGGAGACGACGATGTGGGAGTACCCGCATGACGATCCATCGTGGGCGCTGGAGTTCGCGGAGTTCCTCGAGGACATCGATCTCGACCGAACGCCGTCGGCGGGCCTGGCCGACGCACGCGCGGCGCTCGCCGTCGTTGAGGACGTCTATCGCCAGTCCGGTTACGAGTTTCCGTTGGGCGTCCCCGTGGGTCGTCCATGATCATCACGCGCAGTCCGTTGCGAATCACGCTCGGCGGCGGGTGCGGATCGCGGCCCACGTGCGGGAGGAGGCAATCTGGATCCTTCTCGCCGCATCGTTTGGGTGGGACATCACGCGCGTGACGGCGGCCGCCAGCATTCAATCGAAGCCGCCACGCGTTGAGCCAGCTTCGAATTGCGATCAACTGATCGCGGGTAGTACACTCCGTGGTTCGGCGACAACGTACACGAGGGCGGAGAACTAATGGCTGACTCTAGCGCCGCACTTCGTTCTTCAGACGCGCGATTCGAGGAGCCCGACCAGGAGGACGACGAAATCGATCTGCGCGAGTACGTCCGGACCCTTTGGGCCTATCGCGCAGTGATCTGCATCGGAGCCGTCGTTCTCGCGGTTTCGGTAGTGACCGTGTCTCTGCTGAGAAGGCCGACTTACCATGCCGAGAGCACTATCATCCTGAGCCAGTCGAAGCTCGGGGAGCGACCGGGGACAGCCGCGACGGCGTCTTTCAGGCCTGTGCTGGAGAGCCAGACTACCGCGACAAGCGTCATCCAGGAGTTCGGGCTGGACAAGGCGCCGTACAGGATCTTCGCCACGGACTTCTTCACCGGTTGGGTGACTATCGAAGAGGTTCGTAACACTCCGGTCTTTCGTCTCAGTGCCCTGCTCTACGACCCCAAGCTCGCAGCCGACGTCGTCAACAGCGTGGCCCGCCACGCCGTTGAAACGTCCCGTCGAATCAGCCAGCAAGAGGCGGCGCGGTCGCGCGACGACCTCAGGCTGCAGCGCGACGAGGCGAAGACGCGTATGGACGAGACCGTGGAGAAACTCCGCAAGTTTCGAGAGGAATCGCAGTTGGAGCTGCTCCGGAAAGACGTAGATGCGATGCTGGCCGAGCGGGGAGGGCTCCTCAGTCTGCTGATCCAGATTGAAACCCAGAAGGCCAGGCTCGACAAGGCTGAACAAGAGCTCTCGAGCCGGCAGCGAGTCGAAACGGTCAAACGTTCGATCGACTCTGACGCGGCGATGATGGAGTCGGCTAGAGGAACGGCCGGCCAAGTCAGCGACCTGCTGAGGCTTGAAACGCGCAACGAGTTCGTCAATCCGGTCTATCAGAGTCTTGATTCGGAGGTCGCCACGGCGCGGACCACGCTGGCGTCGTTGGAGCGCAAGAAGACCCAGGTGGTCGAGGTGCGGAAGCTCGATGCCGCGCAGTCGACCCAGCTCACCCGCCTCTATCGGCTGGAAGCCGATTTGGCGGCTCTCGAGACGGAACGGGATCTCGCGGTTGCTGTCTACCGGCAGGTGGACACGGCGTACGAGGTGGCGCGGGTGCAGGTGGCTTCAGGGAGCGCCCAACTGGAGATTCTCGAAACGGCGATCCCCCCCGACCGGCCGAAGTCCAGGAATCTGGCGAGGAACACACTGATCGCGCTCATCCTGGGCCTGACGCTCGTTTCGGCGGGGGTCTTGATCTATAACGCGGCTTCGACCGTCCCGAGGAACGCTCCACGACCTGGAAGGGCTTGACGTTTTTCCGCGCCCTCGACCTCTCGCTCTCGCCGGCGCTGGCTCTGCTGCTGTTCGTCGTCCTCCAGGTCGGCGTCACCTCAGCCTCCACCCCCGGCAACCTGGGCGTCTTCCACTATCGTGTCGTGACTCGTGCCGACGGCATTCGGGGCTAGAGTAAAGACGCCAAATGTTTCTTATCGTCCTGCCCCTTGCACGCTGATGATTGGCAAAGCGTTTTCGAGTCGAGTAGCATGCCATGTCCAGATGACTTCGAATTGGAGGATGTGGATCGCATCGCCAAAAGCAAACGCGCTACCGGCACAGTTCCTGCAAAATCGTCATCGACGTGGTTGATAACACGCGAATGAGTGAGCGTGCGTTCGTCCGATTCTCTCTGGCACGTCATCGCTTGCGTGTTGTGGAAGCGATGGTGGCGCTCACGACTGCCGGCCTGCTGATGCGAATGCTGCCGTTCCGCACCATCATGAAGTTGGTGGGGATCGGCCGGGCCCGTGCCAGCAAGGATGTGGCTCTTCATCGAACCAGCGACCCTGTTGCTGCTGCAGTCGGCGTCGCGGTGAACCGGGCGTTCGCACGTCTGCCATGGCACTCTACGTGTCTGGTCCGGGCTCTGGCGGGTCGGCTCATGCTCATGCGCCGTGGTGTCCCTTCCATTGTGGTCTTCGGCGTGACGAAGAGGATGGATCACATCCATGCCCATGCGTGGCTTGTTGCCGGCAACGGAACCGTTTGCGGGGGACGAGAGGGGGCCGGCTTCCAACCCATCGCCGCTTTTCAGGAACTGAATTCGCAAGACTCATGAGC
>JAHFUL010000016.1 GCA_023265155.1 Acidobacteriota bacterium
GGTCGCGCCGACTCCGGTTGCTCCGTCTCCGATCCGCGAAACGCCCCCGCCGGCTTCAGGCGTGCAAATCCCGGCGCGCGTGAGTGCTCCATCAGCGCCGGCCCCGACGCAAGTAGCTCCTGTATCGATCAGTCATGGGGCCGAGCCGGTTCCTGTTGCGAAGGCCCCGTCGCCCGTTGGCGATACTCCTGCGCAGGCTCCGGCGTGGCCGCCGCCGGTCCCGCCGACGGTCCGCGAAACGTCGGCGTCCGCCTGGGAAGCCGAAGCCGCTGCGAAGTTGAGCGACCTGCAGCCGGCCGCCTGGCAGACACCGCCGCCGCAGGTGCGTGAACCCGTCTCGACCCCGGCGTGGCAAGCGCCTCCACCCACGCGCGTGCAGAACCTGATGCCTGCCGGGTTCGACACGCCACCCGCGGCCGTTCTGCCGCTATCGAGAAACTCGATTCGTCCCGACGTGCCGCCCCCTCTGGTGGAGCAGGCGCTCTCCAATCTGGATCAGTTGCTGCGTCTGGCGGCCGCCCGGGGCGCTTCGATGCTGTACTTGTCGTCGGCCTCGCGTCCGTCGGTTCGCGTGGACGGGGAAATCTACACGCTCGACGGCGCACCGGTCCTTGGCCCCAACGACGTCGAATCGCTGCTGCTGACGCTGATGCCCGAGCGCAACGCCGAAGCGCTTCGCACCGGTGTCGCCAGCGAGTGGATTTGCGAGCTCCCGGAGGTCGGCCGCGTCCGCTGCCTGGGTTTCCGCGATCACCGCGGTCCGGGTGGCGTGTTCCGGATGATGCCGGTTCGGGCCATCACGGCCGAGCAGCTGGGCCTCAACCGGGAGATTCAGGCGCTCGCGATCGAGCCCGAGGGCCTCGTGCTCGTGGCGGGCCCGCGCGCGAGCGGCAAGCGCACGCTGATGTCGGCGTTCGTGGATCTCATCAACCGGACGCGCCGCGATCACATCATTTCGATCGAGAGCGAGATCAACGTCGTGCACGAGCGCAACGGCTCGCTCGTCAGCCAGCGCGAAGTACGCGGGGGGGCCGAGGAGATGTATGCGGCCGCCCGTGGCGCTCTCAGAGAAGATCCCGACGTGCTGGTGCTGGAGGATGTGCGGACGGCTGCGATGATGAACCTGGCGCTCGAAGCGGCGACCTCGGGCCATCTCGTCATCGGCGGTTTCCCGGCGCACAACGCGAGCGGCGCCGTCGATCGCATCATCGATTTGTATCCGCCGGAGTACCGGCGTCAGGTGCAGATCTCCCTCGCCCAGAATCTTCGCGGCGTCGTCTCGCAGGTGCTGCTGCGCAAGCGGGGGGGCGGTCGACTCGCGGCGAGGGAAGTGCTGCTGAACACACCCGCGGTGGCCAGCGTGCTCGCCGAAGGCCGGACATCACAGTTGCCGCTGGCGATCGAAGGCGGTCGCAAGGTGGGCATGATGCCGCTGAACGACGCGCTCGTCGGTTACGTCCAGTCCGGCGCGGTCGATGTCCAGGAGGCCTACCGCCGGTCGGCAGATCGGGCCGGGTTCCTCGCGCTGCTGAAACGGCAGGGCGTCGACACCTCCGCGGTGGAGCGACTGGCCTAGCGAACGACGAAGGGCTCGAGCTCCGTCAACAGGAAATTCAGGACGTCTTCTTCGGTGAGCTCCGGAATGGGTTGTGTCCCGAGCCGGCGCTCGGACTCCACCACCCTCCGGCCACGCGCGAGCCTGGTCGCGCCCATCACGCTCGGGTGCCCGCCGCTCGTGTCCAGTGACAACTCGATGTAGTCGTCGGCGCGCGCCTCGGACATGAGCCGCACGCTCTCGCTCGGCGTGAAGACGCGAAACGCGTAGCCCTCCGTCCTGAGGACATTCGCGACCTGGCGGAAGACCGGGACCGCGACGCGCTCGAGGAAGAGGGCGTACTCGCGAGCCGCTTCGTCATGCCGCGCGCGCCGCCCGGCGGCCTCGCGCCTGGCCCGCTCGATCGTCTGGGTGAGCCGCCTTCGCACGTCCGAGATTTCCATTTACACGATCCCTTTCCCCCGCAGCACCTCGACGTCGCTCCCCGCGATACCGAGATCGCGCGTCAACACAGACTCCGTGTGCTGGCCGAGAGTTGGCGGCGCCGTGCGAATGCCCCCGGGCGTGTGCGACAGCTTCAACGGCGTACCCAGGACTCGCGTGAGCCCAATCGTGGCGTGCGCGACGTCGTGGACCATCTCGCGAGCGCCAACCTGAGGGTCGGCGAACAACTCTTCCAGATCGCGAACCGAGCCGCAGGGCACACCGGCAGCGGTGAGTCGTTCGATCCAGTATCCACGCGACTTGGTCCGCAGACGCTCGTCCAGAATGGGCCTGAGCTCGGCGTACAGTGTGATTCGCTGCCGGTTGGTCGCAAAACGGTCCTCCTCGGCGAGCTCCGCGACGCGGCAGAAGCGCTTCCATTGATCGTCATTCCCGACGGCGAGCACGAACTCGCCGTCGAATGCACTGAACGTTTCATATGGCACGATCGTCGGGTGACGATTCCCCATGCGTGACGGTGCAGTACCGGTGGCGAAATAAATCCCCGCCTGATAGGTGAGCAGCGCGGCCACCGAATCCAGCATGCCGATATCCACTGCCTGCCCGCGTCCCGTCCGCTCCCGCGCGAACAGCGCCAGAGCAACGCCTTGCGCGGCAAACATGCCGGAGGCGATGTCGGCGATGGCCACGCCCAGCCGGAACGGGGGGCCGTTCGCCGCACCGGTCATGCTCATGAGCCCGCCTTCAGCCTGCATGACCGCGTCGTATCCGGCTTCCTGACTGCGCGGGCCCGTCTGCCCGAATCCCGAGATCGAGCAGTACACGAGCCGCGGATGATCGGCCGCGAGCGACGCGTAGTCCAGGTTCAGCTTTCCCAGCGTGCCAGGCCTGAAATTCTCGACCAGGACATCTGCCTTTGCGATGAGCCGATCCAGGACGGCGCGCCCTTCGGGTCGTTTGAAATTCAGCGTGACGCTTTCCTTGTTGCGATTGATGCTCAGGAAGTACGCGCTCTCGCCCTCGAGAAATGGCGGGCCCCACCCGCGCGTATCGTCGCCCTTCCCGGGCTGTTCGATCTTGATGACCCGTGCGCCCATGTCGGCGAGGAGCATCGTGCAGTACGGGCCGGAGAGCACCCGAGTGAGGTCGAGCACCGTGATTGCGTCAAGGGGCGCCATGGGATTGACATCGGGCCGACAGTCGCGCCGCGCGAATCTACTATACTCATCACTTGGTGATGAATGTCGATGAATGTCGACCAACGCCGAGCCGGTCGGGCCCCGTCAGCGATGCCGGTCCTGACGGCGGCGCTGGCGTTGGCGGGCGACACCATGACGCGTGTCGCGGCTGATCTGGCGCGCATTCCGGCGGGGGAATTCCTCTTGGGCGCTTCCGACGCCGAAGCCGACGAGCGTCCCATTCACCGCGTGTTCGTCAGCGAGTTCTTCATCGGCCGTTTCCCGGTCACCAACGGCGAGTACGCGCGATTCGTGCGGGCCACGGGACACCGGCCGCCGGCGGTTCGCGCGCTTCCAATGATTGCCAGCGCCGGGCAGGACGCGACGTTCAAGGAGCTCGCCGCCCAGTACGTCTGGACGGGCATCGAGCCGCGGCCCGGCCGCGGCGGCCATCCCGTCGTCCTGGTCACCTACGAAGATGCAGAGGCCTATTGCGCGTGGATGTCGCAGACGCTCGGTCGTCTCGTTCGAATGCCCACCGAGGCGGAATGGGAGAAGGCGGCGCGCGGCGGCGTGGACGGTTGCCGATATCCGTGGGGCGACGAGATCGACCAGTCGCGCGCCAACTATCTCGTCGATCCGTCGCTGAAGAATCAGCGCGGCACCGCGCCCACCGGCACGTACGCGCCCAACGCCTACGGTCTGTGTGACATGGCCGGTAACGTGTGGGAGTGGGTGTCCGACTGGTACGGGTCCGAGTACTACGCCGCGGGCGACGCGCGGAATCCGCAAGGACCCCGGGACGGCGCCATGCGAATCGTTCGAGGCGGCTCGTGGGTGAACGAGGATGTGCGGGCGCTGCGGTGCAGTTGCCGCCATCCGGTGCCGCCCGATACATACGCGTACAGCATAGGGTTTCGCATCGTATGCGCAGCATGATCTTCCCCGTCATCGTCTTCATGGCTGGCCTGACGTTGGCCGCTGCTCAGGATCCGGCGACGCCGCAGCCTGCCGCAATCGTCACCGGCGGAGAAGCCCTGGTGAGCCGCGCACCCGATCAGGCGTTTGTGACCGTCGCCGTCGAATCGCGCGCCAGGAGCCCGCGTGATGCGCAGGCGCAAAACGCGGCAGCGATGACCGCGGTGCAGCAGCGCATCACGGCGTTGGTGTCGGGTGCGGCGCCGGTCGTGACGAAAGATGCACTGCGGACCGAGGGGTACACGATTCAGCAGGAATTCGACTTCGTGAACGGCCGCCGGGTGCCGCGCGAATACGTCGCGCGAAACGGACTGGAGGTTCGGCTGGACGTGGTGGAGCGCGTCGGCGATGTGATCGACGCAGCCGTGCAGGCAGGCGCCACCTCGGTGAGCAACATCAGATTCGACCTGAAGGATCGCGCTGGCGCGGAACGCGAGGCGCTGCGGCTGGCGGTGGTCGATGCCCGCGGGCGCGCCGATGCGGCAGCCGCCGGCGTCGGACGGACCGTGGACCGCGTGCTCAAAATCGAAGACCATCGCCAGCCACCTCCCATCCCACGACCGGTGATGATGGACTTTGCGCGAACCGCTGCTGCCGCCACGGTCGACACACCCGTGGAGCCAGGCACGATCGAGATCCGCGCCCAGGTGACGCTGACCGTGACGCTGAAGTAGGCCCGAGTTTGCAGGCCCGAGCTGTAGGCCCGAGCTGTAGGCCCGAGCTGTAGGTCCGAGCTGTAGGCCCGAGCTTTAGCTCGGGCGGCTGAGGCTGAGCGATTGGCGATGACTCGCCCGACCTCAAGGTCGGGCCTACGATCGGATGTGCCCGACCTCAAGGTCGGGCCTACGATCGGATGCGCCCGACCTCAAGGTCGGGCCTACACTCATGACCCCAGAAGATTACGCCCGCGCGCGCCGCCTCCTGATGCGGCGCGATCCGATCCTCGGCGCCGCGATCAAGCGTATCGGCCCTTGCGGTATGGCAGAACGCCAGCACGCGGATCACCTCAGCGCGCTCACTCGCTCGATTGTCAGCCAGCAGTTGTCGACGAAAGCCGCCGCGACGATCTTCCGGCGATTCGCCGCGCTCTTTCCCGACAACGCCGTCACGAGCGCGCACGCCATCGCGCGCTTCGACGATGCGACGCTGCGCGGCGTGGGATTGAGCGGTCAGAAGGTCGGCTATCTTCGCGATCTCTCCGCACGGATCATCGACGGCCGTCTGGAGCTCGATGCGCTCGACCGTCTTCCCGATGAAGAGGCAATTGATCGGCTGACATCAGTCAAGGGGTTTGGACGCTGGACCGCGGAGATGTTCCTGATGTTCCGGCTTCATCGGCCTGACGTGCTGCCCGTCGGCGACCTGGGCATCGTCAAGGCGGTGCAGCAACTCTATCGCCTCAGGAAAAGACCCGACGCGAAGCGGCTCCTGAAAATCGGCGAACCCTGGCGCCCGTACCGATCGGTCGCCTGCTGGTACCTCTGGCAGACACTTCACCAGCCGGCGCCCTCGCCAACGATCAACCGCACGAAGAAGTAGTCGTCGAAGTAGTAGTCGGAGGGAAGCAGGACTCGTAGCGCAGACCTTCCAGTCTCCGCTCGCAACCCGGATCCGCGAGCTATGGCTAGGCTCGCCGACGCGTTGCGAAGGCGGCAGGCCTGCCGGGTCAGCAGGACTAAAAGTCCTGCGCTACGAGCACATCGACCGTCTCAGGCCTTTACGTACTTGGCGAACCAATCCAACGTGCGTTGCCAGGCCTGCTTCGCAGCGGCCTCGTCGTACCGCGGCGTCGTGTCGTTGTGGAAGCCGTGGTTGGCCTTGGGATACACGTATCCCTCGTGCGGGATGTTGTTGGCCTTCAGAGCCTCCTCGTACGCCGGCCATCTCCCGGCCAGGGCCGTATCCAGCTCGCCGTGGTGGGCCAGAACCGCCGCCTTGATCTTGGGCACGTCCGCGGCCGCCGGCGCGGCGCCGTAGAAGGGAACAGCTGCTGCGAGGTCGGGCATTCGGACTGCCAGCGTGTTCGCGATGCCGCCGCCGAAACAGAACCCCACCACGCCGAGCTTGCCCGTCGCATCGGGACGCGATTTCAGCCAGGTGGCAGCGGCGACGAAATCCTCCGTCATCTTGGGGCGATCCACCGTGCCGAACAGCTGGACGCCTTTCTCTTCGTCGCCCGGATATCCACCGACGGACGTGAGCCCGTCCGGCGCGAACGCCATGTAGCCGGCCGTGCCGAGGCGGCGGGCGACGTCTTCGATGTATGGGTTGAGGCCGCGGTTCTCGTGGACGACGAGGATAGCCGGGTATTTCCCGCCTGCACCAGCCGCCGCGGGTCGCACGAGGTAGCCCTTGATCGAGCCATTGCCCTGGGGCGACGCTACGGTCGCTGCTTCAGTCCGGATTCGGGCGTCATCCTTCGGGACCTGCTGCGCCCAGGCGAAGTTGGGCTTGAGCATCTCGAACAGCGCCGCCGTGGTCAGTCCGCCAACGGCGAACTTGTTCGCCCGCTGCAAGAACGTGCGCCGATCGATGTCGCCGTGAACGTACTCGTGGAAGATATCCAGGAGTTCCTGCGGAAAGTCGGAGGCCTTCTTTCGCTCCATCGCTGACTCCTTCCGGATTATGAGAACCGAGCTGACCGGAATGCGGTCCGGCTGCGGGCGAGAATAGCAAAGATCTGCCGACTCTGCGATCTTTGGGTTGCCGATTAAAATTAAATGCTGTGCTTGGCCCAGAGGAGCAGATAGCCCAGGGCAATCGCGATGAGCGTCCCTCGCTCGCTGAAGAGCGTCTCGCGCCAGGAGAACGTCGCCGCGTCTTCTGGATGAGTTGGCGAGATTGCGGAAGGTATCCAGCGCGGCACTTGCGCGACATAGGCGCGGTAGCGTTCCCCGAGCCGTGCGTCGAGGAGGTCTTCTTCCCATCGGACGATGGCGTGATAGATGAGGGCGAGGAGCAATATAACCACAGGCGCCATCCACGGGAGACCGGCGGACAGGCTGAAGCCTGCCCATAGCGCGATGTTGCCGAGGTACAACGGGTTGCGAACGATCGCGAACGGGCCGGTGGACACCAGAGGTCCAAGGCGGTCGCTCCGCGTCCTGGAGATCACACCGATCTGACGCACCGCCCAGAGCCTGATGAGCTCGCCAAGGGCGGTCAGAACAACGCCGGGCCACAGACGCCAGGCGGGGCTGGACGCTGGAACGATCAGAAGCGCGAGGGCGATCGGGAGCGGCAGCGAGGTCCGCCAAGTGAACAGCCATCCACCAACCCTCGCCAGCCAATCTGGATCTCGCTGGCGTGTCTGGGGTTGTGGCGCGGGCCCTGGGGTCATTCGGCTTTCAGCATACAGCGAGAGGTAGACTCCCGACTGCTGGGACGTGAGCATCAAACGCCGACCAGCGGCTCTTTTGACGGTGTAGTACCGATCGTTGCTATAATTCGGACTTGTTCGGTCGCATATCGTATGTCCCCGTCACAACTCCCATCCCAGCCGGCGAGTCCAGCGGTCAGTGGCCCTGCCGCCTCCGTTCTTGATCTGATCGGACGGACGCCGCTCGTTCGGCTCCGCCGGTTCGAGCGGGAGACGACGGGAGTCGAGCTGTACGCGAAGGCGGAATGGCAGAATCCCGGCGGATCGGTGAAGGATCGCGCGGCCGCGCGGATGATCGCCGAAGGCGAAGCGTCTGGCGCGCTGAGGCCCGGACTCACGATTGTCGACGCAACCTCAGGAAACACCGGTATTGCGTACGCGATGATCGGTGCGGCCCGCGGCTATCCGGTGAAGCTGTTCCTGCCGCACAACGCGAGCCACGAGCGCAAGCTGATTCTCCGGGCCTTCGGCGCCGAGCTCGTGCTGACCGATCCGATGGAGGGCACCGACGGCGCGATTCGCGAAGTGCGCCGGCTCGTGGCGGCCGACGCGGAGAAGTACTTCTACCCGGACCAGTACAGCAACGATGCCAACTGGCGCGCTCACTTCGAGACGACGGCGCCGGAAATCATCGAGCAGACGGCCGGCCGCGTCACGCACTTCGTCGCCGGCCTTGGTACCAGCGGGACATTCATCGGGACCGGGCGGGCGCTCCGCCAGTTCAATCCGTCGGTCAGGCTGATTTCGTTTCAGCCCGATTCGCCGTTCCACGGGCTCGAGGGCTTGAAGCACATGGGATCGGCGATGGTGCCGGCCATCTACGACGCGAAACTGGCGGACGAAGATCTGGCCGTCGGGACGGAGGAAGCGCACCGGATGGTGCGCCGCCTGGCGCGCGAGGAGGGGCTGCTCGTCGGCATCTCGTCGGGAGCGGCGCTGGCTGCGGCGCTCGACGTCGCGCAGCGGATCGAGCGAGGTATTGTCGTGACCGTGTTTCCCGACGGGGCTGAAAAATACTTGTCGGAGTCGTTCTGGACGACCGGGGACTGATGCCGAATGCACGTCGCGTGAAGCTTGCCCCGGAGGTGGAGGCGGCAATTCGGAAGCACGGCGAGGAAACCTATCCTCACGAGTGCTGTGGCGCGCTCGTGGGCGCGGGAGATCGCATCGACGCCGCCGTCGCGTTGCCGAACACGACGGAAGAAGGACCGCGCCGGCGCTTTCTGGTGCGGCCGTCGGACTATCGTCTGGCGGAGCAGCAGGCGAGCGAGCAGGGCGGCGAGCTGCTGGGGTTCTATCATTCGCACCCTGATCATCCCGCGCGGCCGTCTCAGTTCGATCTCGATCATGCGTGGCCGACGTTCGCATACATCATCGTGGCCGTCGCCGCGGGCGCCGCGGGCGACATGACGGTCTGGTTCCTCACAGAAGATCGATCAAGTTTTGAAGAGGGCGAGCTGAATGGCGACAAGAATATTGATTCCAACACCGCTACGACCGTACACGGATAAGAAAGATGCCGTCGACGCCGACGGCACGACGGTTGGCGAGCTTCTGGCGGATCTGACGAAAAGGCACTCCGGGTTGAAGGCACACCTGTTCAACGAGCAGGGAAAGCTGCGGAGCTTCGTCAATGTCTATCTGAACGACGAGGACATCCGCTACCTGCAGAAGGAAGAAACGAAGGTCTCGTCAGGCGACACCATCAGCATCATTCCATCCGTGGCGGGAGGAGTCGAGACGACTCTCGATCGTGATCGCGGCGTCCGCCTCGAGCAGGACTCCACGGGCGGAGACCCCACGACCGGGTCGGATCGAGAGCTCCCCTCGCTCACCAATGACGAAATCAGGCGCTATAGCCGGCATCTCATCATGCCGGAGGTCGGCGTCGATGGTCAGCGGAAACTGAAGGCGGGCAGTGTGTTGTGCATCGGCGCCGGCGGCCTGGGATCGCCCGCGGCGATGTATCTCGCCGCCGCCGGGGTTGGCCGGATCGGCATTGTCGATTTCGACGTGGTCGACTTCAGCAATCTGCAGCGGCAGATCATTCACGGCACGCCCGATGTGGGCCGTTCGAAGCTCGCCTCTGCGAAAGATCGACTGACGGCGATCAATCCGCTCATCGAGGTGGAGACGTACGAAACGGCGCTTTCGTCCGAGAACGCCCTCAAGCTGTTCGAGCCGTACGACGTGATCCTCGATGGCACCGATAACTTCCCGACGCGCTATCTCACGAACGACGCGTGCGTCCTCGCCGGCAAACCGAACGCATACGGCAGCATCTTCCGCTTCGAGGGTCAGGCGTCGGTGTTCGCGACCCAGCAGGGTCCGTGCTATCGCTGCCTCTATCCGGAGCCGCCGCCTCCAGGGCTCGTGCCGAGCTGCGCCGAAGGCGGAGTGCTCGGCGTGCTCCCGGGGGTGATCGGTGTGATTCAGGCGACCGAAGCGATCAAGCTGATCACCGGCATCGGCGAGCCGCTCGTCGGACGCTTCCTGATCTACGACGCGCTGCGGATGCGCTTCCGGGAGCTGAAGCTGAAGAAAGATCCCGATTGTCCGGTGTGCGGCACGCACCCGACCGTCACCAGACTCATCGACTATGAGCAGTTCTGCGGCATCCATCCAGCCGCCCCGGAGACCCTTACTGTGAAAGTTCAGGACAACGCCCAGAAGAACGCCCTTGACATCAGCGCCGTCGAGCTGAAAGAGCGGCTCGACCGCGGCGACACGCTGACACTCGTCGACGTGCGCGAGCCCAACGAATACCAGATCAACCGGATTCCGGGCACGTCCCTCATCCCGCTGGGGGACCTGCCCCGCCGCTACGCCGAGCTCAATAGGGACGACGAGATCGTCGTGCACTGCAAAATGGGCGGAAGAAGCGCGAAAGCGGCCGATTTCCTGCGATCGGTGGGGTTTAGCCGGGTCCTCAACCTCAGGGGTGGGATTCTGGACTGGATTGATAAGGTTGATCCAAGCCAGCCCAAATACTAATATAGGACTGACCTGGTCGGACTTCCGCGGGGAGCGCCTGCGTCGGCGTTCCGTCTGCGGCGGCGTTCAATGAAATGCTAAGACTCTCGAAAAAGGCGGATTACGCGCTGATGGCCATGAAGCACCTGGCCCTGCGCGGCGATCGCGGCTCTTCGAGCGCGCGCGAGATCGCCGAGCAGTACGACATTCCGATCGAGTTGCTGGCGAAAGTGCTGCAGCGGCTGGTGCGCCGCGGACTGCTGGCATCCCACCAGGGGACGCGCGGCGGCTACCAGCTGGCGCGCATGCCGCTGCAGATCTCGGTTGCGGATGTGATTCAGGCGATTGACGGCCCGGTGACCGTCACCGCCTGTTCAACGGATGAAGCCACGTGCGATCAGTTCGCCAAGTGCAACGTCCGCGATCCGTTGTGGAGAGTGCGCGAACGCATTCTCGCGGCTTTGGGAGAGTGCACGATCGCCGAGCTGGCGGCGGACGTGCCGGCGGGCGCTTCGCAAGCGGCGGTGTTGCATCGCGGGCCTGAAAGGGCCGCGTTACGTTAACGGAGAGGTAGGGCGGTCCTTTCAGGGCCGCCGGGACAATTGAGAGTAGAGCGGCCCTTTTCAGGGCCGCCGAGATCAACATGGCTGTGAAACTTCCTATCTACATGGACTACCACGCAACCACGCCGGTCGATCCACGGGTCGTGGAGGCGATGCTGCCGTACTTCACGGAGCACTTCGGCAACGCCGCGAGCCGCAACCATCCCTTCGGCTGGGAGGCCGAGGAGGCGGTCGACACGGCCCGGAAGCAGGTGGCCGACCTCATCGGCGCGAACGCCAAGGAGATCGTCTTCACGAGCGGCGCGACCGAGTCGGACAACCTGGCGATCAAGGGCGTCGCCGAGATGTACCGCGAGAAGGGGAATCACATCATCACCTGTGTCACCGAGCACAAGGCGGTGATCGATACCTGCAAGCGGCTCGAGAAGGAAGGCTATCGCGTCACGTATCTCCCAGTGCAGAAGGACGGACTGATTTCGCTCGACGATCTCCGGAACGCCATCACCGACAAGACGATTCTCATGTCGATCATGACCGCCAACAACGAGATCGGCGTCATCCAGCCGATTGCCGAGATTGGCGCCATTGCGAAGGAGAAGGGCATCCTGTTCCATACCGACGCGGTGCAGGCGGTGGGGAAGGTGCCGTTCAACGTGAACGACCTCAAGGTCGATCTGGCGGCGATGAGCGCGCACAAGATGTACGGGCCCAAGGGCGTCGGCGCGCTGTACGTGCGGCGTCGCAATCCGCGCGTGCTGCTCTCACCGATTATCGACGGCGGCGGCCACGAGCGGGGCATGCGGTCCGGCACGCTGAACGTGCCGGGCATCGTCGGCTTCGGCAAGGCGGCTGAGCTCTGCCGGCTGGAGATGGAGGCCGATACCAAGCACCTCAGCGGCCTGCGCGACCTCCTGAACGAAAGGCTGCAGAAGGGGCTCGACGAGATCTACATCAACGGCTCGACCGAGCACCGGTTGCCGCACAACCTGAACATCAGCTTTGCCTACGTGGAGGGCGAGTCGCTCCTGATGGGCATCAACGACGTGGCGGTCTCTTCGGGATCGGCCTGCACCTCGGCCAGTCTGGAGCCGTCGTATGTGCTGAAGGCGCTCGGCGCCGGCGACGACCTGGCGCACTCGTCCATCCGGTTCGGCCTCGGCCGCTGGTCGACGGCCGAGGAAGTGGACTACGTGGCCAACAAGCTGATCAACGTCGTGACCCGGCTGCGCGAGATGTCTCCGCTGTACGAGCTGGCGAAAGAAGGCGTCGACTTATCGACCATGCAATGGGAAGTTCACTGAGAAACGGGAAATTTCAGATCGCAGATTTCAGAGTGCAGATTGACTGCACAGTGGAGAGCGTAAATGGCTTATTCGAACAAGGTGATCGACCACTACGAGAACCCGCGCAACGTCGGTTCGCTTCCGAAGGAGGATCCGAACGTCGGAACGGGCCTCGTCGGTGCACCGGAGTGTGGCGACGTGATGAAGCTGCAGGTCAAGGTGAATCCGGCGACCGGGGTCATCGACGACGCGAAGTTCAAGACCTTCGGCTGCGGGTCGGCGATTGCGAGCTCGAGCCTCGCCACCGAATGGCTCAAGGGCAAGACGGTGGACGAAGCGCTCGCGATCAAGAACACCGACATCGTGACTGAGCTGAGCCTGCCGCCCGTGAAGATCCACTGCTCGGTGCTCGCCGAGGACGCGATCAAGGCGGCGATCAGTGACTACAAGAAGAAACAGGGCGTGACCGGCAAGACGGCCGACACGCACGCGCAGCCGACGGCGTAATCGGGGCGTACTCGTAGCGCGGGGCTTTAGCCCTGCCAACAGCAATGATCGAGATCACTGAAACCGCGGCGCGGAAGATCCGGACGTTGATGGCCAAGCAGGGCCTCGACGAGGGAGGGCTGCGCGTGGGAGTCAAAGGCGGCGGCTGTTCCGGTTTGAGCTATATCTTCGCGTGGGAACGGGAGCCGCGTTTTGGCGATGACGTATTCGAGGGGTCCGACGGAGCCAAGATCTTCGTGGACAAGAAGAGCCTGCTCTATCTGAACGGCACGGTCCTCGACTACGACACGAGCCTGATGAGCAAAGGGTTCGTCTTCAACAACCCCAACGCGAAGTCGAACTGCGGCTGCGGCAGCTCGTTCGGGGCGTGACTGCCCCCACGATTCAGGTCTGCCGCACGTGCGGTGGTGGCGCGCCGATCGACGTGCACTTCTGTCCGCAGTGCACGAAAATCCTCACCCTCGGGCGTCAGGGAGACTATTTCGCGTTTCTCGATATGCCGCGCAAGCTCAATCTCGACGTCGGCGAGCTCGAACAGAGATTCCGTGCCCTGAGCCGGCGGTTCCATCCCGATTACTTTTACAACGCGCCGCTCGCGGAGCGGCGGGCGAGCCTCGAGCGGTCGTCCTATCTGAACGACGCGTACCGGACACTGCGCCAGC
This sequence comes from Acidobacteriota bacterium, assembly GCA_023265155.1. Lineage (GTDB taxonomy): Bacteria > Acidobacteriota > Vicinamibacteria > Vicinamibacterales > CAVVIG01 > JBGOTP01. The sequence continues at coordinate 13,523 of JAHFUL010000016.1, forward strand.
CTGTCGCGCGGATTGAGTACCTGCTGGAGCTGGAGGGGATGGCGGCCGGCAGTGCCGAACGGTCGGGAGCCGCACCCCAGGGCGGAGCGGTGCCGCCGGCGTTGCTCGAGGAGGTGTTTGCGCTGAACGAAGAACTGGACGAGGTTCGCGCGCTGCGCGAAGCCGGCGCGCCGGAGAGCGCGTGGAAAGGGCGGCTGCAGCGTGCCCGCCAGCCAATCGACGCGAAGCGGGCCGAGCATGAAGAGCACCTCGAGGAGCTCTCGGCGAAATGGGACGCGCTCGTCGACAGCCATGGAAGCGATGGCGATCGCCTTGCCGTGCTGACGGCGCTGCACCAACGGATGCTCGAACGGAACTACATCAACAACCTGCTCGCCGGAATCGAGCGGGAGTTAGCCACGTAGGACAGGACAGGACGCTTGGGGCGCAGAGTAGGACGCGAGGCCAGGTTTGTAGGCCCGACCTTCAGGTCGGGCGCACGGCTGTGGAGTCCGGCTTTAGCCGGACTGCTTGAGAGCGTTGTCGCGATATGAGCAAAGTCGTCGGAATCGATCTCGGCACCACCAACAGCCTGGTCGCCTACGTGAAAGAAGGCGAACCCGTGGTGATCCGCGACAAGAGCGGGGATGGACTGGTGCCATCGGTCGTCTCGGCGTCTGCGGAAGGCACCATCTACGTCGGCCGCGAGGCACAGCGCCGGCTGCTGACCGACGCGGGCCGGACCGTCTACTCGGTGAAGCGCTTCATGGGCAAGGGCGTCGGCGATGTCCACGGCGAGGCGCAGTTCTTCCCCTTCAAGGTCACGGGCGAGCACGACGGCGTGGTGCGCATCGGGCTCGGCGACCGGGAATTCACGCCGCCTGAGATTTCGGCGTTCATCCTGCGCGAGCTGAAACACCGCGCGGAAGCCTTCTTCAAGGAACAGGGCGAGCTCGATTTTGAAGTCGAGCGAGCCGTCATTACCGTTCCCGCCTATTTCAACGATGCCCAGCGCACCGCGACGCGCGACGCCGGACGCATCGCCGGTCTCGAAGTGCTGCGCATCATCAACGAGCCGACGGCGGCCTCGCTCGCCTATGGGCTCGACAGGAAGCACACCGGGGTCATCGCCGTCTACGACTTCGGCGGTGGCACCTTCGACATCTCAATTCTTCGGGTCGAGGACGGCGTTTTTCAGGTGCTGGCGACCAACGGCGACACGCACCTGGGCGGCGACGACATCGATAGGCTGCTGGTGGAACGCGTGCTTGCGGATCCAGCGCTCGCCTCGTCCGGCTTCAGACGGACGGCGGAGGGACTCCAGGAAATTCGCAAGGCGGTCATTCGCGCCAAGCTGGATCTCTCGGATCGCGAGGAGGCTGAGATCGTTATCGCCGATTCGGCGGGGCCGAAGACTCGCGCGACGACGTGGGAACGTGTCGCGCAGGGCCCGTCAGGTGTCGCGCAGGACTTGCCACGTGTCGCGCAGGACTTCAGTGTTCCAGGTGTCGCGCAGGACTTGCCACGTGTCGCGCAGGACTTCAGTGTTCCAGGTGTCGCGCAGGACTTGCCAGGTGTAGCGCAGGACTTTAGTCCTGCCTATAGAAAGCGAATTACCCGTTCCGAGTTTGAAACCCTGATTCGTCCGGTGGTGGACCGCACGCTCGCGCCGTGCCGTGATGCGCTGGCCGACGCCGGCCTGCAGCCGTCGCAGGTCGACGAAGTGGTGCTGGTCGGCGGCTCCACGCGGATTCCACTGGTCCACCGCCTGGTCGGTGAGCTGTTCGACAGGACGCCTCACAGCGAGCTCAACCCCGACGAAGTCGTGGCGCTCGGAGCGGCGGTTCAGGCGGACAACCTCGTCACCGGAAACCGCGAGATGCTGCTGCTCGACGTGACGCCGCTGTCGCTCGGCATCGAGACGATGGGCGGGGTGACGTCGAAGATCATTCTGCGAAACTCGACGATCCCCGCAACCGGCAGCGAGATGTTCACGACGGCGGTCGACAGTCAGACGGCCGTCGATATCCACGTGCTCCAGGGCGAGCGCGAGCTCGTCCCCGACAATCGATCGCTGGCGCGCTTCAAGCTGCGCGGCATCCCGCCGATGCCCGCCGGCATGCCGCGCGTCCAGGTGCGCTTTCAGATCGACGCGAACGGCATCCTGAGCGTCACCGCGAGCGAGCTGAGAACCAGCATCGAACAGACCATCGAAGTGAAGCCGTCGTACGGCCTGACCGACGAGGAGGTCGAACGCATGCTGGTCGAGTCGTTCGAGCACGCGGAAGCCGACTTCGCCGCGCGCCTCCTCATCGACGCGCGCAATGAGGCCGAGTCGGTCATCATGCACACCGAAAAATCACTGCGCGCGCCTGGCTTCGGGGAGATCGCGAAAGCCGACCTGGCGCCCGATGAGCAGCCGCGCATCGAGCAGGCGCTCGCCGGGCTGAAGGCGCTCCTGCCTGCCCCGGATCGCGAGGCGATCCAGCAGGCCACCCACGTGCTCAACGACGCGACGCGGCACCTCGCGGAGGTGATGATGAACCGATCGGTGCACGCCGCGCTGGCAGGGAAGAACGTCGACCAGATCGGTTGACAGTCGACCAGATCAGTTGACTGTCGACCAGATGTAGGCCGCCCTTTCAGGGCCGCCGAGGACAAGATGCCGAAGGTCACTTTTATCATCGACGGCGAGGTGCAGACCGTCGAATTCGAGCACGGCCAGCTGCCGTATTCCCACCATGGCAAGGCGGAGTCGTTCCTCGACGTCGCCAAGAATTTCCATATCGCCCTGGAGCACGCGTGCGGCGGAAGCTGCGCCTGCACGACCTGTCATGTGATCATCCGCGAGGGCGAAGGGCATCTCAGCGAGATGCAGGACGACGAGGCCGATCGCCTCGACACGGCGTGGGGACTGACCGCGCAATCGCGCCTCGGCTGTCAGGCCGTGATTTCCGGCGACGTGGTGTGCGAGCTGCCGATGTATACCCGCAACTACGTGCAGGAGGGCGGAGGCATTCAGCTCGGCAAGTCCACCCGTCCCGAACGCAAGGCGCAGGAGGGGACGCCGTGAAATGGATCGACTCTGAAGACATCGGCCTCGCGCTCGCCGAAAAGTTTCCGGGCGTGGATCCGTTGACGATTCGATTCACGGATCTCCGGGAGCGCGTCCTCGCGCTCGAAGACTTCGACGACGATCCGAAGACATCGAACGAGCCGAAGCTGGAAGCGATCCAGATGGCGTGGTACGAAGAGTTTCAGGACAGCACAGCAAGCTAGAATACCGCGACACCACTCCTAGCAGTCCGTGGCGCAAGTGCGTTGCCGCTCGAAGAAGGGGTCAGACCCCTTGCGACGGCCGACAACAAAGGGGTCAGACCCCTTCTTCTGCCTGCGCCTGGTCTCTTGCGCAATCACGCGCTTGACGAACGCCTGGTTCGATCCAACGGGTAGTACAGCAAATGCTTCCTGTCGACTTCACGCCTTGACGACGCGAATCAGCTCCGGCAGCGTCGGCCGCTTGCCGGTCATCAGCAGCGCGTACTGGAAGATCTTCCCTGCCGCCCAACCGGCGGTGATGCTCGCACCGACCAGGAGCGCGATGCCGAGCCACACCTCCCACAGCGGCGGCATCAACAAGTTCACGCGCGCGAGCATGACCAACGGCGTGAACACCGGGATCAAGCTCAGCACGCGCGTGGTCGTCGTCGCGGGATTGGAGATGACGCTGATCGCGGCCATCAGCGAGACAACCATCGGCAGAACCGCCGCCATCATCGCCTGCCCGAGCTCCTCGGTGCTGGTGCACGTGACGGCGACGACGGAGAACAGGATCGAATACAGCAGGTAGCCGAGCGAAAAGAACACGGCGAAGTAAAAGATCAGGCGAGCGCTCAAAATGGTCGACAGATCGATACCCGACATCGTTGTCCCGATCGCGAGCGCAGGCGCCGCCTGCAAGAGCGCGACAACCGCGACGAGTATCCAGATCGCCAGCTGCGTCAGCCCGGATCCGAGTACGCCAAGAATCTTGCCCGTCATGAACTCGGTGGCGGTGACCGCGCCGAGGATGACTTCGATGAGCCGCGACGACTTTTCCTCGACGATGGCCGTGGCCATCCCCTGGCCGTTGATGAGCACGGCGATGTACAACAGCATCGCCAGGGCCATCGTGGAGGCAAACGCCACGCCGAACCCTCCTTCCCGCTCACCCTGATCCGAGACCGTCACGGCGCCGAGATCCAGCTCCTGCGCGCTCCTGACCCTCGCGCTGTCTACGCCGGTGCCCTCGAGAAGCCGCCCGATCACCGCCGACTGCACCGCCAGCCGCAACTCGCGCAAGAGCGCCGGGTTGCCCGATTGACGCGCGAAGTATCGGACGCGCACAGGCGCCGATTCAGCGCGCTCGAGCATCAGATAGCCGTCGAGCGTCCGATCGCGAATCGCCCCATTCAGCCGATCGCGGGCAGTCGGGTCGACCGCCTCCGTGGCCGACGTCTGAGTGATGGCGATGTGCGGACGCTCAATCGCACGCAGGCGCTCGGCGAGCGATGCGCCGAGGCCGGTTCCAGCGTCGAGGATCGCCACGCGGAGATCGTTGTTGCGGGAACCCGCGAGCATCGGCACCGCGAGCATGTACAACCCCAGAAACGACGGCACCAGGACCGTCATCACGATGAATGCCTTGCTGCGCACCCGTGCCAGGAACTCGCGGCGCGCGATGGTGAGAACCAGCGCCAAACTCATTGTGATCGCTCCGAGGCGCTGATGGTCTCCAGGTAGATATCCTCGATCCTGGGCTCGTCGAGTCGCATGGACGAGACTTCGACGCGATCGAGAACGGCGCGCATCACGCGCTGGGGATCCACGTCGGGCTCGAGGCGCAGGCGGGCCTCCCGGCCGCCGTCGTCGCAAGTCTGGACGCCGGGAACCTGATTCAAACAGCCCGGTCCGCCGCTGTGTTCGACGACGATCGTGTTGCGGCCGTACTTCGCCTTGATGTCTCGCAGGCGGCCGCTCAGAACCGCACGGCCGTGGTGAATCAGGCAGATCGATTCGCACATCGCTTCGACCTCTTCCATGCGGTGCGTCGACAGGACCACCGTGGTGCCCTTCGCGCGCTGCTCGAGAATGAGCTCCTTGACCAGCCGCGAGTTGATGGGATCCAGGCCGCTGAACGGTTCGTCGAGGACGACGAGATCGGGATCGTGGATCACGGCGGCCGCGAATTGCACCTTCTGCTGGTTGCCCTTCGACAGCTCGCGCGTGAGCGACTGCGCGCGCGCCGCGAGGCCGACACGGTCGAGCCATGCGGCGGAGCGCCGTTCGGACTCCGCGGAGGACAGCCCGCGGATAGAGGCCAGGAACGCGAGCTGCTCTTGCAGCTTCATCCTCGCATACAGGCCTCGCTCTTCGGGCAGGTAGCCGGTTCGGCGCCGGACGGCAAGCGGATCACCCGATCCCAGCACCTCGACGGAGCCGCCATCGGGTTTGTAGATCCCGAGCGACGTCCGAATCGTCGTGGTCTTCCCCGATCCATTCGGGCCGAGAAGGCCGAAAATCGTTCCGGCGTCAACCGTCAGATCGAGACCGTCGAGGGCGCGTGTCCCGTCGAACGTTTTGATCAATTGGCGGCAAAGAAGCGCCGGCGTCGGCATAAGGTCTGGTGATTATGGCTCAACGCCTGGAAAATCTTTTCGGGCCGCCACGAGATCAGGCGGCGCGATGTCGCTACGACACTGCGTGGAGCCGAGAAACAGCTCGAGTCCCTGGTCGATGCCGGCGAGCTCGCTCGACGACACCTGTCCAAAGATGCGGCGGATGCGCCGCTTGTCGATTGATCGGAGATGATCGACGAGGGCGGAGGACGCCCTCGTGAGGCCGCTCGTTCCGGGTGACAGGGCAGGATAGAGCGCGCCCACGCCAGCCGTGCCGGTCACTGGTACTACCGCGATGAGGGGAAAGCGTCGATCCGAATTGACGGAAGGATCGCTCACCGCGATGCAAGGCCGCACGCCGCGCTGCTCGTGACCCACCGCCGGATCGAGCTCGACGAGCACGACGGTGCCTCGATCAAGGGTCACGCGGTCTCTTTCACCCAGCCCTGCCCTTCGACCCAGCGAACGGCCGTCCCTCCCGCCACATCGACGAGCCCGCCCTCGTCGGGCAGGTCGGCGGTCCAATCTCCCAGGCCGGTATCAGCCAAGTCAGCTGTCTCGGGATGCGGGTTACTCACCGAGTTGAGGAGCGACTCGCGACGACGACGGGCCAGCTCGTGCTCAACGGCTTCGGCGATGAAGCGGCTGCGGTTCCGTTCGAGCCGGTCGATCCCCTTCACCAACTCGGCAGCCAACGTAACGGTGACACGTTCCGTCGTGTTCATGGCTCAAGTATGACCTGAAGTATGATCATACTCAATCGGTAGGGGAGCGACTCCTCAATCATGTTGCTACCTTCGAATCGGCCCGATTTGGCCTTCGCCCAGCAAGCGGGGGTTCCTCAACGCACTCGATCGAGCGGTGGGCCAACCAGGGTGGCCGATCGAGGAGCGGCCGGTGGCGGGTCCGACGCCCCGGGCAGAAAACATCGCCGCCGACGCAGCCCTCCCACCAGGTCGCCCGCGTACGCACCGAACGATCTCAAGACGCCCGACGTGTGAGATCCGCGAGAGCGAGGCGCACCGAAGTAAAAAGACCGCGATTTTGTTCGTCCGGCTCGCTTATGATCGTGGCGAGAACCTCCTTATGAAGCTCGAACGCACCGCGTGGATCGTCGTCGTTGTCACGTTCGTGGGCGGATTTGCGAGCGGCCTCTTTGGCCAGAGCCGACCCGCCGACTGGCCGCAGTGGCGCGGGCCGAACCGCGACGGCCTCCTTGCTTCGTTCACGCCGCCGGGCACGTGGCCCGAGCAGCTGAGTCGAAAATGGAAGGTCGATATCGGTCTCGGCTACGCGACACCCCTCGTCGTAGGAAATCGACTCTACGTATTTTCCCGTCAGGCAGAGAACGAAGTGATGTCGGGACTGGACGCAGATACAGGTAAGGTCCTGTGGCAGACCGCCTATCCGGTTCAGTTCACCATGAATTCGGCCGCGTCACGCCACGGGCCGGGGCCCAAATCGACGCCTGCTTTGGCCGACGGCAAGCTGTTCACAATCGGGATGACCGGAATCGTCACGGCGTTCGACGCGGCGACGGGGAAACAGCTCTGGCAGAAACCCGCGCCGAGCGTCCAGCCCACTTACACGACGCAAGCATTCTCACCGCTCGTCGACCGCGGCATGGTCATCTTCCACGTCGGCGGCAATAACCAGGGAGCGCTGACCGCGTTCGACGTGAATACGGGCGACGTGAAATGGAGCTGGAGCGGCGATGGCCCTGGTTACGGGTCGCCGATCGTCGCCACCATCGGTGGAACACGCCAGGTTGTGACGTTTACACAACAAAAGCTGGTCGGCGTGGACGAGGCGACCGGCGCGCTGCTCTGGGAGCGCCCGTTCACGACGCCCTCGACGCAGAACAACATCACGCCGATCCTCTACGGCCAAACGCTGATCATATCGGGCCACATGAACCCGGTCACGGCCCTGAGCGTCACGAAGCCGGGCAATCAATGGGTGACAGAGAAGCTCTGGGAGAACACCGACGTGGCGCTGTACATGAGCAACGCCGTTGTCCTCGGCGACACGCTGGTCGGGATGTCCCAGCGGATGAACGGCCAGTTCTTCGGGCTGGATCCGAAAACGGGAAAAACACTCTGGATGAGCGACGGACGTCAGGCCACGAACGCCGCCATCGTCGGGGCAGGCGATCTGTGGTTCGCGCTCAAAGACGACGGGGAGCTCATCGTCGCGAAGAAGAGCGCGACTGCCTTCGAGCCGGTTCATCGCTACACGGTCGCGGACAGTGCCACCTGGGCACAACCGGTGATCTCGGGCAATCGCGTCTTCGTGAAGGACGTCTCTACGCTTGCACTGTGGACGCTGAACTGAAGTCTTCTCCGCGGGACGGCGGCGCCTAATTGAACTGAACCCGCGTCAGTTCGCTCAGGAGCATGTTCCGGTTCGCCGCCGACACGGCCGCGTGCTCGATGTAGTTCTGGGTGCCCGCATACGACCAGCGATTCGTGAAGTCTCGTGGAAGCGATGCAAGGAACGTGGACAAGTCCTCTCTGGCCAGGCCGGCAGCCGTCTGGTCGCCTTTTAGGACCAGCGCGGCAAGGGCGATGAACCTCGCATTGAGCGCCGTTTCGTTGATTTCCGGCGTTGCGTTGGTTGGGACGTTGCGCAGGACCTCCTCCGCAAGCCGGGCGGCCTCGTCATACTTGCCGGCGGTCAGGCTGGCCTCAGCCAGATTCGCGTCGAATTCGAGCGGGTCGAAGTCGTCCGACGGCTGGGAGGAAACCTTGTCGGTCAGCGTCCTGAGGCTCGAGAGGATTCGATAACTGGCGTCGTACGACTGTGGGTCTGTCAGGGCTAACTGTTCGTGAGCCCGGAATTCGAGCTCGAGTCCAAGCGTGAACAAGTCGGGCACGCTCTCGGGCTCAACCTTGGTGTCGCCCACGGCAGCGAGTCCTTTCCAGAAGTCGGCCTCAGCGCTTGGGTATTCCGTCATGCTGAAGGCTGCCAACCCGCGGCGGCCGTATACCTTTGCGACCAGAATCCTGCCGCGCGGCGCACGGGGATCATCTCCGAGCACCTTCTGCGCGAGGCGCAGGGCCTGGTCGTAGTCCGACTCCCCCAGGAAGTACTCGAACCGAAGCAGCGGGTCGGCGCGCTCGGTCGCGCGATCAACGGCGGTGCGGAGATCCGAGGGGAGCGCGGGGCTGTGGCTCAGTTCGCTCAACAAGTGCAACGGCGCCACGCCGGCGCTGTCGATGCTCCCAAGGGCGTTGATAGCATCCAGCCTGAGACGGAGCTCGGGATCATCGGCTGGCGACGGCTGAACTTCGCCCGGCCTGCGGCGCGTCGGACCGGGGCGTTCCACGAATTCTTTCAGCTTCGCCGCGGCCTGCGGCGTTCCAATCTGCTGCAACGCATCGACCGCGAGCTTTCGCGAGACGGGATTCAAGCCGGAGTTGCTGAGCAATTCTTGCACGGAGGTTTCGAGCTCCGGCAGTCTGGATTTCCCTTGAACGGCGGATGAAGCTCCGAACACCCTCGGCACGATGCTGAGGATCTCGTTCAGGACCATTTCGGCAGTTATCGGATTTTCTTCATCGGCGAGTGCCGACAGGAGGCTGGTGGCGGCCATCCTCGAAACCTGTTTATTGCCCGACTTCGCGAGGCCCTCCAATCTCTTGAGTGCCTCGACGCGGGGGTCGCCTGGAGTCGCCCCCGGTTGAACGATTGGCTGCAGGAGGCGCTGCAGGAGGGAGTCGGGCGCGGGTTCTCGTTGAACGATCTGCAGCAGGTGCTCGGGTGTGTTCTGCGTGTATCGGTACAGAACCCCGATGTACGCGCCGAGCACCAGCACCGCGATCACCATCAAGCCCAGAAGAGGCTTTGGCCAGACAGAAAAGCGGAAATTCCAGAGCGACCGGACATAACGAAGGCGCCCGCGCCAGCCGAGCGTGGGCGCCACGGTCCGCAGGAATTCGACCGAATCGGCGTCCGGACGCCAGGCCATGATCCTCAGCAGGCGCGCGCGCGTGGCTCCGTCACCCTCCGGCCAGAGTCCGCGCAACGCGTCCCGCATGGCGCTTCGATACTGCTGCGCGATCCGCGTAGCCCACCGCACTTGCTTCCTATCGGAGCTCCGCAAGGCATCGAGGACGTTCGCCGAGGCCGCTGGATTTCTCAGGAGCTGGGAATAGACGTGGTCGATCCTGAGGCGGATCTGGCGCCGGTCGCGCCAGAAGAACGTCTCCAGCAGCACCGTTCCGATGCCGGTGATGTACGAGATGGCGAGCAACGAGTACCCGGCAATCGTCAACGCCCTGGGAACGAAGCGGATGGTTGAGGAGAGTTGATCGAAGCCGACGAGCGTGCCCTCGAAGAAGTAATCAAAGCTGACCAGCAGGAACAGGCCCACGGCCTCGAAACCGATGAGGACGAGACCTCGACGCCCTCTTCTCGCCAGCATGCTGGCCAGACCGTGAAAGAAGAAGAAGAAGGTCACGACGTCGAACGCGAACAGGACCGCGCCCAAACGTTTTCGGTACCGGCTCTGACGGACCCCGTCAAGGCGCTCGCTGAGCAGGATCTGAGTGGGTCTCAGGATACCCACCGACCAGGTGGACAGCAACAGCAGCAGACCCAAGGCCTCCGCCTCCCCTTGGCTCGACCACGCGAAGAGCGCGAAACCGGCGCCTTCGATCACCGTCAACGCCACGGCAAACCTCACGCGTCCGATGGTCGCGAGAATCAGCCCGTGAATCACGAAATTCAGCAGCACGGTGATTGCCGCCACTCCGGTCTGCGCCAGCGCAATGAACGCGGAGGCCGGCGAGAGTGACAGCTGCGGCCGCCGCGTCGAGTCCCGAGGCTGCTTCAACCGCTCCAGCACGCGGCGCGACGAGACGCTCGAGCCCGCGCGACCCAACGCGTGGGCTGCCCCCTCCCGATCCTCGGCGTCTTCGTCCTGCAGCGCGATGCCGAGCAGCGCGTCGGCCGACTGTGTCGTGCCTTGACGGCTCAACGCGTCGATGGCTCGGCTGCGCGCGGCGAGGTCCTCCGCGGGCGCGTGGTTGCCGATGATCCGGACGAGGCATTCGACGGTGTCATCGTCGGTGAAGATCCGAAGCCCATCGATCGCCTGCAATCGGTACGGGCTGCTCTTCTGTTGGACTTCTTTGATCAGGGATGCTCTGAGGTCCGAGTCCTTGATGGCGTCCAGGCTGTCGATCGCCTGCGCCCGGACGGCCTCGTCCGGGTCGCGAAGCGCCAGCAGATGGAGCGGGTCCCGCACCTCCGGCCGGGCGAACTCGCGTAAGCGCCCCGCGGCCCGCCGCCTGACGTCTGCCCGCGAGTCGCATAGCGCGTCCAGCAGAATCTCGACGTTGACCTCGGGATCTTTCACGCGCCGCAGCCAGTGCTCGGTGGCGCCTGCGAGGAGGTCATTCTCGTACGCCAGCGAGCAGCGAAGCATCAGCGCGGCTTCCTCGGGGTCGACGATGAGCGCGCTGCGATGCGCGTGCACCTTCTTGAAGCTCTGCTCGGAGAGGAGCGCGTCGCCGTCCGCGAAGTGCCGGACGCCCTGCCGCAGAATCCATCGCGACTGCTCGGCGGCATCCGCCTCCCGCTGCGCCCTGGCTTCGGCCGCCGCGACGAGCTGGCCGGGCACGACGTCGAAGCCGCCGTCGGAGCTCGCGCGCAGGATGCGCCGGTCTTCTTTCAGCCACCCCAGCACGCGCGAAGGCACGTCCATGGGGACGTCAAATCGATGGGACACGTCGGTGAGGTCGACAGGCTGCCCTCGGCGCACAGTCACGACCTGCTGGAGGACGGCCCAGCCGATTTGCGGCTCTATCGAGTCGGGCAAACGCTCGAACACGAAGTCGAGGTGCGCCTCCAGCATACCGGTGAGGCCGCCGACGGCCTGATGGTCCGCCTGGGCCAGCTCCCGGTCGACAACCTTGGATCGGCAAAGCTCGAACGCCAGGACGGCCACCACCTCGGGATTGAGTCCGGCCTTCGTCCGCACGCTCTCGAGGTCATGCGCCAGCGCTTCGAGAAAGGCGGTGGACACCCGAACGCCGCACGGGCCGATCGCGTGTGCGAGGGACTGCAGGAGCCGGGGCTGGGACATTCCCGGGATCTCGCCGACATCGTCCAGAAGCCGGGGGATCGAGCCACGAAGCTGAAAGAGGGCGCTGAGGTGATCCTCTTCCAGGATCAGCACGACCCTGGCTCGGCCACGTTGCTCCGCACATCGCGACAGACGCTTGAGCAGGTTGCCGCGAAGAGGCTCGTCCGCGACCAGCCACCGCTCGAAGTCGTCCCACACCTCGATGACCGGCGAGTCCGGGTCCGTCGCTGCCGCCGCCATCTCGCCGGAGCCTCGATACGCCACGCGCCAACCGAGTGCGTTTTCGTTCAGCACCGGAATGACGTATCGCTGGATGAGCTCGGTCTTTCCCGATCGGCGCGGGCCGTGAAACACGATGATCGGGGCGTCGCTGCGGAGAATGTGCTCGGCCAGGGCCTTGCCCTCGTCGGGCCGCTCGATCCAGAGCTCGTCCGATGCGAGCAGCTCGTCGAGGAAGACCAGCTCGCCCGACGGTCGGGGCGCGGCGGGAGTCATGCGATCGGCTCTGGGAACCGATCTTCCCTGATGTCGGGAAAATGATTCCTGATGAATTCGACGATCTGTCTCGTGTTGCGTCCGGGGTCGCAAATCATTTTCAGGAAGCTTCGAATCAGGCGCCGCTCTTCCGTGGAGAGATCATCGAGGAGATCCATCAGGCTGCTGTTGTCTTTGATGGAGTCCAGCGCGGCCCGCAGGCCCGGGGCGGGCAGTTGGTCGTATCCCTCCCATTTGGGAAGGAAGCCTCTCGCCAGGTAATAGCAGATGGTTTGTACGTGCGCGAGCGTGAACGACTGGTCGCCACGCTTCAAGCCCTCCCGGTACTCGTTACTCAGCGTGGTGATCAAGTCGGGGTCGAGCGCGACGTCTCCCTTGCGAGCCGCGTACCTGATGATGCTGGCCACCCGCTCGGGAGGCAAGGGGGGAATGTCTGCGGGATCTTCAGGACGCTTCAACGAGATGAAGAGCTTTGAGAACGCATTCTCGTCGACGGCGATGAACACGAACACCAGACGCTCGTCCGCATGCTTCAGCAGACGGCCCGCCAAATCGAGAATGGATTTCTTCTTGTCCGGAGACTCCTGAGCCGCCCGGGCCGCTCGCTCGAACTGATCCAGGAAGATCACGATGCACTTCGAGGTCAGCGTTTTGAGGCGTGGCAGCAGGGTCTCCCACGCCTCGTCGTCGACGGAGAATCGTGCCTTCAGGGCCGCCCGAAGCTGTGGCTCGACATCCTGCTTGCAGCGAACGTAGACGCACTCATACTCGTACTTGTTCGCGTCCTTCCCCCGCCTTGGCTTGAGGGGCTTGAGGAGATAAGGAGTGAGTCCGGCGCGAATGAAAGACGTCTTGCCCACCTTCGGTTTGCCGGAAAGAAAGAGCGCCGGGGGCGGCACGCCTTCGAACAGCTTCAGTACTTTTCGCGTCAGCTTTCGTCGTCCGAGAAACCAGAGCTGCTGATCTTCCTGGTAGTGGTCGAGGAACTTGAAGCTGTTCTGCCGCGTCCGCGCCGTCGAAGCCTCGACCGGCGTGGTCAGCTGGCGATGAAGCGTCTCGACGAAGTCGTCGAACTTTCCAAGGTCCCCGCCGATGACCCTCTCCAGCGAGCGCCTGCGGGACAGGAGCCCCTTGACGTTCTCGACTGCGCCGGAGGGATTGACGTAGTAGATGTCTCCGCCGCCTTTCGACGGGTCGAAGGCCCGCCGCAAACACTCGTCGTTGAACGCGTATCCGCAGATGACGATGTCGCGGCTGGTCAGATCGCTGATCACTTTCTCGAGATCCGGCGGATAATTCAGCATCTCCTCCTTGGAAAACAGGAAGTAATCCGAGGATTGCAGGCTCCCGTGCATCTTGAGGATCTTCACGCGGGGCTCTCGGCTCTGCACCAGTTTGGCGATGCTCTGCACGTCCGTCTCGCCGCGAATAATCGTTTTGTAGTCCGTGAACCCCGCGTCGTCCAGCGCGCGTTCGAGGAGGCGATCGAAGTTGAACGTGATGACGACATCGAAGAATCCGCGCTGAATGAGCTCGGCGAGCCGATGGTATCCGCTCGACGGCGGGCGGTTCAGGTACGGTTTCAGCCAAAGCCCCCGGTTGGCCTCGCTGCCAGTGCGCCAGAGCTCGTCGAAGCGATCTTCTATCGTGTCGGCCGATGCCGTCTGGGTGGCATATGTCGAGACCAGCTCCTCCATGATGGTGGCGGTCGGCTTCACGCCGGAGCTCAGCGACGCTCCAGCACCGAGCATGAGCACGAAGCTCTCGCCCGCGGTCTTCTTGAGATTGAGGAGCTGTGCCAGATTCCGAATTCTATCCAGCGTCTGCATTATGTCGGGAGTCGAGGGCGGTAGTATTACTGTTCACTCATGCGGTGTAAAGAGCTCATGGGCGGCGAGCGCTGATCGCAGCTCACGACGCGCGGATGGAACTTCCGCAGGAGCAGCAGGCGAACCGCACGGCGGAGTCTACGCGATTGCCGTTCGAACGGCGTGGGCGACCTGCTTGCCGGTCACGTCGCCGTGGCTCTTGATGAAGTCACTCGCTTCAAGGTTGAAGAACACGCCGGCTCTGAACGCGTAGCTCGCGCCTGCCTCCAGCAATGTCCCTTCGATCGTTTCGCCGTTCTGCATCTGCTGGACGCCGTTGCGGCCGAGGCCACCGAAGACGTCGTTCTTGTCGCCGAACGCCGCCGCCTTGTCGCCGATGATTCGCGACGCCAACGGGTACGCGACGCCCACGGCTTTGTCGTTCGGCGTGTGGGTCACCAATATCGGGCCGCCGACCCGTTGTTGATCGACCACGCTCCGGAAGAAGCCATTCATCGTTTTCGAGAACCCGTTGTGCGAAAACGCCGTTTGCAGGAGCGACAGGCTCTTGATCTTGTTCGTGGTCGAGTTGGCGGCGGTGGCGGCGACGACGCGTCCTCCGAAGCTGTGACCCACGAGGTGAATGCGCTCGACCTTCAGCGCCAGCTCGTCAACCAGCTTGGCGACGCCGTTCTTCCCGACCGTTCCTGCTCGGGCCTTCATCTCGTAATACGTCGTGAAATTCAGGACGTTCATGGCCGACGCCTTGAAGCCGGAGAGCGACTCCCTCAACCCTGCCGCTCCGCCCGTCTCCAGACCCGTGCTCCCGACGCCAAGCGGCAGAGAGGCGCTGCCGTCAGTTGATCCGGCGACTTCGGGATCGAGATCCTCTTCGTCGACTTTGAGGTTGTCCATCAGCTCATTGCCGTCGCTCTTGAAGAACGTGAGGGACGCGTCCTCCTTGTTCGCGGCCGATGGATCGAGCAGCGAGCGGATCGTGTCGACGAACGCACGGCGTGCGGAGGCGCTGTCCTCGAGCTCGGAGACCAGTGCCTGTGCTTCCTCGAGGATCTTCTGCTGCTCAGGGTCGGCGAACAGGTCCTTCATCCGATCGAGCTTCTCATCGAGCGCCCGGCGCGAGCGATCATCCGCGGCGCCCAGACTCGCCGAGCCCTGGGCGTCGCCAGCCTGTCCCGCGACCGCCACCAGCTCGTCGAACTTCTTCGACGGCCAGATGACGCCGACGATCCCGAATCTGCGGCCAGGCAGGTCGTTGGGCGCGCCGACTTCGACGAAGTTCGTGAAGAACGCTCGGTACATATTGCGCGCGTCGTCCGCGCTGTTGTTCCATCCGTGCGACATGACGAAGAGATCGGTGACGCCATCAGGGAGTGTCACGGCACTCTCGAGGGCACCGTTCTTGTCGAACCGCGCCTCGACGTAGGGAATTCCAGAAATGTCGGTCACGAGACCTCCGTTTCGAGCCGTTTCACGCGGCTCAGATGGACTGGATCGTTCGCATCAAGTCGACGAGACCTGCACCCTGGAAATAACGGTCGCGGCGCAAGTCCGTCGCGCTCGACACGAACAGCTCCTTGACGCGTTCCGGCTTCCCGACGAATTCGCTGCGGACCGACAAAAACGCCGCGATCACGCCGCTGACGTGCGGGGCGGCCATGCTCGTGCCGCTGCTCTCGACGTAATCACACTCGCGGCCCTTCGCCCCCTCGGTTTTCAGCAGGCCGGTGGCGCAGGACAGGATCTTCTCGCCCGGCGCGACGAGGTCCGGCTTCAATCGTCCGTCGCCGGTCGGCCCCTTCGATGAAAAATACGAGACGCCGTACACGTGCGGCATGTCGCGATGCGTGGAGCCCACCGTGATGGCGAGGTCGGCATTGCCGGGGTCGTTGATGGTCAGCGCCATGCCGGCCGAGGTCGCGCCGATGGACGACTTCAACGTGCCGTACCCGGTGTTCCCGGCGGCGACCACCACGACCACGCCCGATTTGACCAGCCGGTCCACCTCGACGCAGAGCGGACTCTGCCCGCACGCAAACCATTCGGGCTCGAAGTTGTAGCCGAGGCTCATGTTCACGCCATGGATGATGAGCCGGCGACCGTAGCCGTTCCTTTCCTGCACGTGGGCAATCGCCGCAATCAGGTTGCTGACCGACCCTTTTCCGTTCTCGTCGAGGACGCGCAGACTCACGAGCTGACATCGCGGGGCCATCCCGCTCGCGCCCTCGAGGCGCGCCCCCCGATACTCGGTGTCCCCCTTCTCGTTCAGAGACCGGGAGACGGCGGTCGGCCGCTGTGCTTCGGGCGCATCGGGTGGGACGCGCCATTCTCCCGCGATGATCCCGGCCACATGCGTCCCGTGGCCGTTCTCGTCGTCGAACGGCCCGGCGCCATCGGTCGTGAAGTCCTTGTGCAGCGGCGAATTCGGATCGACGTTGGCGTATTTGGCGAAATGCCGGTGATCGTGCTTGATGCCCGAGTCCATCACCGCCCACGTCACGCCTGCGCCATGCGCCGAAAATGAGTTTTGCGCCGCGTCGGCCTTGACCGTGGCGATCGACTTGTTGATGCACGCGGACACATCGAAATCTGGCCAGATGTGAAAGATCGCCCGGTACTTTCGTGCGTCGATCGTCGCCATGATGGTGGGATTGGTCGTCGCCCCGCGGCGCTTGTCCGCCTCGACCTCAGCCTGCGCGATGTCCAGTTCCACGAGTTTGCGGATGGTCCGCGCTTCCAGCCGGGCGAAGAGGTACTGGCTGTTGGGATTGTCTTTCTCCCAGTGCAGGTCCTGTCCCGCGTCGCGGACGTCGGCCTGTGCTTTCGCAGGCTCGATGTGGTCGACCACCCACCGCCTCGCGGCTTCGCGGCCGCGCGGGTGCTCGAGATTGAGATCGATGATCACGTCGAATCGCGCCGGACCGAGCCGCGTGATCGGCTGCGGCCGGCCGACTGATCCCTCGCGCTCGTTTTCGTTGAGAATTCGTCGGACGACAGCCGCGTGGAGACGCGCGAACCCGTAGTGGCTCCCAGGCACGAGCGGTGCGATCGTCTGCACGGCGATCGCCTCGATCATCGCCTGATGCCGCTTCTCCATGCGTTCGCGTAATGCCTCGGGGGCCCTCTCGCCTTGCGCCGCCGACATTTTCGAGGCCTGCGTTGCGGCACGTCCTGCCATCTCCTGAACCGCTTGACGCGCCGCTTCGGCCCCACCGGGAAACCCGACGTTGTATTCGACGGCGGTATTGAACTCCACCACCGCCTCCGGGTGGTCTTTCATGATCGCGTTGATGGTGTCGACATCCTCCTGCATCGCCCTGAGCAGCGGCAGCGCAATCACCGTGCGGTCCAGCACGAGCGGATTGAACTGTTTCACCTTGAGGTGTTCTTCCAGGAGCCGGTGGGAGTCTGGTGTCAGGTCGTCCATGCTTTGGAGGCGGCTCTACGGCGACGGAGCAGCCGTGATTATGGGCGGCGCGACGGAATTGTCAAGGGCCGTGGTGCGAGATTCTCTCTCTTCTCGCTCGAGGAAGAGGTCAGGAAGCAGACGGTTTGTGGGAGAATCGCATCTCATACCCGATTCCGGCAATCGCTGACGGGAGGTCAGCGGATCGGAACCTAGCAGTCCGTGGCGCACGTGCGTTGCCGCTCGAAGAAGGGGTCAGACCCCTTTGCGATGGCCGAGAACAACGGCTCTGACCCCTTCTTCTGCCTGCGCCTGGGACTGCACCAGCTCGATATGACTTTCACCACGGCTGCTTAGAGTAGACCGCGTTTTCTTCGAGGAGGAGCTGATGCAGAGGAAGCGATTAGGAGCGTTGGCAGTCGCGGCAGTCCTGAGTCCAGCCGTGGCGTTCACCCAGACGGGGAACGCGCCCGTGCCGGCGGCCCAGGGTTGAGGCCGCCTTCTTCTATCAGCGTGTTCGGCATCGGTGGCGAGCCGCCCCTCGCGCCCAAGCGTGACGCCGATTCTCTCCTATCGTCGTCACGATGGGAGATGGCAACCCAGCGAATTTCCGGCAGACAAGTGTCTATCGCCGGCAAGCAGTAGCGCCCTAACGCGAGTCCGACGTCATGCAGGCGTTGACCGGAACCTCCGAAACGCGGGGACCGCAGGGGACCTTTGGATGACACTCCTCTTCGCGAGCCTGACTCTTATGGGCACGCTCGGCGCGAGTCAACTCCCGCAGCCGGTCACACCCATGGGTCAAGTGTCGGGACAGGTGATCGAAGACGGCACGAATGCACTGGTCGCTGGCGCCCGCGTGTTCGTGATCCTCGAAGAGCGATTCGCGCCAGCCGACCCGCCTCCGGCCTCCGTTACCGACGAGGACGGTCGCTATCACTTCGACGCGTTGCCGGCTGGGCGGTACCGCATCGCGGCCCAGAAGACTGGCTTTGCGCCTCCGATGGAACCTTCGACGATGGCGATGTTCGAGCTGTCGGCTGGTCAGGTTCTGGACGGTCTGACCGTGTCTTTGCAAAGGGGCGGTGTGATCACTGGGCGTGTGCTCGATCAGTTTGGGAAACCGCTCGTCGATGTCGGGGTGACGGCGTTGTTGAAACGGCTCCACTTGAACGACCGGCCGGCGGGGCTGAGCTCCTCAGGTGCCCCCTTGCTCATGCCGTCCGGCCAGGATCAGACGAACGACCTCGGGGAGTTCCGGATCTTGGGGCTCCCGCCGGGCGAGTACGTGATCGCGGCGAGTCCGCGCTCGGATTTCACATTCTTTCCTGGCACGCCCGACGTGTCCGCTGCTCAACCCGTGTCGGTGTTGTCGGGTGAAACGGTGAGCGCGCTGACTATCCAGCTCGTCGCCGTCCCCGCGTTCCGCGTGTCGGGTGTGGTCGTCGACGGAGTGGGCGCTCCCGTCGCGGGCGTGACGGTGATGCTGATGACGGCGCCGCGCGGAACCGATTTTCTCGTCTCTCTTGCGATGGGAGCACCCCGCATGAGCCAGTCGGACGCGAGCGGCGCATTCACCTTCGGTGATGTGGCTGCCGGTTCGTACACATTGCGGGCAGCTGGCTTCGGCGGGATCTTCGCTGCTACCGACAACTTCGGCATCGACATCGACGGAACGCCGCGAGCAGACCCGATCCGCCCGACGCCCGCGCTGGAACCAGGGACACTTGACGTGACCATCGACACCGCGAACGTCAGCGATCTCAGGATCGTCGTGGCTGGAGCGCCCTAGACGGCTCCGACCGTGAATTGTAGACATGGTGCCAGGATCTCGGCCTGTGGCTGATGACCTACGACAGCCGGCCGCCGGCGACGCAGGGGATCCAGTTTTCGTACTCGACGACACCGTGGGGGCCGTGGAGCGAACCACAAGTCATCCTGGACGCCAATCGCGATGCCGCCGGCAAGTTCATTCACGACCCTCGCGCCAGACCGCCGGATGGACTCTCGGGGCCGGTCATTGGTCAGGGCCAGGCAAACCCTGAGGCCGTGCGCGGCGGCGGATATGCGCCATACGTCGTCGAGCGCTGGACGAAGCGGCTGGGATCCGAGTTGAATGTGTACTACGTGCTCTCGACCTGGAATCCCTACGTCGTCGTGTTGAACAAGTCGCGCCTGCGCATCGAGTAGATAGTCAGCGGCCGCTTCGTCAGTCAGGAGGCATCGTGATGGAACATCAACGTCAACTCCGACTGGTGCCAGGCGTCGTCCTCACACTGCTGACGCTCGCCGCCGTGACCACGGTCGGGCGCGTCCGGCAGCCGCAACCGTCGCGACCCAATATCCTGTTCGTCCTCGCGGACGACCTCGACGCGGCAGAATTGACCTACCTCCCAAAAATCAACGCGCTTCTCACGGGAAGCTGGGTCAGGGGCTCGGGATGAGCTGGGTCGAGCACTCAGGGTGAACCACCATGCTCGTTCGTGCGGCGTCGTCGAGGCGGCGCGAGCAGTTCCGGATTCGCCTATCGGGCGCTCCGGGGGCCGGCGATATCCTACGCGTCACCGAGACGCGCCATGCGCGCTCGAGTCACGGCATCGTCACCGCGTGCGCGCCGACACTGAATGCGCGCAGCGACACTCCGACTCACCGGTCCGCGCGGGCGCGAAGGATGTCGAGAGGACTTCGCGCCGGGTTGCGCAGGTCCTTCGCAACGTGGGTATACACCATGGTCGTCTCGACGTTGGCGTGCCCAAGGTATAGGAGTAGTGCCGGGTTCTGATGCGCGACCGCAGTTGTTCGAGGGCCGCCAGCGGACCGGCCCGGCCGTGCTCGTCCACGATCGTGCTGCCTGACCGCCGATGCCAGTCGGTTCGCTGGAGGAAGTTGACGAAGTAGATGCGGAGGGCCTGTTTCAGCCTGGAGCACTTGCCAGTCCTGACAGCTGCCGCTCCGTTCTAACTCTTCGCGGAACCGCTGCACTTGATCCGCCAGCGGCTCGTTGGAGGCCTGACGCGTGAGAACCGGCGCACCCAGCGCACGCAGTAGGGCGCTGCTTTCTCCTTCACAAGCTGCGCCTTGAGAAGGAACTCCCCGAATTGCTGCAACGACGTCTCAAGCTCTCGCAAGGCGCACCTCGGTCGTCACACGGGGTAACCGGCGTGCCAGATCGACGCCGACGCTGGAAGTGGCGAGCCGGCCAGCCCTTGTCGATCCGGCCGCACGGGTCCCCCACGGCTGGTGCGGTGCGGCGGCGCTTGGCGGAAACCGACGTTGACGCGGACACCCGAAATTGGCGCCCTCCACCTATCCCTCGGATTCCGTGGTTATGGCGCCCGCACCAATCCACGGCTGAAACGCAGGCCGCAGCCGGCAATCGCTTGTGGAGATTGCCCTTGACGCTTTACCAATGCGCGGGAAAAATGGCGGCAGACGAGCGAGTGAGAGCGTGGCTGCGTGCGCGTACCGTGGGCTGGCAACGGCAATTGGCGCGCTCCACCTATACAACGTTGAACTAAACCGCTGATCGCGGTAGGAAGAGACCGGTCGTTTCCACGCTCGTGATCGTCGTGTTCGCGTGATTTCTTCGGCCGCGTCCCTCTCGTCGCCGGCCTCGTTCCCCTCCGTTCCCCGTTGCAGAATCCGCGTTGACGAACGCTCATGGTGA
>JAHFUL010000017.1 GCA_023265155.1 Acidobacteriota bacterium
CGTCGCGCCTACGAGCTCCGCCCCGCCTACGCGCCCGACCTCAACGTCGCGCCTACGAGCTCCGCCCCGCCTACGCGCCCGACCTCAACGTCGCGCCTACGAGCTCCGCCCCGCCTACCGTGCGCGCGCTATTTCCCCTTGAACTCGGGTGTGCGCTTCTCGAGAAAGGCTCTGGTCCCTTCCCGCATGTCGCCGGTGCTCGAGATGAGCCCGAACAGGGTCGCCTCAAACGAGCACGCGGCGGCGAACGGCATCTCCAGCCCCTTGTTGACGGCGCTGATGATGTACTCCACGGCGATCGGCGCCTGCTTCGCCAGCACACTGGCGAGCTTTTTCGCGCTGGCCATCAGTTCCGCCGCCGGCACGACCCGGTTGATGAGACCGATGCGCTCGGCCTCAGCTGCGGAGATGGGCGTGCCGGTCAGGATGATCTCGAGCGCCTTCGCCTTGCCGACGAGTCGCGCCAGGCGTTGAGTGCCGGCGTACCCGGGAAGGAGGCCGAGGGCGATTTCCGGTTGCCCAAGCTTCGCGGTATCGGCGGCTACACGAAGCGTGCAGGCCATCGCGAGCTCGCAACCGCCGCCGAGGGCAAAGCCGTTGATGGCCGCGATGACCGGCTTACCGAGGTTCTCGATGATGTCGAGCACGTGCTGTCCCGCGAGCGCGTAGTCGCGCGCGGAGCCGGGGGTCTGGACCGCGAGCTCGTTGATGTCGGCGCCCGCCACGAACGACTTGTCGCCCGCGCCCGTGAGGATGACCGCCCGGACGCTCGGATCGCTCTTCAGATCGAGGAACAGACTCCGCAGCTCGCCGAGGGTCTGCGAGTTGAGCGCGTTGAGAACCTTGGGCCGATTGATCGTGACGGTCGCGACAGTCGCGACCGGCGCGGACGGGACGGCTGGCGCGAGCGCCGCGTCCCGCTCGAGAAGGAGGTTGTCAAAGGCCATGACGGGTTCGAATTATACCTGCATACAACAGACCGGCCGCGAGCGTCGCGCCAATCGCGTCCGCTGCAACGTCGAGCGCATCGCTCTGGCGCGGCGGCACGAAGTACTGATGAAGCTCGTCGGTCACGCCGTACGCCGTCGAGAAGATCACGGCCGTCAGCGCCGCTCCCAGGGTGATCCGCCGCGACCACCCGCCCGCCCGCGCCCGGATGAACCACGCACTGAGCCCGGCGTAGAGGATGACGTGCACGTACTTGTCGAAGTACTCGATCCCTGGACCGGGCAACTCGGGGGGCTGGGCCACAGAAGACAGACCGAAAATGAGCGCCATGTTGAGCACCACAGGCGCCCAGAGCGAGAGGGCACGGCCCCGGCTCACAACGGAAAGGGGTACATGAGCCAGCCCAGCACGATCGCCGCGACGAGGAAGCCAGCGAACAGCATCCCGCCGAACCGGAGCTGGTCCCTGCGTTCGTCTTTGGAGAGCAGACTGAAAACCAGCGACACGAAAAACGCGAACGTGACGAGCAGGAGACTGTGACTCTGCATTACTTGCGGCCGAGGGCCACGTCGTAGGCGTCGATGACGACGAGGAGGTTCAGGAGACCGGCGACGATCAGGAACGTATTGCCGTACTCGTAGGTCGCGGCCGTCACGTCGCCCCCGGACGCTCCCAGTGCGTTCGCGATGAAATACGGAAGGCCGACACCGACGTCAGCCACGGCCATCAGGCCGACGAACGGCTCGGAGAAATCGAAGGGGAACAGCCGGCCGTGGACGGCGAGGCCGATCGTGAACATCAGCGTAATCGCGACAAGGAAGATCAAACCCTTCGCGCGCCGACCCAGCCACAGATGCCCGGCTCCCGGGATGGCCCACGCCGCGAGGCACAGCAGCACCAGCCCCCCTGATTGCCTCTCTTCAACGGCGGTAGCACGCACGGTCGATAAGTTTACCTCAGGGATTCGTCTCAATCGCGAGCTGGCGAAAGAAGTCGCCGGCCAGCTTGCGCGCGGCGGCCTCGACGAGGCGCGATCCGACTGCTGCGATGACGCCGCCCACCTGGACGTCCGCGTTGCAGGTGACTCGCGTCCCGTCGCCGTCGGCGTCGAGTCTGAGCCTGGCAGTGCCACGCGCGAAGCCCGCGCTGCCTTTGCCCTCGAAACCGAGCGTGAACGATTCAGGGGGCACACGATCGCGGAGCGACGCCGTGCCCGCATAGATCCCGTGCAGGCCCGCCATTCCGATCTTTATCGTGGCCTTATAGATGTCGTTCCCGGCATCCGTGAGCTCTTCGCAGCCCGGAATACAGCGCTGCAATACGTCGGGGCTGACCAGTGCGGCAAACACTCGCTCGCGAGGCGCGGCGATAGCCGCGCCCGTGGCGAATTTCACAAGGACAGCGCTCGGGTCAGCGCCCGCTTGGCGTTCACCGCCGCCAGGTGGAGCCGGAACTCGGGAGACGCATGGATGTCACCGAGCGCCTGAATCCCGTCTCCCACGCGCGCTGCGGCGCGAGCGATCGCCTCCGCGCCGGGCGCGCCCGCGGCCAGAGCGGCCTCTGCAGCCCTCGCTCTGTAGGGCGCTG
Source organism: Acidobacteriota bacterium (assembly GCA_023265155.1). Lineage (GTDB taxonomy): Bacteria > Acidobacteriota > Vicinamibacteria > Vicinamibacterales > CAVVIG01 > JBGOTP01. The sequence goes on from JAHFUL010000017.1 coordinate 2,536, forward strand.
CCGCCACGCCGGTCACGCCAACGCGGACATTCTCGGCGCCCTGCACGACGACCGCGACGCCGGCGATCGCAAAGCCGCTCGCCTTCTGCTGCGTTTTTTCGTACGCCACGGCGCGTGATGTCGCCGGCACCCGGATTTCACAGAGGATTTCGTTGGACGCAGCCGCGGTCTGAAGCAGATCGACGAAAAACGCGTCGGCGCGAACGACGCGGCGTCCGCCGGGGCCCGCGAGCTCGATCTCCGCCTCCAGCGCCAGGATGGCGGCCGGCCAGTCGGCGGCCGGATCGGCGTGGACGAGGCTTCCGCCGATGGTTCCCCTGTTGCGGACCTGCACGTCGCCAATCTGCGCGGCCGCTTCAGGCAGCAAAGGACACCGCTCTTTCAGCAGATCCGAGGCTTCGATGTCGTGGTGCGTGGTCATCGCCCCAACCGCGATCTGACCCTCACGCTCGCGAATGTATCGGAGGTTGGACACACGGCCGATGTCGACCACGAACCTGGGCCTGGCCAGCCGCAGCTTCATCGCTGGAATCAGGCTGTGGCCTCCGGCGAGCAGCTTCGCATCTTCTCCATGGCTGCTGAGCAGCGCAAGCGCCTCGTCAAGGGTTGATGGTCGGAGATATTCGAACGGTGCGGGATACATTGTTTTCTCCCGGCGAACCCCAAACGGTCCGCCAACAGACACTGCAAGCCCGGGCCTCATCGGGCCAGGTCACACGCTTCTACACTGTCGCCGCCGCTCGGACGTGTATCGCCCGCCAGACGCGCTCTGGTGTCAACGGCAGGTCGAGATGCGTCACGCCAAGGGGTTCGAGCGCATCCATCACCGCGTTGGCGATCGCCGGCGTCGCGCCGATCGTCCCGGCCTCACCGACCCCTTTGATGCCCAATGGATTGACCGGCGATGGCGTGACCGTGCTGCCGAGGATGTAGTCGGGGATGTCCGCGGCGCGCGGCATCGCGTAGTCCATGAACTCCCCCGTCAACAGCTGGCCGTCCTCATCGTACAGCGTCTGCTCGAACAGCACCTGCCCGATGGAATGGGCGATCCCGCCCTGCACCTGTCCCTCGACGAGCAACGGGTTGATTTGGGGCCCGCAGTCGTCGACGGCGACGTACTTCCTGATCGACACCTTGCCCGTCTCACGATCGATCTCGGCCGCGACGATGTGCGTGCCGAACGGAAACGTGAAATTCTCCGGTTCGAAGAAGCTCGAGGCTTCGAGACCCGGCTCGAAGCCCGCCGGGAGATTCTTCGCGATGTACGCCTCTCCCGCGAGCTCGCCCCATCCCACCACGCGATCGGACACGCCGGGCGCGCCAAAGACGCCCGACTCGAAGACCACGCCGTCGGCGGATGTGCCGAGAAGATGCGCCGCCAGCGTCCTGGCTTTCGCCACGACCTTATCGATGCACATCACGATCGCGGACCCACCCACCGCGGTGCCGCGGCTCCCGTACGTGTCGCGGCCGTAGTGCGCGACGCTCGTATCCCCGTGCATCACGACGATGTCCTCGATCGGCACGCCGAGACGATCGGCCACGATCTGCGCAAAGCTCGTCTCCTGTCCCTGACCATGGGGGGTCACGCCGGTGATGACGGTCACCTTGCCGGAGATCTCCATGCGCACGCACCCCCATTCCCAGCCACCGGCCGGCATCGCCTTCGACGGCCCCATCGCGCAGATCTCAACGTATGTCGAGATGCCGATCCCGAACAGCCGCCCGGCCGCGCGGGCGGCGGACTGCTCGGCGACGAGCCCGTGCCAATCGGCGAGCTCGCGCGCTTTCGCGAGCGCCGCCTGATAGTTGCCGCTGTCGTAGAACAACCCGGAGGCGTTCTGAAAGGGAAACTCCGACGGCTGCGGGAAGTTCTTGAGACGAATGTCCGTGCGGTCGACGCCCGTCTCGCGGGCGCACAGGTCCATCAGGCGTTCGATCAAGTACGTGGCTTCGGGCCGGCCGGCGCCCCGATACGCGTCGGTCGCCATCTTGTTCGTGTAGACCCCCACGATCTCGAGCTTGATGGCGGGAATCCGGTAGCAGCCTGTCACGACAAGGCCGGTCAAGGTCGGGATCGCCGGCGTCAGCAGCTGGAGATACGACCCGAGATCGGCCACCGTCCGCGCCTTCAGCCCCAGGATCGTTCCGTCGTTTTTCACCGCGACCTCGTACTCGCCGATCTGATCGCGGCCGTGAATCGTCGACGAGGCATTGTCCCGCCGGGACTCGATCCACTTCACCGGAGTGCCCAGGCGCATCGCCAGATGACCGATCAGCGCCTCCTCGGCATAGACGTTCAGCTTCGCGCCAAACCCGCCGCCCACCTCCGGCGCGACTACGCGCAGCTTGTTTTCGGGAATGGCAATCATCCCAGGCAGCAGGGTCCGCACAAGGTGGGGAACCTGGGTGGACGTCCAAAGCGTCAGCGATCCTTCGCCGGCGTGATACGAGGCGACGACGGCGCGCGGCTCGATCGGCATCGGCGTCAGCCGCTGATGGACGATCCGCTGAGTGATCACCCGATCGGCCTGCTGGAACGCCGCGTCGACGTCGCCGCCGGCGACGTGGTGCGTGAACGCCACATTGGAGCCCAGATCGGGATGCGTGAGCGGCGAGCCGGCCTTCAGCGCCTCTTCGGGGTTGGTCACGACCGGCAGCGGGTCGTAGTCGACGACGATGGCCTCGATCGCGTCACGCGCGATGTAGGGATCGCTGGCGATGGCCACGGCAACCGGGTGGCCGACGAAATAGACGCGATCGCCCGCCAGCACCGTATGGGCGGGCGCCTTCAAATCGGGAATCGACGCCGCACACGGCACCGTCCCGCAGTGCGCGTTCACATCCGCGCCGGTGAAGACCGCCACGACGCCGGGCAGCGCGCGGGCGGCCTCGGTGTCGATCGCCGCGACGCGCGCGTGCGCGTACGGGCTGCGCAGAATCGCGGCGTGCACGAGGCCGGGCAGCCGCAGATCGTCGGTGTAGGTCGCGATCCCTTTGATCAGCCGCGGGTCTTCGACGCGCTTCATCGCCCGGCCGACGTAAGGCTCTTTCGTCGCCTCAGCCACGGGTCACCTCCTCGCGAGCAGCCGCGTATTCGACGGCATCGATGATGTGCGAGTAGCCCGTGCAGCGGCAGAGGTTGCCCTCGAGGCCGTGCGCGATCTCGCTGCGCGTGGGCGTGGGGTTTCGCGCCAGGAGTTGCACGGACGCCATGATCATGCCCGGCGTGCAGAAGCCGCACTGCAGTCCGTGGCACTCCCAGAAGCCCTGCTGCACTGGATGCAGGGTGCCGTTGGCCAGGCCTTCGATCGTTCTGACCTCGGCGCCGTCGGCCTGCGCCGCGAACATCGTGCACGATTTGACGGCACTGCCGTCGACGAGGACGGTGCACGCCCCGCAGATGCCGGTCTCGCAGCCCACGTGCGTGCCGGTCAGATTGCACACATCGCGAAGCAGATGCACGAGGAGCAGGCGCGGCTCGACGTTCAATTGACGATCGGTGCCGTTGACGCGGAGATGGACGGCGATGGCCACGGTAACCTCCGGTGGAAGGGGCGCTCATGGTGGTGTAGAAGACAGGGGGCTGTCAAGCACCATCGGATAGACTTCACTCCGCATGATTCAGCTCTTCGCCGTGGCGTGCGTCTCCGCGACGCTGCTGATGACCGAGCTCGCGCTGACCCGGATCTTCTCGGTGGTGATGTACTACCACTTCGCGTTCCTGGCGATTTCCCTCGCCCTGTTCGGGTTGAGCGCAAGCGGTGTGTTCGCGTACCTGCGACGGAAGCAGTTCGACCGCCGCCCGACCGGCACACTGCTGGCCTCGCAGTCACTCGTCTACGCCGGTTGCACGATCGTCGCGCTCTTCGCGCTGGTCCGGCTCCGCGTCGGACTGACGTATTCGCCGCAGAATCTCGCGCTGATGCTCACGATCTATGCGCTCGCCGCGCTGCCGTTCTTCTCGGGCGGGCTGGTGATCACGCTGGCGATCGTCCGGCTCTCCGCACGCATCAATGCGGTCTACGCCGCGGACCTCACCGGCGCGGCGCTCGGCTGCCTGCTGCTGATCCCGCTCCTCGACAGGCTGGGAGCTCCGGGCGTGGTGCTGGCGGCAGCCGCCCTGGCGTCCATCGCCGCGCTGCTGTTCGCGCCCCGTCCGCAGCGTGTCCGCACCGCGGCGATCGGTGCGGTCATCATGGTCGTGCCGCTCGCGGGACAGCTGTCGGGCCTGGCCGGCTTCGACGTGAAGGACACGAAGGGACACCAGAGCGATCGCATTCTCTTCAGCAAGTGGAATTCCTTCTCCCGGATCGGGGTATACGACCGCGAGCATGGCGACTGGTCGCTCAGCGCCGCGTACGACGGGGCACTGCCCGACACGAAGTACATGGACATCGATTCGGCGGCGTCGACGCCCATTCCCCGGATGAACGCGGACTTATCGAACGTCCAGTACCTGCGCTACGAGCTCACGGCACTGGCGTATCACTTGAAAGAGAGGTTAGAGGTTGGAGGTTCGAGGTTAGGGGTTGGGGGTTCGAGGTTAGGGGTTGGGGGGTTGGGGTCAGGGACGCCGGCGACGCCGGGGTTCACAGCGCTCGTCATAGGCCCGGGCGGCGGGCGGGATCTGGTGTCGGCGCTGGTCTTCGGCGCGAGCCAGGTGGAAGGCGTCGAGATCAATCCGATCATTGCCGACGATGTGATGCGTGGTCAGTTCCGCGAGTTTTCCGGCGGGATCTACACGCATCCGCGCGTGAGCATCTTCGTGGACGACGGCCGCAGCTTCGTCCGGCGGACGCCCGAGCGCTACGACGTCATCCAGGCGTCGCTCGTGGACACCTGGGCCGCGACCGCCGCCGGCGCCTACACGCTCACCGAAAACACGCTCTATACCGTCGAGGCCTTCGGCGATTACCTGGATCACCTGACGGACACGGGCATTCTGTCGATCACGCGATGGGTGTTCGACGGCCTGCGCCTCGTGTCTCTCGCGCAGGAGGCGTGCGCGGCGCGCGGCTGGGATCCCGCGTCGCGGATTGCCATCGTGCAGCACGATCGGATTGCCACGTTTCTGTTGAAAAAATCGCCATTCACCCGAGACGAGGTCCAAGCGATCCACGACACGGCGGCGCGCCTCCGTTTTCAGATTCTGTACGCGCCGGCGGTTGACGGCTTGCCGCTCGAAGCGCCGATGGAAACGATAGAGCCGCAGCTCGTGGGTGGAACGAACATAGCGGACTACGCGCGACTCATTCGGACGGCTGATCGCGCGCAGTTCTATCGGGACTACCCGCAGGACATTCGGCCCACGACCGACGACCGGCCGTTCTTCTTTCACACGACGAAGCTCCGTAACCAATTTCAGGTGGTCCTCGGCCGGAACATGCTGTTTGGCAACGGGCTGAGCGCGCTCCTGGCGCTGATGCTCATCTCCGGGGTGCTCGTGGTGCTGTTCGTGGTCGGTCCGCTCGCGCTTGCCGGCGGCAACCGGCCGCCGGGATGGTCGGCCTGGCTGGTGTACTTCGGCGCGCTCGGCGCGGGCTTCATGCTGATCGAGGTCTCCATCCTTCAGCGGTTCGTCCTGTTGCTCGGACACCCGGTGTACTCGCTGACGGTGACGCTCTTCTCCCTGCTCCTCGGGACGGGACTCGGATCCGCCTTGAGCCGCCGACTCAGGGGACCGCACCTGAGGCGTGCCGCGGCCCTCACCCTCGCATCGATCGCCGCGACGACGGTGATGTGTATGCTCGCGCTGGCGCCGCTCGTCGCGTGGGCCGTCCCATTTGCCCGCGCCAGCCGCATCGCGATCGCCTTCGCGACACTCCTCCCTCTGGGCATGATGCTGGGCATCCCGATGCCGGCTGGAATCGAGCTCCTGCGGACCAGGACGCCAGACATGATCACCTGGGCCTGGGGGATGAACGGTGCCTTGTCCGTCGTGGGGGCCACGTCCGCGATTTTCGTCGCGATGAACTGGGGATTTGGCATGACCCTCCTTGGAGCCGCGATGATCTATCTCCTCGCCCTCGTCGCGTTGCTCCGGGCCAGTCGACCCTAGCAGCCCGCGGCGCACGTGAGTCGGGGCGGCGGGTCGTCGTCATCGTCCTGAGGTATGCTTCTTCACTGATGATGAGACGAGCGTCCCTTGGGACAGCCGCGCTCTGTGCCTTCGCGGCCTCCCTCGCCGCGCAGCAACGGGCGTCACAGGAGACCGTCCGGCCCATCGAACCGCCGGCCATCGCGCTCCCGTCGGAACAGGACTCCGCCGGCGTCACGAAATTCGCCTTTCTCGCCTACGGCGACACCCGGGGGCAGGTCAACGGACAGGAGCTCCAGCCGGATCACGCTCGAGTGATCGACGGGATGCTGGAAGCGATGAAGTCCGAGGCCGCAGCCGGCTTCCCGGTCCGCTTCGTCGTGCAGTCGGGCGATGCCGTCACCAGCGGCGGAGCGGTCGAACAATGGAACCTGCGGTTCACGTCGCTCATCGAGCGGCTGACGCGCGAGGCCGTCGTGCCATTTTTCTTCGCGGTCGGCAATCACGACACGGGCGGCTCTCCAGCCGGCGCCAGCTCGGAGTGGGAGCGACTGCGCAACGCCGCTGCGGCGATGTCGAAGCTATGGCCGCGGGAAGGCTCACGGCGCCGGCTCGACGGATACGCCACGTTTGCGTTCGGCTTCGGTCAGTACTTCTTCATCGCGCTCGACTCGAACATCGGCACTGATGACACCCAGAGAGCATGGGTCACGAGTCAGCTCGAAGGCCTCGATCGCCGACGATATCCACACGTCGTGGCGTTCTTCCATCACCCGCCGATCACCTCCGGCACCCATGGCGGCGCGACGGTGGTTGAGCCGCAATCGGTGGCAATGCGCAACTTGTATCTCCCTCTATTCCGACGCCATCACGTGCGGATGACCATCGCCGGACACGATCATCTCCTCGATCACTGGGTGGAGCACTACGAGGACCAAACGGGCGTGCATCGCATGGATCAGGTCGTATCGGGCGGCGGCGGAGCCCCCCAGTATGTCTATCGTGGTGAACCCGACCTGAAGCGCTATGTGGCAGAGGCTGCGCCTCAGCGCGTCCGGATTGAACACCTCGTGAAACCAAGTCCCGAGGCCAGTGAGAACCCGCACCATTTTCTGATCTTCGAGGTCGACGGTGATCGCCTGTGGATTCAGGCGGTCGGCACCGGTGCCACGCCGTTCCTCCCTTATGGCCATCCGCGCATCGAGCTTTCCGATCGCTAGCAGCCCGTGGTGAACGTCATATCGGGCTATTGCAGTTCGAGGCGCAGGCAGAAGAAGGGGTCAGACCCCCTTGTTTTTGCCGTCGCAAAGGGGTCTGGCCCTTCTTCGAGCCGCAACGCACTTGCGCCACGGACTGCTAGAGCAGGTCTCCCGGCGGTCGCGCGATCGCTCCCGTCGTTGCGGTGCGCGTCAACCTACAGCGGAAAGCGCGCCGAACTGCGCCTCGTAGCGCTCTGTGAACTCGCTCCAGGTGTACGCGTGGCTCTGCCCGCCCAGATGCTCCAGCACGTACGTCGCAGCGACGCTGCCGAGTTGCGCGGCCGTCGAGTACGGCAGGCCGAGCGCGATTCCTTTCATCAGCCCCCCGCGGAACCCGTCCCCCACTCCGGTCGGATCGACGACCCGGTGCGGCGTCACGGCGGGGACATCGATCTGTCCGCCTGAGGTCAGCACAGACGACCCCCGTTCGCCGCGAGTGACGATGAGCGCTTCGCTGCGCTCCAGGATGTCGGCGTCGCCAAGCCCTGTCTTCTGTCGAAGCAGCTCGAGCTCATAGTCGTTGCAGATCACGATCGTCGCGCCCACGAGTCCTTCCTTCAGCTCGTCGCCGGACATGGACGTGCACTGCTGACCCGGATCGAAGATGTAGCGAATGCCGAGCGTGCGGCATTCGTCCGCGTACTGCACCATCGCGCCGGGGTCGTTGGGCGACAGAATCGCGAGCCCGCAGTCCCTCACATTGCGGAAGGACAATTCGCCGGCGTTGGCCATCGCCCCGGTGTAGAACGACGCGATCTGGTTGTTGTTCCGATCCGTGCTGCAGAAGAACGAGGCCGTGAACTTGTCCGGCACCTGCAACACCAGCGACGTATCCACGCCCGCCGCTTCGAGCCAGCTCCGATACTCCCCGAAATCCTGACCGGCCGAGGCCATGAGCAGCGGCCGCTCGCCGAGCAGCGCCAGCGTGTACGCGATGTTCGGCGCGCAGCCGCCGCGGCGCTTGTCCATGGTCTCGACGAGAAAGCTGAGACTGATGCGCTCGAGGTGCTCCGGCAGGATGTGCTCGCTGAACACGCCGGGGAAGGACATCAGGTAGTCGAACGCGATGGAGCCGGTGATGACGATCTTCATGGGGGTTAGGGGTTGGCTGGGTTCACAGGGTTCACGAGGTTCACGGGGTTCACAAGGTTCGTTGGGTTCTCGGGGTTCACGGGGTTCACGGGGTTCACAAGGTTCGTTGGGTTCTCGGGGTTCTCGGGGTTCACGGGGTTCACGGGGTTCACTGTAACTTGGTTCACTTCGTGCTTACTGGCTTCGCATGGGTGCGCGTCGCTTCGAGGATCTCATTGCCTGGCAGCTCGCGCACCAATTGCAGCAGGAGGTGTTTGCATTTACCGAGAGGCTGCCGGTCTCCCGCGATCTCAAATACTGCGATCAGATTCGGGATTCCGCTCGTTCGGCGACACGAAACACGTCTGAAGGGTTTGGCCGCTATTACCCCAAAGAGTTTCACCGCTTCCTCAGAATCGCGGCTGGCTCTCTGAACGAAACGAAGAACCACCTCCACGACGCTCTCGATCGCCAGTACCTGAGCGGAGACAAACACGAACAGCTCCTGCGACTCACGCTCAGAGCCTTGAAAGCCAATGTGAGGCTCCAGGGCTATCTGCAGAACGCCACCGCCCCCGTTCCGTTCGCAACCCGCAAACCCTAATCGACCGCCTCCAGTGAACCTTGTGAACCTCGCGAACCCCGCGAACCTTGCGAACCTCGTGAACCCCGTGAACCCAACGAACCTTGTGAACCCGGTGAACCTCGTGAACCTTGTGAACCTATTTCAAATACTTCCCCACCAATAATTCCAATTTCTTCCTCGTCTCCGCGGGGACCTGTTCGGGCCGCGTGATGATCGCCGTGGCCAGGGCATCCTTGCAGGCACAGGTGCGCGCGACGGCGAGGCGGGACACCGCCTCCGCGATCGTTTTCTGAGCGGTCGCCGCATTCTGCATCAGGTTCGCAATGATGAGGTCGACCGTGACCGAGTCATGGTCCGGATGCCAGCAGTCGTAGTCGGTGACCAGAGCGAGCGTCGCGTAGCACATCTCAGCTTCGCGGGCGAGCTTGGCCTCCTGCAGGTTCGTCATGCCGATGACATCCAATCCCCAGGCACGATAGAGCCTGGACTCGGCCAGCGTCGAAAACTGCGGTCCCTCCATGTTCACGTACGTGCCGCCGCGGTGCACCGTGGCGCCGACCCATTCGGCGGAGTCGGCGAGGACCTTCGACAGATCCGCGCACACCGGATGCGCGAATGCAATGTGCGCGACGAGCCCGCCGCCGAAGAACGTGCTGATGCGCCCCTTCGTTCGATCGAAGAACTGATCGGGCACGAGGATGTCCTGCGGCCGGTACTGCTCGCGGAGGCTGCCCACGGCGCTCGCGGAGAGAATCCGCTCAGCGCCGAGAAGCTTGAAGCCGTAGATGTTGGCGCGGAAGTTCAGCTCCGACGGAAGGAGGCGATGACCCTCGCCGTGACGTGCCAGGAAGGCCACGCGGTGCCCCCGTAGCGTCCCCGTGACATAAGGCCCCGAGGGTTCGCCAAACGGCGTGGTGACCGTCTGCTCCTCGCGGTCGGTCAGTTCGGCCATGTTGTACAAGCCACTGCCACCAATGATGCCGATCTGAATACTCAAGACTTGATCCTCTTTCGTCGTGTAGGTCCTCTGACCGTCTCACGCAGGGAGAATGATCGGCCTGCCTTCGTGCTGCCTGATATGCCCTGCGGCGACGTTCGGATCGTGCGGGAAGAACACGAGGGCGTTCCGTTCCCCGGCTTCCTTCAAGAAGGCGTTCTTCGCCGCCAGCGTATCGACCGGGTACAGGTCGATCCCCATGATCCAGGGCGCGCCCAGGTGCGCCACGGTCGGCATGAGGTCGCCGACGTACACGGCGTGCTGCCCCTTCGACTCGATCCACACCGCCTGATGGTGCATGGTGTGCCCGCCCGTGCGGTGCACGCGCACGCCCGGCATGATCGTCTGATCATCGTCGACCATCTCGAGCACCCCCGCTTCCGCCAGCGGCAGGAGACTCTCCGCCATGTAGCTCGCGCGATTGCGCTCGTGCGTATGGAGAGCATCCTCCCACTCGCCGCGACGGACGACGTAGCGGGCGCGGGGGAATCTGGGGCGGAGACGGCCGCCGGCGTCGCGCCGTGTGAACCCGCCCGCGTGATCGAAGTGCAGATGCGTGGCCAGGACGATGTCGATGGCGTCGGGTGCCAGACCCGCCTCTGCGAGCGTGTGATCCAGGTTTCTCGTCCGCTCGACGCCGTAGATGTCGCGGAACTTCGCGTCACCCTGATCGCCGATGCCGGCGTCGATCATCAGCGTGCGAACGCCGCGCACCACGAGTGGGCGCATGGCGAGCGTGATCCGGTTGCGGTCGTCGGCTGGCGCCTTCCGTTCCCACAGCGGCTTGGGCACGATGCCGAACATCGCCCCGCCGTCGAGGCGGAAGAAGCCGTCGTGGAGGGAGAAGAGCTCGAGGTCGCCGAGTGTGCGGCGCGTGCCGCGCACATCGGGCCGATCGACGCTCGTTGTGGCGGAGCTCGCGTCGTGCCCGATTCCTGCCACGGCAGGCCTAAAGGCCTGCGCTACGACTGCGCCGCCTGTCATGGCAGGCCTGAAGGCCTGCGCTACATCTGTCGCGCCGGTCTCCCCTGCCTCACCCGCCCCACCTGCCTCACCTGCGCCGCCTGCCATGGCAGGCCTGAAGGCCTGCGCTACATCTGTCCCGCCGGTCTCCCCTGCCTCACCCGCCCCACCCGCCTCAGCTGCGCCGCTCGCCTCACCTGCCCGACCTGCCTCACCCGCCCCACCCGCCTCACCTGCGCCGCCCGCCTCACCTGCGCCGGCCGCCTCACCTCGCTCACCTGCCTCACCCGCCCTGCCTGTCCTGCCTGCCCCACCTGCCTCGCCTGCCCTGTTCTGTTTGAGCTCGACGAGCACACCGTGCGCGCTCGACGGATGGATGAAGGCAACACGCGCGCCTTCCGCGCCGTCTCTCGGCTGTTCGTTGATCAACCTCACGCCACGCGCCTTGAGCTCGGCGAGGGCCGCCGCGATGTCCTCGACGCGGAGGGTAATGTGATGGATGCCCGGTCCGCGTTTCTCGAGGTACTGCGCGATGGGTGAATCGGGTGCCGTCGCCTCGAGCAACTCGATGTTTACGTCGGGCCCGCCTGCCCGCGATTCGCCGACCGGCAGGAAGTGGGCCCGGACCCGCTCGGAGGCGACATCTTCGGACGCTTCGACCTCGAGGCCGAGGGCGTCACGATAGAAGGCCAGCGCGTCGTCCAGGTCCCGAACCGCAATGCCGATATGATCGAGCACCGCTCTCATATCAAAGACGTTTTCATCACGAAGACGCGACGCGCACGACGAATCATAGCGGTCCGGCGAGTCCGCGCGTGAACAGATCGCGCGCGGCCGTGTACGGATCCACCTCACGCGCGGCGATGCGTTCGATGATCGTGGCCAGCTCGCCCGGCGCCAGCACGCAGCGCTCGAGATGCTCCAGAAAACGCTGCGACACCAGCTCGCGGAGCCGGTGCGCGCTGCGCGTCCGGCCGCGGTCGACCCCTGTCTTCGCCGCGTGGCCGCGATGCTGGTCGATCACGTCGACGAGCTCATGGACGCCGTGCCCGCTCGAGGCGATCGTCTTGACGATCGGTGGACGCCACTCGTCGGCATCGTACGTCTTGAGCGACAGCTGGGCCTCGATGGCCGAGACGAGCCGATCGGCGCCTTCCCGGTCCGCCTTGTTGACGACGAAGATGTCGGCGATCTCCATGATGCCGGCTTTGAGCGCCTGCACCTCGTCACCGGCACCCGGCACCAACGTGACGATCGACACATCGGCCGTGCGGACGATCTCGATCTCGTCCTGGCCCACGCCGACCGTCTCTATGAGGACGAACTCCTTGCCCGCCGCGTCGAGGACGAGCGCGGCATCGGCGGTCGCCCGCGCGAGGCCACCGAGATTACCGCGGGTCGCCATGCTCCGAATGAACACGCCCTCATCGCCGGCCTGCGCCTGCATGCGGATGCGATCGCCGAGCAGTGCGCCTCCGGTGAAGGGACTCGAGGGATCCACGGCCAGCACCCCGACGGTGGCCGGCCGCCGCCGGAATTCTGACGTCAGGCGGTCGACGAGCGTGCTCTTCCCCGCGCCCGGCGGACCGGTGACGCCGATCAGGTACGCATGTCCGGTGCGGCCAAAGATGTCGCGGAGGAGATCGGCGCCAGCCCCGTCCTCGTCTTCGATGAGCGAGATGGCGCGCGCCATCGCGCGTGGATCGCCAGCCAGCACGCGCTCGGCGAGCGAGGGGTGCGGGGGAGGGACGGGCGCGGCCGGCGGCGTCTGCTGCGTCATCAGGCCAGCAGGTGACGCGCGATCACCAGCCGCTGAATCTCGCTGGTGCCTTCGCCGATCGTGGTGAGCTTGACGTCGCGGAAAAACTTCTCGGCCGGGTAGTCCTTGACGAACCCGTAACCGCCGTGAATCTGCACGCAGTCGTCCGCCGCTTTCACGGCCATCTCGCTGGCATAGAGCTTGGCCATGGACGATTCGAAGGTCGTCCGTCTCCCGCGGTCCTTGAGCGACGCCGCCCGGTACGTCAGCAGCCGGGCCGCTTCGATGCGGGTGGCGTTGTCAGCGAGCTTCCACTGAATCGCCTGAAAGCTGCTGATCGTCTTGCCGAAGGCCTTGCGTTCCTGCGCGTAACGCAGCGCCGCCTCATAGGCGCCCTGTGCCAGCCCGACCGACAAGGCCGCGATGCCGATGCGTCCGGCATCGAGCACCTGCATCGTGTCGATGAACCCGTGGTGCTCCTCGCCGAGCAGGCTGCCCGACGGGAGGCGGCAGTTGTCGAACAGCACCTCGCTCGTGTCGCTCGCACGCATGCCGAGCTTGTCTTCCTTCTTGCCGGGCGTCATCCCCGGTGTGCCCTTGTAAGCGATGAACGCGGAGATCCCGTGTTTGCCGGCCTTCTTGTCCGTCACGGCCATCACGACCATGATGTCGCCGACGCGGCCGTGCGTCGTGAAGGTCTTCGAGCCGGTCAGGACCCACGCGTCGCCCGCACGGACGGCGGTCGTGCGCATCCCGGCGGCGTCGCTGCCCGAGGTGGATTCGGTCAGACCCCACGCGCCGATCTTCTCGCCGCGTGCCAGCGGAATCAGGTACTGCTGCTTCTGCGCTTCCGTGCCGAACCTGAAGATGTGAGAGGCGCACAGGCCGTTGTGCGCGGCAACCGAGAGGGCGACACTGGGATCGACGCGAGCCAGCTCCTCGAGGCAGATACAGTAGTCGACCGCCGACATCCCGGCCCCGCCGTACGCCTCGGGAAACTGAATGCCGAGCAGCCCAAGCGCGGCCAGCTTCGGCACCAGCTCGATCGGGAAATGCTGCGCTTCGTCCCACTCGCGAACGTGCGGACGAATCTCGGTGTCCGCGAATTCGCGCACGCTCCGGCGCAGCAACGCCTGCTCTTCGGTCGGCCGGAAGTCCATCAGTCCCGCTCTAACCTCCAACCCCTGGCCTCCAACCCCTTCGATCGACACGCGTCCACCTGGCCGTCGAAATCGACGTGCCATCCCTGACGCCGATGAGCTCGCCCTGATACGGCGACCGTCGCACGCGACGAGCAGGTGGCGCTCATCACGCAACACGTTGTCCTTCGGGCAGGCGTTCATATTACTATCGCTTCCAGGAGGCTGCATGGACAGAACACGCGTGATGATCCTGGCGATAGCGCTCCTTGCCGTCGCGCCTTCACAGGCGTTTGCAGACGCGACGCTCTTCCTCGGCGCCAACACCACGCCCGCCAACCGGATGGTGAAGGGTTTCGCGGTCGGTGGGAGCCTGCTGGTGCTGGGGTTTGAAATCGAGTACGCCCACACGCCTGACGACGCGAACACGCTGGCGCCGGCCCTGACGACGGGCATGGGCAACCTGCTCCTGCAGACACCGTTCGAACTGTTCGGCATTCAACCGTACGTGACGGCGGGCGCCGGCCTCTATCGCGAGAAACTCGGCAACACGGGCCACCAGGAGACAAACGTCACCCTGAGCTCGGGGGGCGGCATCAAGATCGGTCTCGTCGGGCCGGTGAGGCTGCGAGTGGACTATCGCGTGTTCAAACTGGCAGGCGGTGCGCTGAGCTCGCCAGCGCACCGCGTCTACGCAGGACTGAATCTGAAGTTCTGAGTCTACTTGCCGAAGTCTGAGACGAGCGCCAGATTCACGAGGTTCTGGCCCTGCGCATAGGAAGCGCCAAACTTCTCGAAGAGCGCGTTCACCTCGAGCGGCGGAAAACCCTCGGCAAGGATGGTCGAGACCGTGTAATCCGCATCCTTGACCGATGGATCGATGAAGAAGATGTACAAGACGTTGCCGCCCGCGGCAGGGTCAACAGACTTGAACAGCTTCCAGCTCTTGGCCTGCTCCTTGCGCTCGGGCTTGCTGCTCTTCTGCAGGACTTCCTTGAGCTTCCCCATGACCATCTCAAAGTCAGCTGTCTTATCTGCTTTGATGAAATGGAGCACCATTCCACCATCGGGTCCAAACTTTTGGGTGGGAGGTGCGGCTGGCGCCGCGGGTTGCTGCTGTGCTCCCGTTTGGATGGTGCACAACACGCCAGCCACCAGGATACCCGCGATCAATGATCGCCGACCCGCAAGAGCCGACACGAAACTTCGAAACATCGTGGCCTCCTTCGCCAAAGGACGAATTTCAAAAGGGTGCTACTTTAACGTACTTTCAGCGTTGCGTGGTCAAACGAAAATCGCCATCACCTCATGAGCAAGAAGCATTCCCCGACGCGTGAGCCAAAGGCGCCCGTCCTCCCGCCGCAGGAGTCCTTCCTCTAAGAAAGGCTGAAAATCCCGACTGTAACGTTGCCAGACGTCCACGCCGTATCGCGCCTGAATCATTCCCATATCCACCCCCTCGACGAGGCGAAGGCCTGTAAACAGCGCGTCGCCCAGCCGCTCCGCCGGAGAGAGCCGATGCACGTCGATTGCCGGGGACTCGCCGCGAACGAGACGGTCGATGTAATCCTCCGTGGCCGCGACATTCTTCCACCGCGAGGCGCCACTTGTGGAATGCGCGCCGCAGCCGAACCCGATCCATTGGCCGTCGCTCCAGTACTTGACGTTGTGGCGCGAACGCCGGCCGGGCCGCGCGACATTCGAGATCTCGTACTGCTCCAGGCCTGCCGCCCCGAGGCGCTCCATGGCCGCTTCGTACATCCTCGCCACGTCTTCGTCTGGCGCCTGCGACCACCGGGAGCGGGCCATTTCCTCCTTGAGCGGCGCGTTAGGATACACCTCGAGCATATAGAGCGACACGTGCTCGGGCCCCAGGTCGATGGCGCTGTCGACTGACTCCAGCCACTCGTCAACGCGCTGGCCCGGGAGCCACATCATCAGATCGACGCTGATATTGTCGAATCCGGCCGAGCGCGCCTCACCGAATGCAGCGCGGGCGCGCGCGGCCCCGTGCAGGCGCGAAAGCCGTTTCAGCTCGTCGTCCCGAAAGGATTGGACACCGAAACTGACGCGATTGACTCCGGCCTCTCGAAACGCCCCTAAACGGGCCGCCGTCACTGATTCGGGGTTGGCCTCGAGCGTCACCTCGCGCTCGGCCGCCAGCTGGAAAGACCCTTCGCAGGCCCGGATAATCCGTCCGACCTCCCCGGGTTCAAGAAGGGAGGGGGTGCCGCCGCCAAAATAGATGGTGTCCGCCTTGGGGCGGACCTTATCCGCTGCGGGGCGGACGGTGTCGGCTGCGGTTGCGGTTGCGGGGCGGACCTTATCAGGTCCGCCCTTCCCGGGATCAGGTCCGCCGCCCATAATCTCCGTCACCAGGGCGTCGACGTACCGCTCCTTCAACCTGGCATCGTACAGGCCGCGGTTGAAGTTGCAGTAGTTGCAGATGGCGGAGCAGAAAGGGATATGGACGTACAGGCCAAGCATTGCAGACCGCAGATTTCAGATTGCAGATTGGATTGCAGATTGGATTGCAGACTGCAGATTGGATTGCAGATTGGATTTCTGATTGCTCGTTGCCGATTGCCGATTCTTCGTCGAGCCACACCGATCGGGCAACAATGAATCTGCAATCAATCTGCACTCCATCTGCCATCTGCCGTCTGCCATCTGCAATTTCATGATCCAGCCCTGCCTCCCGGCCACTTGAGATCGGCGCGGCCATCGCGGACGGCGGGGTCGCGGAGCTGCGCGCGCGCCTGTCGCCCGCCGCGGGGAGGTGCCGGCGGGCTCTTTCTCCGCGTCTTCCACAGCGTGACCAGATCGTCCACACCGCCATTGGTCGGCAGCTCGCGGTAGTCGGCGCCATCCATCGGCAGGAACTCGCACATCTCGTGCAGACGCGACCGCATCCGCGCGCCGATGCGGAACAGGAGCGAGTTGGGATCGGTGTCGTCAGGAATATCCGGATAATTCGACGTGAAGATGGTGAGCCGCCGCTCGTTGTACCGCGTATTCACGATGAGGTTCATCGTCTCCTCGACCCACTCGGAGGTCTTTTCGGCGCCGAGATCGTCGAGCACGAACAAGTCGGCCGTCATCACAGGACGGAGGACTTCAAGCTCGGTGGTGCGAATCGATGGATCGTACGTGCTCCGGATCACCCGCAGGAGATCCCGCGTGTCGTAGAACAGTCCGCGGGCCCCTGTCGTCTGCACAACCTGTTTCAATACGGCGACGGCGAGGTGCGTTTTGCCGACGCCAGGCTGTCCCTCGAGAAACAGGCCCTGGTTGACGACTGGAAACGCGTCCGCGACGCGTTGCGCCTGTGCGGCCGCGCGTTCGAGCGTTTCGTTGTACGCGGTGAAGTTGGCGATGGTGCAATGCTGATAGCGCCGGGGAATCTTGGCGCCGGCCAGACGCTGGCGGCTCACGTTCTCGCGCCAGCAGTCGCAGCGAACCACTCGCCGGGGTCCGTCCGCTGGTTCGCCGGGTTTCAGATCCGGCTTCCAGCCGGTGTCATCACAGAGAGGGCAGGCCACAAGACTCATGCCTCTCGAGTGATGCGCTCGTCACGCGAACAGCATACTCCGAAAGTTCGATCGAGCGAACGGACTTTTACGTTTTGACTTTTGTGTTTTCATCCGGTGCGGGGGCCGGCGACGTCCGCACGAGATCGGTCGGCGATGATTTCACGAGCGCGGTGGATAGACGCTGCTCCCAATCGCCGATGCCGCGCGCGAGCTCATGCTTCACGTACTCCATGAACTCGTTGACTTCATGCTGCATGCGCTCGATTTTGCAGCGCATGTTGAGAATGATCTCCACTCCGGCCAGATTGACGCCGAGATCTCGGGTCAGTGACAGAATCGTTTCGAGCTGCTCGAGATCTTCTTCGGAATACAGCCTGGTGTTCCCGTCGGTCCTTGACGGTTTCAACAAGCCTTCGCGTTCGTACAGCCGCAGCGTCTGCGGGTGGATGCTGTACTTCTGCGCCACCGCGCTGATCATGTAACAGGCCTTGCCGGTTTTCTTCATTGGCGTCACAACGCTTTCGATCCAGAGGACCCGGGGGACAGGTCCCGACGCACATCCTCGGTTGCGTTGATCTTTCCGAACTCCTTCAGCAGCTCCTTCGAACGCTCGTCCAGGAGCTTGGGCAGCACGATCTTCACCTCCACGACGAGATCGCCGCGCGTCCCGCCGCGGGCCGACGGCACGCCGCGCCCGCTGAGGCGGAACCGCTGCCCGGACTGCGTGCCGGGCGGCACCCGGAGCCGGGCGGTGCCATCGATCGCGGGCACCTCGACACGCGCGCCGAGCGCGGCTTCATGAATTGCGATCGGCACGACGAGGTGCAGATCGTCTCCCTCGCGTCGAAACACCGGATGCGGCTCGACTCGAACGGTGATGAACAGGTCGCCGTGTTCCCCCCCGTTTCTGCCGGCGTGCCCCTTGCCCGGAATACGAATCCGCGCGAGGTCCGCGAGGCCGGCTGACACGTTGATCGTCAACGTGTCCGTGCGCAAGTAGGTCTGGCGTCCGCCACAGGCCGGGCAGATGACGTCGTTTCGCCGGCCGGTGCCCTGGCACTGCGGACACGACGTGGAGAACACCATATGTCCACGCGCCGACTGAATGTTCCCTGTGCCCTGACATGCCACGCAGCGGCTTTCGACCGTCCGCACCCGGCCGCTCCCCTGACACGTGCGGCAGTGCTCGAGCCGAGTCGCCGTCACGTCCCGCTGGCCGCCCTGCATGGCCTCCTGGAACCCGAACGTCAAAGAATGATACAGGTCGGTCCCGCGCTCCGGTGTTCCCTCGTTCGGCCGTGACCCGCCCCGCTGCAGGATGTCTGCGAATAGCTCGCCAAACGTTGACGCCGATGCGCCGCCGACGCTCATCGAAAAGTCGAAGCCCTGGAACCCCACCGTTCCGGCCGGGTCGGGCGCCGCGGGGGCCCCGCCGGTGTCGTACCGGCGTCGCTGCTCGGGATCGCTCAGCGTTTCGTACGCCTCGGCGATGCGGCGAAACTGTGCCGCCGCCATCCGATCCCCGGGGTTGATGTCGGGGTGACATTTGCGCGCGAGCCGCTTGTACGCGCGCTTGATGTCGTTCAGCGTCGCACCCGGTTCGATGCCGAGCAACACGTAGAAATCCATGAGCATGCAATGGCAGAGTTCAGAGTGCAGACTGCAGATTGAATTGCAGATTGGATGGCAGATTGAACCCCAAGATCTGCAATCTGCAATCTGCAATCTGCGATTCGAGTGTCACTGTTTGCCCTCGTCCACCACCTCTGCGTCGATCACCTCACCGCTGGCGGGCTCGGAGCCGCTCGGCCCCTTCGCCGCTCCGTCGCCAGGCCCTGAGCTTTCCGCCGCGCCGCTCCGCGCGCCGGCCGCCGAAGCCTGCTGATAAAGCGTCGCCGCCGCCTTGTGCTGCGCCTGCGTCAGTTCCTCCATCGCGCGAGCAATCGCCGCCGCGTCGTTCGCCTCGAGCGCCTTCTTCAGCGACGCGGTCGCGGCCTCAATGGCCTGACGATCGCCGGCGGTCAACTTGTCCCCGTTGTCCTTCGCGAACCGCTCCGCGGCATAGACGGCCTGATCCGCGCGATTGCGCGCTTCAATCTCTTCGCGCCGCTTCTTGTCTTCCTCGGCGTGAGACTCGGCCTCTTTCATCATCCGATTGACTTCGTCCTTGTTGAGGCCGCTCGACGAGGTGATCGTGATCTTCTGCTCTTTGGTCGTGCCCAGATCCTTGGCGGACACGTTCACGATGCCGTTGGCGTCGATGTCGAACGTGACATCGATCTGCGGCACGCCACGCGGCGCCGGCGGCAGCCCGTCCAGATGGAATTTGCCGAGCGTGCGGTTGTCGCGGGCGAGCGATCGTTCGCCCTGCAGCACGTGCACCTCGACGCTCGGCTGACTGTCGGACGCGGTCGAGAAAATCTCGCTCTTCCGCGTCGGAATCGTCGTGTTCCTCGGGATGAGCGTCGTCATCACGCCGCCCATCGTTTCGATGCCGAGCGAGAGCGGCGTGACATCGAGGAGGAGCAGGTCCTTGACGTCGCCCGCGAGGACGCCGGCCTGGATCGCCGCCCCGACCGCGACCACTTCGTCGGGGTTCACACCTTTGTGCGGCTCCCTGCCGAACAGTTCCTTGACGATCTGCTGCACCTTGGGAATGCGCGTCGATCCGCCCACCAGCACGACCTCGTCGATTTTGGAAGCGTCGAGCCCGGAGTCCGCGAGCGCCTGCCTGGTCGGGCCGACCGTTTTCTGCAGAAGGTCCTCGACGAGCTGCTCGAACTTCGCGCGCGTGACCTTCATCTGGAGATGCTTGGGTCCGGTCTGGTCGGCCGTAATGAAGGGCAGGTTGATGTCGGTCTCCAGCACGGTGGAGAGCTCCATCTTGGCCTTCTCCGCAGCTTCCTTCAGCCGTTGCAGCGCCATCCGATCCTTGCTCAGATCGATGCCTTCGCTTTTCTTGAATTCGGTGCTGATCCAATCGATGATGCGGTGATCGAGGTTGTCGCCACCCAGGTGCGTGTCGCCGTTGGTCGCCTTCACCTCGACGACGCCTTCGCCCACTTCGAGGATGGAGATGTCGAACGTGCCGCCGCCGAAGTCGTACACCGCGATGGTCTCGTCCTTCTTCTTGTCGAGACCGTACGCCAGGGCGGCCGCCGTCGGCTCGTTGACGATGCGCATGACTTCGAGGCCGGCGATCTGTCCGGCGTCCTTCGTCGCCTGACGCTGAGCATCATTGAAGTACGCGGGAACGGTGATGACGGCCTGGCTCACCGGCTGCCCGAGATACTCCTCCGCCGCCTGCTTCAGTTTCTGAAGGATCATCGCCGAGATCTCCGGCGGCGAGAGCGGCTTGGGCTGCCCCTGCACCTGCACCACGACGCGCTGACCGTCAGGCACGACGCGGAACGGCACCATCTTCATTTCTTCGTTGACCTCGTCGAAGCGGCGACCCATGAACCGCTTGATGGAGAAGACGGTGTTTTCCGGATTCGTCACGGCCTGGCGTTTCGCGACCTGCCCGACCAGGCGCTCCCCGCTCTTGGCGAATGCAACGACCGACGGTGTGAGCCGTCCGCCCTCCGGGTTGGTGATCACGACCGACTCGCCGCCTTCCATGACCGCGACAACAGAATTGGTGGTGCCCAGGTCGATTCCGATTATTTTGCTCATTGATGACCTCGAAAGACGCTCCGTTTCGTGCGAGGGTGATATCAATCCAACTATAAAAGTTGAGTGTAGGTCTGTCAATTTCAGCCGAGCTCGGGCGGTGCGTCGCGGTCCCGCCGCGCGTCGCTGAAAAGCATCAGTTGGACCCTCAAGTCTTGGGCGCTCGGGTGTATACTGGCGTTGCCAGCGTATCCTGCCTCAGGGTTTGAGGCGCTATGGGTTCCCTCCCCCGCTTCCGTCAATTCTTCATCCTGAACTCGTCTCTCGTCGTGCTGCTGTGCGCAGCCCCGATCGTGCTGGCGCAGGACGCTCCGCCCCCCGCGCACATTGCCGTCGTCGATGGCAGCGCCACGCTCGAGCGCGAGCGCGGCGTCGAAGCGGCCACGCCCGGCCTTCCCGTGATTCCGGGCGATCGACTGCGCACGGCCGGCGGCCGCGTCGAACTGCTGTTCCCTGACGGGTCGGTCCTCGATGTGGACGAATACACGACCGTCGACATGCAATCGGACACGCTGCTGCGCCTGGTGGGTGGACGCCTGCTGCTCACCGTGGCCGGCGCGATTGATCGAGCCGCCGCACTTCGCTACCAAGTGGACACGCCGGTCGCATCGGCGCGAAACGAGGGCCCTGGTGAGTTCCGGCTGGCCCTGCTGAACGCTCCCTCGGGGGTCGAGGGCGAGCTCGCGGTGCTCCGCGGCGCGGCTTACCTCACGACCGAAGCCGGATCCACGATCGTTCGGGCCGGAGAACGAAGCTTGGCTCGCGAGAGCTCCTCGCCGAGTCTTCCGCAGATATTCAACTCCGCGCGGTTCGATGCGTTCGACCGGTGGACGAGCGCGCGCCGCGACGACCGCCTTGGGACCGCCTCGGTGCAGTATCTGCCGCGCGATCTTCAGACCTACGGCGGGACGTTCGATCGAAACGGCTCCTGGCGATACGAACCATCGTACGGCTACGTCTGGTTCCCCACGGTAACAGCCGGGTGGCGCCCGTATTACAACGGGTATTGGACGTCGGTTCGCTCCTATGGCTGGACGTGGATCGGTCTCGATCCCTGGGGCTGGCCGACACATCATTACGGCCGCTGGGGAGTGTCGCGCAGTCGCTGGTTCTGGATTCCCGATCGGCGATGGTCCGCGGCATGGGTTTCCTGGGCGGGTGCTCCCGGCTACGTGAGCTGGTGCCCGCTTGGATTCGACAACCGTCCGGTCTTCGCTTTGACGATCGCCTCGGGCAACCCCTGGGCGGGCTGGGTCCTCCTGCCGCGCACGCATTTCGGTACACCGGGACGACTTGTGCGGCAGTATGCCGTGGCATTGCCATCCCTTGCGCCTCATGTGCCGCTTGTCGTCCAGGCGGCGCCCCCTGTTCCCACTGGTCCACCCGCCCGGGCCGTTCCACGATCTTCGCCGCCGGGCGTCGGCTTTTCGGCTGCCGACAGAGCCAATGCCGCCGCACCTGCCGGGACCTCGATTCCTGACGTCACGCGCGGACGCGCGGTGCCAAGGCAGCAAGCGACGACGGCACCAGTGAGCGCGGTCCGGCCGCCATCCGAATCGCCCGTTTTCAAACTGCCAATGCCGGACACGCGGCCCTCCGACTCGCCTGTGCGCGCTCAGGGCAGGCGCTCAGCGAATGCGCCATCTGCTGCCATTCAGTCCCGACCGTCGTCGGATGCGATTGCCGTTCCGGGCGCCAAGCCGTACCAGGACGGTGCGCGGTCTTCAACCAGCGCGACTACGACGCTGGGGCGAGCCCCGGAACCGAGGTCACAGGTTCTTTCGCCGGCGCCGATGCCGCGAACGCGAGCACCCGAGGCGAGACCCCGGTCGGACGGCACGATCGCGATGGGGCAGCCGCGATACGCTCCAGGGCGGCCGTCCACCTCGATGCCTTCAGGGGACGCGCCCGCGGCGAGGCCGCCGGTCGCGACGCCTCCCCCGTCAGCCCGCGCTGAAGGGCGGCCTCGACAGAGTGCACAAGGTTCACAGGGTTCACAAGGTTCACAGGGTTCACAGGGTTCGCAAGGTTCACAGGGTTCGCAAGGTTCACGGGGTTCACAAGGTTCACAAGGTTCACAGGGTTCGCAGAGTCCGCAGGCGCGTGCGGGGTCGCGGAGCGCGCCGGCTCAGTCCGCGGCACCGGCGCCCGGAGGAGCGCCGCAAGGCGCGCCGGCAGGTGCGCGGACAGCACACCGGCGCTAAGATTGAGCGTTGGCTCACTACGTCTTCAAGTACGCTCGTGGCGCGGGCCTCGCCGCGCTCTTCGTGGTCGCGGCGACGGCCGGCATCCTGAGCGGCGTGCTCTTCGCGTACGCCGGCGATCTGCCTCAGATCTCTGCGCTCGACAACTACGCGCCCAGCACGATCACCCGCATCTACGCGGCCGACGGACAGCCGATTGGTGATTTCGCCGTGCAGCGGCGCCTGGTCGTCGGGTACGACGACATCGCCCCGCAACTGCGCCAGGCGATCATCGCCGCCGAGGACGGCGACTTCGATCGACATTTCGGCCTCAGCATTTCCAGCATTGCCGTCCGCATCGTCAGCGACATTCTGAGGGTCGTCAAGGACAAGATTGGCGGCCAGCCATCACGCCCGGCTGGCGCCAGCACGATCACACAGCAGCTCGCGCGCAATCTCCTGCCGGAAACGGTCGGCTATCAGATCGGTGACGTCAGCCTGGAGCGCAAGATTCGCGAGGCCATCGTCGCGATTCAGATTGAAAAGCGGTACACGAAGCGGGAAATTCTCACCTTCTACGCCAATCACATCCTTTTCGGCCACGGCACCTACGGCGTCGAGGCGGCCGCGCGGCTCTACTTCAGCAAGTCCGCGAAGGACGTCTCGCTCGAGGAAGCGGCCTTGCTCGCCGGCATCATTCAGTCCCCCGCACGCCAGAGCCCCTTCGTGAGCATCGAAGCGGCAACGCGACGCCGCAACTACGCGCTGCAGCGCATGGCGGATGAGGGCTTCATTGCGCAGTCGACGGCCGACGGGGCCAAGAAGAAGCCGGTCGTCGTGTACGGCCAGCCGCAGCAGCCGCGGTCGATCGCCCCGTTCTTCGTCGAGGAGGTGCGTCAGCATCTCGAACAGCAGTACGGCGCGAAGGCGCTCTACGAACACGGGCTGTCGGTGACCACGACGCTCGATGTGAAGCTTCAGGAGGCAGCGAACCGGGCCGTGGACCGGGGGATCCGGCAGGTGGACAGGAAACGCGGCTTTCGACCCACGCGGACGAACGTGATCGCGAGCGGCTCCACCGTCGACAGGTTCAAGGATGAACGATGGTCGCGGCCCGTGGCAGTCGGCGATATCGTGCCTGCGGTGGTCGAATCTGTCGGGAAGCCGGCGCCCACCGGCGCGCGGCTGCGGATCGGTCGCTATCACGCCGACCTGGTCCGCGAGGGATTCGCCTGGACGCACCGGACCGCTGCGAGCGATGTGGTCACTGTTGGCGATCTCATCGAAGTCGAGATCACCAGGCTCGACGAGGCCGCCGCAACCGCGACCGTGATCCTGGATCAGGCGCCGCTCGTGCAGGGCGCCCTGATCGCCATCGACAACCGCACCGGACAAATCCGGGCGGAGGTGGGCGGTTCGAACTTCAATCGAAGCAAGTTCAACCGCGCCATCCAGGCTTACCGGCAGCTGGGTTCGACATTCAAGCCGATTGTCTATACGGCAGCCGTCGACCGCGGGTTCACGCCCGTATCGACGATTGTCGATGCGCCCGTCAGCTACGCGGCCGGCAACGGGCAGACGTACACGCCACAGAACTACGATCGCAAGTTTGAAGGCGGCATCACGCTGCGCCGCGCGCTCGAGGACTCGCGCAACATTCCCGCCATCAAGACCATGGATGCCGTGGGTCCGCCGACGGTGCTGGCGTACGCCAAACGCTTCGGCTTCAAGGAGAACTTCGGGCCGTACCTGCCGATCGCGCTCGGCGCGGGCGACGCGACCTTGCTCGAAGTCACCAGCGCGTACACGGTGTTTCCGAATCAGGGCGTGCGAATGAAACCGTTCGACGTGCTGAAGGTTCTCGATCGCGACGGGAACCTGCTGGAAGAAAACCGCAGTGAACCGACCGACGCTATACGCGCCGACACGGCGTTCATCATGACCAACCTGCTGCGCGGGGTCGTCGAACGGGGGACAGCCGCCTCCGCGGCGAGCCTGAACTGGCCGCTGGCCGGCAAGACCGGCACCGTCGACAACAACACCGACGCCTGGTTCATCGGATTCGACCCGAACATCACGGTCGGAGTCTGGGTCGGACTCGATGAAAAGAAACCGCTGGGGCCAAACGAGACCGGCGCGGTGGCCGCGCTGCCAATCTGGATCGACTTCATGAAGGCCTACATCGCCGCGCAACCAGACGCGGAGCATCCGCCGAAGTTCGAAGTGCCGGGGAACATCGTGTTCCTCTGGGTGGATAAAGCGACGGGAGCGGTGCTGCCTGGCGAGGCGGGCGGCGGCATCCGCGAGGCGTTCATTGCCGGCACTCAGCCGGGTGCGGATACCTTCCTGCATCAACCCTGATCGCGACGTGCATCGTTCGACGAACGTCTGGGTGATCGTTCTCGTGTGCGCCTGCGCCGCCATCGGGATGGCCCGGTTGGCGCTGGATATCGAGCACGGCCTCGCCGCCGAGTATTTCGATGAGCTCGACCCTCGCGCTGAACGCCTGTTCCGCATGGTCGACTCGCACGTCTCGACGGCACAAGTCACTGCCTCGTGGCTCGATAACCCTCCTGTCGCCTTCCGAGTCCGATGGTCCGGGTACCTCAACGTTCGGGAAGGGGGCCGATACACGTTCGCGCTTCGGTCCGACGATGGGTCGACGCTGTCCGTGGACGGGCAGATGACCGTGGACAACGGCGGCCGACACGCAGCGCAGGTGCGCGCAGGGACCATTCAGCTCGATGAGGGACCGCACGCCATCCGCATCGAGTTCGCCAACGAAGTGGGCGGCTTCGACCTGGACTGGTCATGGGCGCACGAAGGGGCGGTACTTGCGCCCATACCATCGTGGCTGCTGACGCCTCGCCGAGCGGGACTTGCGCCCCTGGTGACGGCGCGCGCGCTCGACTGGCTGCTGTGGGCCGTTCTCGCCGCGACGGCGGTCGCCGTCGCACCCGGTTGTGTCCGGGTTGCACGCGCGACGGCTGGGCGCTTTCCGCGAGCGGCCGCCCTCGTGTTCTTCATCGCTCTTACGTTGGCGGAGACCTGGCCGCTCGCCGCACATCCTGCGCGCCTGTCACGCAACGACAACGGCGATACGGTGGTAAATGAATGGACCATCGCGTGGGTTGCCCACCAGGCCCCGCGCGATCCGCTGCACCTTTACGCCGCAAACATCTTCTACCCCCGCACGAACACGCTGGCGTACTCGGAGTCGATGCTTGTGCAGGCCGCCATGGGGGCGCCGCTTGCCTGGCTTGGCGCTTCGCCCGTGCTGACCTACAACGTGGTGCTGATGCTTGGGTTCGCGCTCACCGGATGGACGATGTGTCTCGCCATCCAGCGATGGACCGGCGACTGGAGCGCCGGGCTCGTGTCGGGCCTGCTACTGGCCTTCAACGCGCATTCGTTCACCCGTCTTCCACACCTGCAGGCGCTGCATGCCGAGTTTCTGCCGCTGTCGATGGTCGCACTCGACGCCGTGCTCCGCGATCCACGCGTCGGCCACGCCCTGCGCCTGGGCATGTACTTCACGCTCCAGGCGCTGACGTCCGTGTATCTGCTCGTCTTCACGGCGTCGGCGATGGCGGCGGCCGCGCTCGTGCGACCGGAGACATGGTGGGGCAGAAGGTTCACGCCGGTTGTGAGCAGGCTGCTGCTGGCCGCTATCGTCTCGGCGATCGTGCTGTTCCCCTATCTGCTGCCGTATTGGACGGTCTACCGGCAACAGGGCGTCGCGACCGGTGCAGCCACCGCGACTTCGTCTGGGGCGATCTGGGCTCACTATCTGGGTACGCCCAGCCGAATCGACTATGCCGTGTTCTCTCACAAGTACTTCGCAGGCGTCGCGCTGTTCCCAGGTGTGATCGGTCTTGTCCTGACGGCGCTCGCCCTCGGCACCGGGCAGGCATTCCGCGACGCTCGAGCGAGGATGTGCCTCCGCGTTGGCGTGTGTGGTCTGGCACTGTCGTTTGGCAACAAGACGCCCGGATACGCGGCGCTCCATCGCGTCCTGCCGCTCCTTCAAGCGGTTCGCGACGTCCCTCGCTTCGGTTACCTCGTGATCTTCGCGGTGTCGGCGCTTGCCGGTTTTGGCGTTGTTGGGCTGCGTGCGCGCATCCATCGAGGATGGTGGCCCTGGTGCGCCGCGACGCTTCTGGCGGCGATCGCGCTTGAAACAGCCGTGGCGCCGATCCGGTTCACGCGCTTCGAAGGCGTCCCCTCCATCTACTCGCAGCTGCGTGACGTCGCGAGCTCGATCGTCATCGAAATGCCGATCTATGATCGCATTGCGGCATTCCACAACGCGCCCTACCTCTTGAACTCCACAGCGCATTGGAAGCCGATGGTGAACGGGTACATCGGCTTCGAGCCGACGGGCTATCGGGAGACAGTCGACGAGTGCCGCTATTTTCCGGCTGAGCGCGGCGTCGCGGCCATGCAGGCCGCCGGCATCACGCACGTGTTCGTGCATCTGCGTCTTTATGGGGAAGGAATCGTCGACACGATCGACGCGAATCCCGCCTTTCACCAGCTGGCGCGGAAGGGAGAGATCGTTCTGTATCGCCTCGACCCGCCAGGCGCGCAGCCCTAGCAGCCCGTGGTGAAAGCCAGATCGGGCTGTTGCAGTCCGAGGCGCACGAGAACAAGGGGTCAGACCCCTTTTCTTTGCGCGGGTGGAAAACGCGTCTGACCCCTTTTTTCGGCGGCAACGCACTTGCGCCACGGACTGGCAGTGAAGCTGCTGTTGTGCGCGACGACCACCGCCATCGCGGCGTTGGTCGCCATCATTCCGATGGCTTGCGCGCGGTGACCCGAGCGCCACAGACGTTCGGATAGGAGAATGGATCCGGCCGTCACGCCGCTTCAGATCGACCAGACGGCCGCCGGCGAGCCCGCCGCCCCGCGCATGATCCCGTTCGATTCCGCGGCGACGCGCGCGACGCCCTTTGTCGTTGTGCTGGGCGTCGATCAAGCGATCGGGACGCTTCGGAAGCCATCAGTGCCCCGGCTGACTGGCCTTCGGCTCGGCGTGCCCGAGACGATCCAGCCATCGATACAAAGAACGGCGGCTGATCCCGAGCAGGCGCGCCGCCTCGGTTTTGTTGCCGCGGGCCTGTCTCAACACCCGATCGATCTGGCCGCGTTGAGCGCTCGACAGACTGTCGCCGACAGTCGGCGGTTCCGTCGCTGCTGACGCGTGCTCGAGGGCTCCGGCGGCGGACGAGCCGATTCTCATCGCCTGTCGCACCTCGCGCTCGCCAAGGATTCTGGCTTCGCTCAGCAGGCAGGCGCGCTCGAGCACGTTCCTCAGCTCGCGGATGTTGCCGGGCCACTGGGATTCCTGGAGCGCCCGCTCGGCAGCCGTCGTCACGCCGGTCAGCGGACGTTGCAGACGGGCCGCGTTTTCCCGGACGAACGCCGCCGTGAGGAGCGGAATGTCTTCGCGGCGGTCGCGCAGCGGCGGCAGATGAATCTCGAGCACGTTCAGCCGGAAGTACAAATCGCTTCGAAAGCGGCCCGCAGCGCCTTCCGCCCTGAGATCGCGGCTGGTGGCGGCAATCACGCGAACGTCGACGTGCCTGGTCTCGAGCGATCCGACGCGTTGCACGTCGCCGTACTCGACCGCCCGCAGGAGCTTCGGTTGTACGCTCAATGGCAGCTCTCCCACCTCGTCCAGAAAGAGCGTGCCGCCGTCGGCGTGCTCGAAGAGGCCGACTTTCGTTTCGGTCGCGCCGGTAAACGCGCCGCGCTGATGGCCGAACAGCTCGCTTTCGAACAGGGCGTCGACCACGGCCGAGCAGTTCACCGTGAGAAAACGGCCTTGACGGCGCGGTCCGAGCTGTTGAAACGCGCGCGCCACCAGTTCCTTGCCTGTCCCGGTTTCGCCGGTGATGAGCAGCGTGCGGACGTGCGGCGCCAGCCTGCGGATCGAATCGAACAGATCCTGCATCGCGGCGCTGCGTCCAATGGTGCCGTGGAACTCGAATCGCCGCGCGACATCGGCGTCGATCTCCAGCAGCGCCTCGCGGCGCTCGATACCCTTCAGGACGGTTGTCAGCAGACCGCGAAGGCGGTCGAAATCGAGCGGCTTGGTCAGATAGTCGAGCGCGCCGAGCTTCACGGCCTCGATCGCGGTGTCGACGCTCGCGTGCGCGGTCATGAGCACCACCGCACACTCGGGATCGACGTCGCGTATCGCCCGCAACACCTCCAGGCCGTTGATCTCCGGCATCTGCAGATCGACGAGCACGACGTCGGGGCGCAGCTCGTCGATTTCCGCCAGGACGCCGCTTGCGCCGTCATGACAGACGACGTTGAATTGCAGGGTCCGCGCGAAGCGTTCGACGAGGGCCAGGATGCCCGGCTCGTCGTCGATCGCGAGCAGCGTGGGTCCGAGACTGTTCATCGGCCGCTCTCGTCTTCCTTCTGCGGCACGCGCCCCATCGCGCCCATCGCGCGCTCTGCGGCATCGTGAATTTCCTGGAGATCGTGACGCCTGGCGTCGTCGCCTTCCAGCTCCTGAAGGAGGATCTCGCTGAAACCGAGAATGATGCTCAGTTGATTCCTCACGTCGTGCAGCCAGCGATCGAATGACCGTGTGGCATCGGCCACGTCAGGATCGCTCGCCGGGCTCGAGGGCCACGAACGCCTCCACCAGATCGCGACGACGCCAGCCGCGATCGGCTTCCCGAAACAGCTCGTCGTATGCGTCCTCGGCGGCCACCGCCAGCTTGTAGGGCCGTACGGCCGTCAAGGCATCGAACACATCCACGACGCTCATGATTTGAGCCAGAAGCGGAATCGCGTCACCGCGGAGCCCATCCGGATAGCCGCTGCCGTCGAGCCGCTCGTGATGGTGGCGCACGATGGGCCGGACCCGCCGCAGCGACCGGAGCTCCCCACACAACCGATCGCCGATGAGCGTGTGCTGCTGCATGATGACGAATTCTTCGCGAGTGAGCCTGGATGGCTTGAGCAGCACGGCGTCCGGCACGCCGACCTTGCCGAGATCGTGGAGGACGCCCCCCAGCGCCAGCGCGGCGATCTCCTCCGGAGCGAGGCCGAGCGTGCGGCCGAAGTCGACCCCGTAGCGCGACAGCCGCTGGCAGTGCCCCTCGGTCGTCGCGTCGCGCGCTTCGATCGTCATCGCGAGACTGAGAATGACCGACTCCGCCGTGTCAAGATCGTCCGTGTACCGCTTGATGCGGACGAGCGATCGCACGCGGGCGGTCAGCTCCTGCGACGTGACCGGCTTGCAGATGAAATCGTCCGCGCCGACCTCGAGTCCAAGGAGCCGATCGCCGCCTTCCTGCAGCGCGGTGACCAGCACAACCGGGACGAGGCGCGTGGCCGGATCGCTCTTGAGCCGGCGGCACGTTTCGAAGCCGCCGAGCGTCGGCATGAGCACGTCCATCAGAACGAGATCGGGATGATCGACGCGGACGCGTTCCAGCGCCTCCAGGCCGTCGTGCGCGATGAGCACCCGATGGCCATCACTGACCAGCATCCGCTCCAATAGCCGCGCGTTGGACTCGAGGTCGTCTACGACGAGAATGGTTCCGACCGGGTTGGCGGTGCGGGCGTCGGCGAGTCCGGCTGTGAGGCCAGCGCCAGTGAGCGATGCAAGATCAAGAATCCCCGAAGACATGCACGCACCTGTAGTGTCGGCCGGTTCCTCCGGTGGGTATGTCCGAAAATGCCTTACACTGGAACGGAAACAACACGACTCCACGCATCTTTTCACACACGACGGACGCCATCGTGTGAGGTGTCCGCGTGACATTTCACCCGGAAATCATGGACAAGAACTGCAGGCCGTAGTACCAAGTGCCCATCTTGCGTGAGGCCCATCCGTGAAGCGCCCCCGACGCCAGCTCAGCAATTTGAGTCGGGCGGTTGCGAGCCCTGAACGCCGGCCGAGCGCACCCGAGGAGCAGATGCGGCGGCTGGCGATGCGTCTCCAGACGGCTCGAGAAGAAGAACGGAGAACCTTGGCGCGTGAGCTCCACGACGAGCTGGGTCAGACGCTGACCGCCATCAAGCTTGAATTGGCGCGTGCCGTGTCA
>JAHFUL010000091.1 GCA_023265155.1 Acidobacteriota bacterium
TGCATGTGGTGCGTGCGGCCGTCGTTGACTAGAGCAATGGCGTCGGCGTTCACGGGTAGGCCGTCCAATGTCGCCGTCACGACCCCGCGGGATCGCCGTGCCGGGTTGGACACCGCGACCTCGTAGTGCGTGTCGAGAAACGTCCAGGCGATCTGGTACCCAGGCCAGGACGAGGGGATACAGGGATCCAGGCTGAAGGTGGACCCATGCCGGCGGAGGCCGAGAATGCTCTCCAGTCCCGTTCGATACATCCATCCGGCCGACCCGGTGAACCAGCTCCAGCCGCCGCGTCCGGCATGCGGCGGTCTCGCGTACACATCACCGGCGACCACGTACGGCTCGGTCTTGTACCGGTCGGCGTCGGCAGCGGATCGGCTGTGGTTGATCGGGTTGAGCATATGGAACAGCTCGCCCGCTTCGTCGCCGCTGCCAAGCCGCGCGAGCGCCATCACCACCCACAGCGCCGCGTGCGTGTACTGGCCGCCGTTCTCCCGCACGCCCGGAATGTACCCTTTGATGTAGCCCGGTTCCTGCGCGGACCGATCGAATGGGGGATGCAGGAGCAACAGCACCTGCGGTTCGCGCGAGACGAGCAGTGCACGGACAGCATCCATCGCACGCTCGGCGAAACGCTGGGGCACCGCTCCTGAGAGGACGGCCCAGGACTGCGCAATCGAATCAATGCGGCACTCATCGTTCTGCGCCGATCCGAGCGGCGTCCCATCATCGTAGTACCCTCGTCGGTACCATTCGCCGTCCCAGGCGAGCTCCAGGCAGCTGGAGAGGCGGCGCATCTCGCTGCGGTAACGCTCGCTGCGCGCGCGATCCTTCCGTGCCTGACAGAGCGGCACGAAGCCGCCGAGCACGCCATGCAGAAAGAAGCCCAGCCACACGCTTTCGCCCTGTCCCGCTACGCCGACGCGATTCATGCCGTCGTTCCAGTCGCCACTGCCAAACAGCGGGAGGCCGTGGATGCCCGACGTGATGCCCCTGTCGATGGCGCGCACGCAATGCTCGAAGAGCGTGCCGTCCTCGTCGGACACGCTCGGCTGGCCGTACGCCTCCTGAACATCAGGTAGGAGCGGCGGCCCGGTGAGGAATGGGATCCGGGTGTCGAGGATTTGCTGATCGCCCGTGGCCCGGATGTACTCGGCGGTCACATACGGCAACCAGAGCAGGTCGTCCGAACAGCGCGACCGAAGGCCGCGGCCGCTTGGCTCGTGCCACCAGTGTTGAACGTCGCCTTCGACGAACTGACGGCCTGCCGCCCGGATCAGATGCTCTCTGGCGAGGTCCGGGCGCGCAAACCAGAGCGCCATGACGTCCTGCAGCTGATCGCGGAACCCAAAAGCCCCTCCGGGCTGGTAGTAGCCCGATCGCGTCCACAAGCGGCAGCTCACCTCCTGATACAGCAGCCACCGGTTCATCAGGATGTCGAACGAGTCGTCTGGCGTTCGCACCTGAAGGGTCCCTAGGAAGGAGTCCCAGAATGCGCGCACCCGGCTCAGCGCGTCAACGGCCGCGTCCGTGTGTCCATGACGCGCAATCAGCTGCTGAGCGTGTATGTGATCGGTCCCCTGACCAAGGATGAAGAGAACGCGGCGGCTTTCGCCGGGACTGAGTGCGATCTGCACCTGCAGCGCGGCGCAAGGGTCCAGTCCCGCGCCGAATCGTTCGTCGAGGGTCATGAACTGAAGGGCCGCCGGGCGCGTCAGCGAACCGTTGCGGCCGATGAAGGACGCCCGGCTCGCCGTCGCGGATCGTGACGCTTCACTCGCATGCGCGAACGCGACGCGCCGGCCGAACTCTTCGTTGTAGGCATTGTGGGCGCAAATCGCTCCAGTGCCCGCCTCGTGGGTCGTGGTGACATGCCACTGCTGGCCTTCGCGCGGCGGTCCCAGTGCCCAGTCGTTGTAGGAGTAGATACTGAGCCTCTTCGGGGAGTCACCGACATTGGTCAGTGTGAGCAGCGAAAACTTCACCGGATCGTCGCGGTCCACGAAGACGTCCAGCTCGTGGCGAATCCCGCGCGTCACTCGCGAAAACCGCGTATGTCCGGCCGAATGATGCACGACAAATCGCCCGCTCGCCCGGTGGCGTGTCATGGGTCCCGGAGTCGGCGACCAGGCGTCGCCCGATTCGTCGTCCCGGATGAACAGCGCTTCGGATGTCGGATCGACGGCCGGGTCGTTGGCGAACGACGTCAGCCGGTTCTCCCGGCTGTTCCCGGACCATGTATGGGCGCTCCCTGAAGCGGTGACGATGGTTCCGAAGTGAGGGTTGGCGATGACGTTCGACCATGGCAGCGGCGTTTCCTGATCGCCCTCGAGGACGATCGTGTAGGCCTGGCCCGAGTCACTGAATCCCCCGAGACCGTTTGACAAGGTCAGGGGAGGCACCTCGACGTGGGTGGCCGTCAATCCCTCACCCGTCGAGTCCGACGAGGTTTCGGCCGCGAACACAGCAGTCATGACGTTGGAGGGCACGGGAGCACGTGAAGCGAGCTGGGCGCGGAGATCCCCATCCTCTCCGCTGAGGATCGCGCGTGCCACGACTTCGAGGAGCGTCCGTTCAGCTTTCCCCATCACATCGGTTCTGAGGAGATAGGCGCCACCGGGGCGATGTTTCCAGGCTCGCCACGGGCCATTGTCGAGGAGCGCCGTGAGCTGCGCCTGCATCTCGTCCAAGTAACCGATGGGATGCTCGTTCAGAACCACCACGTCGGCGCTCAGGCCCTTGAGGCGCCAGTACTCCTGCGCCTGCAGCACTTCAACGACCAGCGCCACATCATCGTCCTCGGTCACTCGCACGAGAAGGATGGGCAGATCGCCGGAAATTCCGTGCTGCCATAACCCGGACTGGCCCAGTTCGTTTGAAGCAATTGTCTTGGAGTCGGCGCGGAGCGAGCCATCCGCATAGAGCACTCTCGATGCGAGGCGTTCGAAGAGCCGGGCATCCTCGGCGGAAACGCCGAGATGGCGCAATCCGCTCTGGGCGTGGGTGTAGGCCAGCGCGAATGTCCGCGGTGCCGCGCTGGGATCCTGATACTTGTGAGCCAGCGCCTCCGCTAGTTCGCGGCTCGATGCGATGCCGGTGGCAAACGAGAGCCGGACCGACGCGCCGGGGAGCACACGAATACGCTGGCGCAGACTGAAGATCGGATCCAGGACCACGCCGGTTGTACCAGACAACGGACGGCCGTCGAGCGCCACAGGCGCGCGGGGCTCCCGCCCGCGGCCGAGAAAGCGCACGCGATCGGTCTCCCATTCGAGCGGGCCATGAGGCCGCCCCTGCAGGCTCAGCACGTGGACCGCCCACGGGGCGGGATCGCGGGAATCCCGCGGCCGTCGATGGCAGATGAGGGCGCCGCTTCCGGCGAGATACTCCGTCTCCAGAAACAGCTTGCCGAACGCCGGGTGCGCCAGATCGTCGACTGCGGGCGCCAGGACGATTTCAACATAGCTGGTCACGTCAATCTCACGGGTTCGCGTCCCGTGGTTCACGACCGTCAGACGGCGCACTTCCACATCGTCTTCCGTCGAGACGGCAATCTCCAGCCGGGTGGAGATCTCGTCATCACGGCGGCGGAACGTCGCCTTTTCCGGGCGAAATTCGACGAGGTAGTCGTCGGGTTCGTGCGCGGTCGGCTGGTAGGTCGCCGACCAGACGGCGCCGCTGCGAACGTCGCGCAAATAGATGAAGGAGCCGCCCGGGTCGAGCGTGGGATCGCGCCTCGATCGCGTCACCGAGAGACCGCGGCAGAAGCTCGTCCCGCCGCCGGCATTCGTGATGACGGAGACGTAGTTGCCGTTCGACAGAAACTGCGCATGCGGGAAGACCGTCTGCGGTGAGCGATAGCGCCGCACCGGCATGGCAGGAAGGGGCGCCACGACGCGCATGTCGTCCAGCGGACGCGGCTCGATGGTCGGCGAGAGTCGCGGCACGCGCTCCTGCAGCAGGAGCTCGGTGGCCTGTACTCTCGGATCGGCGTGGAAGCGCTGTACCATCACGTCGCCGAACAGCGCATTGGCCAATGCCACCAGGGTCATCCCCTGATGATGCGCCATGTACGTCCGCACAACGGCTCCCGCACGGTCTGCCGGCGGCTCGGGCGTTTCGTCGTCGTGATGGGCGGCTCCGCGGTTCGTGTAGTCGATGGCATCGAAGAAGCCGTAGTCGCCCTCCACGTTCAAGGCCGACAGTGCCCGCAGGTTGTCGGCGCTCTCTTCGGGCAAGACCATCGCAGCGAGTGCCGTGGCGTACGGCGCGACCACCAGCTCGTCGCCCAGGCCGCGCTTCAAGCCGAGCCCTGGGATGCCGAAGGCCTTGTATTGATACGTGTCGTGTCGATCGACGACGTTGCAGGCCGATTCGGAGATGCCCCACGGCACGCCGCGAGCCTTCGCATAGTCGATCTGCCGCCGCACGACCATCCGGCAGGATTCATCCAGTAGCGTCGCCGGGTAGCGCCGCATCATGAGCAGCGGCATCAGGTACTCGAACATCGAAGCGCTCCAGGACAGGAGCACTGGGAAACCGCGGACGCTGGTCACGGATCGACCCAGGTGGAACCAGTGGGACTCGGGCACGTCCCCCTTGGCGATCGCGAGAAAGCTCGCCAGCCGCGCCTCCGAGGCCAGCAGGTCGTAGAACGACGGGTCCGGACGCCCCGGTCCGTCCGCATCGGCGAGCCGGTATCCGATGGTGAACAGCTGGCGCTGCGCGTCGTACAGGAATCGGAAGTCCATCCCGTCGACGAGCGCCACCGACCTCGCCGCCAGATTGTCCAGGCGCGCTGCTCGTGCGGCGGCGTCGCCGTCGGTACCGAGACCTGCTGCCAGCCGGCGGAGTCCGGTTGAGAGCGTCAGGAGCGCGCCGCCCAGGTTCCCACTGTCAACGGTGGACACGTAGGACGGGATCAGGGGCGTCAGGGTCAGGGTGTCGTACCAGTTCAACAGATGACCTTCGAAGCGTTCCAGCCCTTCGACGGTGGTCAAGGTGGCATCGACCCGCTCGAGGAGATCGGCCGTGTCGATGAACCCGAAATCGTGTGCCGCCAGGGTTGCCAGCAGCGCCATCCCGATGTTGGTCGGTGAGGTCCGGTGGGCGATCGTCAACTCCGGCACGACCTGGACGTTGTCGGGCGGCAGGGCGTGATCATCCAACCCCATGAACGCATCGAAATAACGCCAGGTCTTCCGGGCAACCTCGCGGAGGAGCTCGGTGTCCTCCGCGTTGAGCGACGAGCGGCGCAGAGGAATTGGCCGGCTGAGCGCATACGCGATCGCCGGGGCGGCTGCCCAGAGCGCAAGAATCGGCACGGCGACCAGCCATGCGCCCGGTGCCGTCGCAAGGACGACTACGAGGCCGAGGACAGCCAGGATCGGGCTCGCGATCATCTCCTTTGCGAAGACGCCGAACCCCTGCTGTTTGCGGTTGCGCGCCGCAATCGCTGCGGTCGTTTCCCATTCAAGCAGCCGCCGGCGGGTGACGAGGCGGATGGACGTGAGGCCGATGGCGTGCACCATCTCAAACGCGTGGTATGCCAGAAACGCCAACTGCAGGAACGCGGCGGCGACATCGGTCCGGAAATCCTCGAACGCGGTGCGCAGGAACACTCGCCGTGACTGGCCGGATGCCGGGCCGCTGAGGATTTGCGCGGCTCGCAATGAAATGGGAAACACAATCGTCGCGAGACCGATCGCCGTCCACGCGGCGGCAGGTCCCGGAAGCACGCTCCAGCCCAGAAGCAGCATGGCCACCGTTGCCGGTGGCGTCAGGCTTCGCCGCAGGTTGTCGAAAATCTTCCAGCGCGCGAGCAGAGGCAGGCGATTGCGCTGCAAGCCGGCTCGGCTCGGCACGACGGGCAACAGCCACCACAGGATCTGCCAGTCGCCGCGCACCCAGCGGTGCTGGCGCTGCGCGTGGGCGAGGACGCTCGACGGATAGTCGTCCACGACCTCGACGTCGGTGACCAGCGCCGTTCGCGCGTAGAGCCCCTCGAACAGATCGTGGGAGAGCAGGGCGTTTTCCGGTACCCGGTCATGAAGCGCTGCCGTGAACGCGTCGACGTCGTACAAACCCTTGCCGGTGAAAATGCCTTCGTTGAACAGATCCTGATAGATGTCGGAGACCGCAGTGGTGTACGGATCGACGCCCGTATGGCCGGCGTAGATCCGCGCGAACAGCGATCGGGCCGCGCTCGCCATCGTGACGCTGACGCGCGGCTGCAGAATGCCGTAGCCCTCGACGACGTGTGCGGTGCGCGGGTCGATGCGCGGGCGGTTCAGAGGGTGCGCGATGATCCCGATCAGCTCCTTGGCGGCGTCGCGCGGCAGTCGTGTGTCCGAGTCGAGCGTGATGCAGTACTTGATCAGGGGAAGGATCGACAGTTCGCCGACCTGAGTCTTGAAACTGGTGTCCGAGGCGCCCCTGAGGAGACGGTTGAATTCCTCGATCTTTCCGCGTTTGCGCTCCCAGCCCAGGTACGCCTGCTCGCCGGGATTCCAGCGCCGCTCCCGGTGGAACAGGAAGAACCGGTCGCCGTGCCCGTTGCCGAAGCGGCGATTGAGGTCCTGGACGCCCACGCGCGCCGCCGCCAGAATGGGTTCATCGCCCGGCAGCGATGCCGACGCGGCGTCACTGAAGTCGCTGAGAATCGCGAAATGGATGCAGGGGTCGAGGTTGGCGATGGCGAGAACCTCGATGTGCTCGAGCATGGCCGCGACCGAGCTCGTGCTCGTCAGCAGCGTCGGCACGACCACCATCGTCCGTGCTTGGTCGGGAACGCGATCGGTGAAATCGAGGCGTGGCAGGCGGCGCGGCGGAACCGCCCATGTGATGAGGCGCTGGATCAGCGTGATCGCGATATCAGCCGACGGCAAAAGAAGGAGGAGCAGTGTCGCGGCGAGCGCGAACGTCGAGCCGTTCACATGCCGCACGTATGCCCCGGTCGCAACGATCAGCAGCGCGGTGATAATCGCGATCGACCCGAAATAGACGAGGCGGGTGTGCGCGAAGAAAAGGCGCCGGATGCCCTTACCGAATCCAGGCCGATACGCGACATCCGCTTCGAGATCGCGCCGCCCGCCCCCGATGAGGTGATAGCCGACGTGCGCCGCCCGATCCGACGGAGAGACGGCCGCGCTCGCGCTGCGGGCGTTTTCCACAGCCTTCAACGCGACCCGAATCTGGGCGTCGCCGCTCGATCCGGCGAGCTCCTCGATCGCGTGCCGCGGTCGATCCCGGCTCAGAAAGTCCATCCGTCCGTACGCGCCTGCTGGATCGCGCAGCAGGACCTTGTGGACGAGACTCACGGATTCGAAATACTTTCGCCAATCGAGCACGGAGCACAGGCGGAGGCTCGTGACGGTGTTGGCGACCGACACCTGGGCGGCCGCCTGCCGCTGGTGTTCGCCGCGGATGGCCTCCTCAGGAGTGGTCTGCTGTGCCGCCAGGTGCTCCTCGATGGTGGTGTTGATCGATGAAAACCGCAGCCCGTACTCCCGCATCCGGTGGAGCAGTTGCACCACATACGCGACGCTGGTGATCGACGGCAGCTGAGGTCCCTTTGCGGAGGCCTGCTCGATCTGCAGCACATATTGATCGGCCGCGAGGCGGGCATCGCGCGCTTCCAGCGTCTCGACGGCCAGGCGTCTCAGGTTTTCGATCAGCGCCAGCTTCAGCATGATCGGCCAGGCCCACAACTCGCCGATCGTCAGGGGCGCGACGCGCTGATAGCTGTTGATGAAGACCGTCAGCTTCTGCAGGTCGAGCCGGCTGTCGCTGTGGCGGAGGAGCTCGACCGCCATCGCGTAGATCCGTGTGTCGCCCACGCGCTCGCGGGAGGCGAGCGTCGGGAGCTCCCGGTAATAGGTCCGCGGGAGATGCTGGGAGATGTGTTTGATTTCCGCTGTCACCAGATGAAAGTTGTCCAGTAACCATTCACCCGCCGGAGTGACGAACTGTCCGGTCCGCACATCGTCGGCCAGGACCCGGTAGGCGTTCCGCAGAACCCGCCCGTTCTCGTGGAACCGAGGGAAGATGTTTCGCGCGTGATGCGCCGGGCTGGGATCGACGACGAAGCCCGCCGCGAGGGCAAGTGCCCGCTCGTCGAGCCGCTCGATGCTGAGCAGCTCGGCACGAAACGGCTCTTCTGCAGACGGATTCCGCTTCCGTGTGGGAAAAAATCTGCTCATCACGTGGGAAGGGACTGCCCCCACGAAGCGGGCAAGCTCGACTGTGTGCCAACACGGCGACTCATGTGTAGATTGCCGGTGCAACGCCCAGGCCAATGAAGAGCTCCAGCCCGCCTGAGCCGCAGCACCAGGAGTCAGCGGTTTCGGGTCGAGGTCCCGCCTTCCAGAAGTGATCGATCTTCATCGATCACGCACACTCGAAAATCCCCGCCGCGGTTCCGCCGTGCACTATCATTGCACCGTGTTGGTCCTTCACGTTTCGTGCTCGAGGACATCATGAAACCGAGAAAAGACGACGCGGATTTCAACCCGCTTGATGGTATGCCTGATGATCCGTTTGCGATGGGCAGTCGCGAGGTTCGCTATCGATGGGGAAGCGACGAGGACGGCGTCGAGACAGCCGACCAGGACAAGCGATTGCCGAGGCCGTCCACGGCGCGCACCAAGTCGCAGCCGATGACTCCGCGCGGGGAGGGTCAAGGCGAGCACTGATCGATCGCGACGCTCCATTTGAATGCAGGTGATCGTTGGAGGTCCGCCGCCGGATAATGGCGCCGTGTCGGACCTTGAATCGCGCATCGACGAGCTCTATCAGGGACCACTCCACGCCTTCGTCGCGTCACGCACCGCTCTCGCCAGGACCCTGAAAGGGACCGACGCACAGCGTGTGAAGGCTCTGCC
>JAHFUL010000018.1:0-28415 GCA_023265155.1 Acidobacteriota bacterium
GAGCGGATCCGCCGCCGCCGCACGCGCCCCGAACAGGCCGAGCAATCCGCCCACCGCGGGAAGTCCGAGTAACTGGCGTCGTGGAATCATGTGCTGTTCTCCCCGTCATTGAGACGCTGCATCGACCGCTGCGGCTGGCAAGTCATGGTAGGGTTTTCCTGGTGAGTCAGCCACCTTTTCCTACTTCCCGGAATCAGACCGAGCGCGTGATCGCCGTGGCCCGGGTTGCCCTTGCCGCCGCCGGGCTGTTCGCGGTCTGGATGGATCCGGCCGAGCCAGCGACCTCGACGCATGGATCGCCAGACAACTCTGCGAATCGATTTCTACTGTCTCGTGAAACTGACTTCCCGTCGCTTCACGTCGACCTCGAACTCAAACACTCGGCGCGCGTCGAAGCCCCCGTGGCGCGATGCCACAAAGCTGCATGCGGCTCGGGATCCCGGTCTCTTCGTGAGCGCCCCGGTGGATGCTCACGACGCCCTGAGCGAACTGGAGCACTGGTGGAAGCTCCCCGTCGAGAAGTATTCGCTTGCTTCGCAGCTCATCAGTTAAATAGAATCCACCGTCCGAGGCTTCTACGGACGCTCTAGCCAACAAATCGGCGGATACTCCGTTTCCCCAGCTTAGCCGATGGCCGCGAGCCATCCGATGGTCCGCCATCGTGTGGATCGTGGTGTTTTGGAGACTGGGATACCTCAGTCTCCTCGACCCCGATGAAGCGCATTACGCCGAGCTCACGCGCGAAATGCTGCGCGCGCGCAGTTGGCTCGTGCCCTTGCTCAATGACGCGCCGTACATCGACAAACCAGTTCTGTTTCACTGGTTACAGGCATTGTCCGTGAGCGTATTCGGCCAGTCTGAGCTCGCGATGCGTCTTCCAAGCGCCTTCGCCGCGCTTGCGCTCATCGCGACGACACGCTGGGCCGGCGCGCAGTTGTTCGGCGCCGCCGTTGGAGAAGGTGCGGCGTTGATGTTTGCCACGCTTCCTCTGACCTTCGCACTCGCCAACGTTGGCGTGTTCGACATGGTGTATGGCGCGTTCCTCTTCGGCGGCGTGTCATGCCTGCTGGTATCAGCGCTGCGCGGTCGAGAGCACCTTCAATATCTCGGATACGCGCTGCTGACGGTTGCGGTGATGACGAAGGGACCAGTTGCGCTGCTGCTGGTGATCCTGTTCATCATGGCCGCGATGTGCGCCGGACCGCGAATCCGCAAGGTGATTGGCTCCCTGCACTGGACCGGCGGTCTCGCGTTCGTGCTCATTGCGGCTTCACCGTGGTTTGTGTGGATGTGGGCCACGTTCGGGGATCGGTTCGTTTCGGAGTATTGGCTCGCCGGCAATTTGTGGTATTTCACCCAACCGGTCGTGTTTTCCCCCAGGCGCTCGAGTTACGCACTCTATCTCCGTGTCTTCGTGACCGCGTTCTTCCCGTGGTGCCTGGTGATCATCGGTGCGGCATTCGATGCGGCCCGCCGGTGGCGCGACGGCACACAGGCCGCTCCAGAGAGGGTGCTGCTCTGGTTGTGGATACTCGTGGTCGTCATATTTTTCACTGTGGCGCGATTCAAGGTTGATTACTACATCTTCCCGGCTGCCCCGGCCTGCTGCATGCTCGCAGCCGACGCATGGAAACGTGCCGTCGAGGACCGCTCGTGGCGCTGGACGCGCGCGTCGGTGGCCGTGATCGCGGCAACCCTCATCGCGGGCGGCTTGATCTCCAGCGTCGCGCTCTTTCAAATCAATCTCGGCCTCGACTACGACGCGCTCGCCTTGCCTGTCGCGCTTGCGGTTGGAGGCGGTCTGCTCATGTGGGAGCTTGCGCGGCGACAGTGGATGCCGCCGCCGACCCTCACCACGCCGCTCGTCACCTTGCTTGTCGTCTACAGTCTCACCGTGGTCATCGGATTTCCAGTCCTCGAACGATCGCGGCCGACGGCGCCGGTCGGGCGATGGATTGCGCGGCACACGCGCAGGGGCGCTGTCGTTGGCGCCTATCACCTGGAAGACTGGCGCGCCAGCATTCGCTATTACGCGGACCGGAGGGTCACACGACTTCAGGAACAGGACGAAGTACGTGCCTTTCTGGAAAGCTCGCAAACGGCATATGTGCTGATGTTGCGCGAAGACTTCGCAGCTCTCCGAGAATCCGGCTTGGAGATCGAAGAGGTGCTGCGCCGTCCAGCGATCGTCGGCAGATCTGGGAAATATCTTCGCCGCCAAGTGTGGGGCGACCTGATGATTGTGACCCGCAACGACAACCCTGAGGCCTGGGCCTCCACCCTCTTCGACACCGAGCGTTGAGGCGCCGCTGTATTGCTCTGCGCGGGCTTGCGATCCCGTGGGCGGGGGCGGGCCGGCTGTTTCTCCGGCCGGTCCACTCTCAATTCAGGCTGAATTGACTGTCCCCTCGCGTTCTACGCGATTCCTGAGCCGCCGAGCGGCCGTGGTGCTGGCCGCCACGGGCGCCGTGGGCTTTTTCGTCGGCATGATCCTGGAGCCGACGTGGCAGGACGTCATTGAACCGGGACAGGTCCTGGCCGGCTTGGTGGACTATCCCACCGACAACCCGGTCTTCCTGTATTCGACCCGCACGTGGACCCTGCTGCACCAGATCTCCGCAGCCCTGCTCCTCGCGGGCTTCTCCGAACGCACGCTGGCGCTCCTCCTCAGCGGCGTGGTTGGCATGCTGTCGTTGCAGGCGCTCGGCACGACGATCTTCGCACTGAGCGACGATGTGCCGCTCGCGTGCGCGACGCCGTTCTTCGTGTTCTTCACGCGGGCCACGTCCGGAGGTCTCGCCTATCCGGTGATGCTCGCGGGATCTGAGTACACCTCAGGTGTTGTCGGCCTGTCGTTCCTGCTGCTGGTGTGCGCCATGATTGGCGCCGGCGAGTATGCGTGCGGCGCGTTCCTGCTGGGGATCATCCCTGCCGTGCACGTGACCCTGGGCGCCTGGTGCGCGCTCATCGTCGGCCTCACCGCCTGGCTCGGCGACGGCGAGGTGAGAACCGAACTCCTGCGCGCCTGGGGCTGGCTCGGCGTTGGCGCGGCCGTCAGCGGACTGAGTGCGGTGCTGCACTTCGCGCGAGTCGCGCCGGTCGACGGTCTGACTTCGGACGAGTCGGCTCGATACTTCTGGGCGGTGATGACGTACTGGGACGCGCACCGCCGGCCCTTCACGCGGCTGTCGATTCAGGCCGTGCCATTTCTGATCGGGACGGCCGTATCCGCGGTCTGGCTCCGCCGTTTTCGCGCGACGTTGCCACGCGCCTCCTCGTTCCTGCTCGGCGCGCTCCTCGTGTCGGCGGTGCTCGGTGCGGCGCTGTCCGTGGTGCTCGCCGTGGATCCCGGCTTCGCTCGCGGCCTGCTTTGGCGAGCCATGCCCTCGCGGCTGATGAACCTGCCACTTCTGGCCTGCATGGCCGTGATCATCGGCATCGGCGGAGGGTTGAAGAGCAATCTTCGCGGCCAACTCACGCTCGCCACGCTCGTCGGCACACTCGCTGCTGTTTATGTTGTTGCGCTCGCCGCCACAGGACGGCTGGTAACGGTGTCGTACGTCGCGATGTTCGCGACGGCGCTCTTCCTGGCGGGCGCGGCGCGCGAGATGGCGCAAGGCGGGGCGGCGACGCCGGTGCCGGGCCGCGCGTTTCGGGTGTCACGCCTGGTGACCATCGGGACGCCGGTGCTGCTCCTCGTCATCGCGGCCATGGATGCTCGCGCACATTTCTCCGACAACGGGGACGTCCTGGCGGATCGGACGACGAGCGAGGTTTTCGCGGCGGCGGCAGGACGAACGGGATTGCTGCTCACGGCCTCGAACATCCACCTGGCTCAACTGAAGACTCGGCGACCGGTCCTCGTCGACGGCGCTGCGATTGACGGGCTTGCGTACGTGCCCGAGGCCGCTCCCGCAACCGAGCGCATTCTTCGCGAGGTCTACGGGATTGACTTGCTCGCGCCGCCCTTCTCGCCACGGAGTGCGGTCGGGTCCGTGCCGGCCGACACCGGCAAGCGGCTCTGGGAGGATCGAACCGCAGCCGACTGGGTCACCCTGGGCCACCGCTTCGGCGTCACCGATGTACTGACGTTCGCGGACTGGCGCCTCCACCTGCCGGAAGTGGCGCGCGCGGACGGCTTCGTGCTGTACGCGATCTCCCAGTAGCCTTTTCTACTCTGCGGGTTCTGCGGTTTCTGCGTTGAACGTGATTTGTTCATACGTGCTATGTGCTGATCGCCTTCCAGTTCTTCGCAACGTACTCAGCCGTCCGCCACGCGAGCGCCTGCGCCGTGAGGGTCGGGTTGTGCGCACCGCTC
This sequence comes from Acidobacteriota bacterium, assembly GCA_023265155.1. Lineage (GTDB taxonomy): Bacteria > Acidobacteriota > Vicinamibacteria > Vicinamibacterales > CAVVIG01 > JBGOTP01. Next base: position 4,319 of record JAHFUL010000018.1, read on the forward strand.
GTGCCCATGACGGATCCGCCCAGCACGCCCAGGTTGGGCGTCTCGTGCGACAGGCCCCAGCGATTGACGACGTTGGTCTCGCGGTTGTCGCCCATGCGCGTGCCGCCGTAAGCGTGGGTCGATGGTCCCATGGCCCCGCCGACACCGCCGCGCGACACGTCGATGGCGCCGGCGGCCCGATACCACTGCTCCATCTTGTCCTGGATGTACGTGGCCACCTTCCGCTCGTTGTCCTTGAACTCCGCGGTGAGCCGCGCGACGGGGAACCCGAGCGGATCCTTCGCCACCGGATCGAGGTCCACGTAGTTGTCCTCGTACGGCAGGGTGGTCTTCTGAAGGTACGAGCCGTGCGAGCGATCGGCGTTCTCTTTGATCCACGCTTTCCACTGAGAGCCCCAGGTCGGCGCGCGGTTCCACGTGCTTCCGCCGGCCGCGGCGATCGGCCGCCGGTCCGACATCACCCACAGGTTGCCGCCGCCGATGAAGTCGAGACCCGCGTGGTCGAAGTTGTCGTCGGCGAAGTCGTCGACGGCAACGCCCTGCGCCGGCAGGCCGTACCAGCTCTTGAGATCGAAGGGGAACAACGCCGACACCCCACCCCCCTGGTGATGGCTGAAGTAGTGCCGGCCGACCTGTCCGTGATTGTTCGACAGGCCGTTCGGAAACGCCTTCGACTTCGACAGCAGCAGCAGCCTGATGTTTTCGTACGTGTGGCTCGCCAGCAGCACGACCTTGGCCGGCTGAAAGTACTCCATGCCATCGGTCAGGTAGTTCACGCCGGTCGCACGACCCTCGCCGTCCACTTCAACGGTCGTGACATGCGCGCGCGTCACGACCTGGAGACGGCCGGTCGCCTGCGCCCTGGGAATCGTCGTGACGTGCGGGCTGTTCTTGGCGTCGACGTGACACCCGCCCTTGTTGCAGAAACCGTGGTACATGCACCCCGAGCGGTTCTGATACGAACGCGAATTGATCGCGGCCGGACCGGGAAATGGATGCCATCCATTCGATCGCGCAACGTCGGACATCTTGTCGATGAACGCGGTGCCCCGAAGCGGAGGCATCGGATACTCGCGCTGCCGCGGCGCCTCGAACACGTTGCCGCGCGGGTCGATCTTGCCCTTGATGTTTCCGGCCTTGCCGGACACGCCCACTTCGTACTCCACCTTGTCGTAGTACGGCTCGAGCTCGTCGTAGCCGAACGGCCAGTCTTCCACCGTGGATCCCTTGGGGATGCGCGAAGCGCCGTAGCGGCGCGTCGTTTCGCTGACCACCTTGAAGTCCCAGGGGTTCAGACGCCAGCTCTGCGCCCAATAGTGGAGCGCGGTGCCGCCCACACCGTTCATCATCGGGTGGCTGCCGCCGCGGAAAGCCTGCGCCGACGCGTTGGCTCGGGAGCTCGGCACCTCCCCATCGGCCTTGTGGACGGCCATCGGCCAGTCGCGCAGGTTGAAACGGATCTCGTCGGGCGCAAAGTCGCGCCTGGTCAGCCACGTTCCGGCCTCGAGCCCGATGACGCTGATTCCGGCCTGCGCGAGCGGCAGGACGGCGACGCCGCCAACCGCTCCGAGCCCGATGACGACAACATCGGTGTCCTTGAGCCTAGTCGCCATTGGCCACTTCCTTTGCGCGTGCCGGCAGATCGAGTTGGACAGTGGCCTTGTTGAACATCTCGGTGTCGTACGCCGAGCGGTGATTCGGTTTGAGCGCGTTCTTTTCGAGCTGCTGCTGGTCCGCCGCCGTCACCATCGTCCGCACGCCGGGATAGCCGATGAGGTCCCATCCAACGAAGTCGGCGTTCCCACCGTAGAAGGGGTCGCCGAACGTGCCCTGGAGAGTATGCGTCCTCACCAGGTTGAAGAACGTCACGGAGCTCCCGGCAAAGATTCCCGGTGTTGCCGAACCCGATTCGACGTCGATCAGGGCCGAATCCTGATCGGTCGGCGACAGCTCGTGGAAGGCCTTTCCCCTGGATGCACGCGCGTACCGATCGAGCGCCGAAAGGCCCGTCCGGTAGGCTTCACGCTGGCCGGCGAGCGCTCCTCCCAGCGCACGATCGATATAGCGCGCCGCGCGCGCTTCCTTCGCGCCAGGGCCATTCGCGTCGGTCGGAATGAGGCGCGCGCACATCGCTTCGAGCGTGTCCGCCTCGGCGGCCGTCAGCGTTTCCAGGGTTTCCCGCGCCTCGCGGGCGGGCCGAGCGCCAGTACGCGCCTGGTCCGCATCGAGGGCGGCGGGCGCATCGTGAGCGCTGTGATCAGCGTCACGAGCAGCGCCCAGCACTCCTGTTGGTGCTGCCGCTGCCACACCGAGAGCGCCCGCTCCTCTCAACAGATCGCGGCGCGTGAAAATGCGCGGCTGGTCTTCAGCCATGAAGTCCTCCAAAAAGGCACTCCGGATGCCTGCAGGATTCTAACGCGTAGTGCGGTACTCGTAGCGCAGGACTTTAAGTCCTGCCGTCGCAGCGCCGTACTCGTAGCGCAGGACTTTAAGTCCTGCCGTGGCAGCGCCGTACTCGTAGCGCAGGACGTTAAGCAGCCCCACCACGCGTACGTGGCCGAAGGCGCAGTCTTTTTCACTCGCCCTTGGGTGCCCCACTCAGGGCAGTGCCAGCGAGACGAGCTCGGGAACGGGGTTGCCGCTCACCGTCAGTGCGATGTACTGCTTGCCGTCGAGCATGTACGTCATCGGCGTCCCGATCGCGACACCGGGCAAGTCGACCGAGCCAATTTCCTTGCCCGTCGCCTTGTCATAGGCAACGAGCCTTGGTCCATCGGTCGATCCTCCGCGGGTGAGCGCGTTGATGAGCAGCGTCTTGGTCAGCAGCGGCCCGCTCATCGTGCTGTCTCCCCCGACCGGCGGCAGATTGAGCGCTTTCAACATCGGATGGTTGCGGACGACGTTTCCGTCTCCGAGCGGAATCATCCAGGCGTGCTCGCCGGTGTTCATGTCGATGGCCGTCATCCGGGAATACGGCGGCTTGAAGAGCGGCAGGCCCCCCGGCATCGACGCCGACGCGCCGCCCCGCCCTTCCATATAGCGCAGGTTCCCCCCCTGTTGATTCGGAGTCGGCGGTTCGAGCCGCAAGATCGACATAGCGTTTCGTGACGGCACATACAGCCGCCCCGACTCCGGATCCACGGCCGCTCCCGACCAGTTGGCGCCGCCGCTCGTGCTCGGGCGTGCGATTGTGCCCTGGTTGCTGCCGCTCACGAGCAGTGAGGGAGGCGTGTAGAGCGGTCCGATCCGGAAGCCCTTGATCACCTCGAGCGCCCTCGCCCGGAGTTCCGGAGTGAAATCCACGAGATCGTCCTCGGTGACGCCCTGATACTCGAACGGCGCGGGCTTGGTCGGAAACGGTTGGGTGCGCGACGCACGTTCTCCGGGGACATCGGATGCGGGAACAGGGCGCTCGACGATCGGCCAGATCGGTTGACCGGTGACGCGATCGAACGTGTAGACGAATCCCTGCTTGGTGACCTGCGCCACCGCCTTCACGCGCCGGCCGTTCACGTTCACATCCAGCAGGTTCGGCGGGGACGCCGGATCGTAGTCCCACAACCCGTGATGCACCAACTGGAAATGCCAGACGCGCTTGCCGGTCTCAACGTCGAGGCACACGAGCGATTCGCCGAACAGGCCGTCGCCCAGGCGATGGCCTCCGTAAAAATCGGGCGCCGCCGTGTTGAGCGGCAGGTACACGTATCCGAGCTCCTCGTCCGCACTGAAGATGGTCCAGCCGCTCACCTTCCCCGTGTACGACCAGGAATCGTTCTCCCACGTCTCGTTGCCGAGCTCGCCCGGACGCGGGACGGTGTGGAAGGTCCATTTCAACTTGCCGGTTCGCGCATCCCACGCGCGCGTCCATCCGGGAATCTGCTCCTTCAGAATGTTGAAGGACGAGATCGAGGCCGGGGTGATGACCGTATCGCGAACGACAATCGGCGGGGATTGCACCGAGTAGGTCAGCGCATTCAACCAGTCGCGGGAGCCACGCACCGCGTACGGCAGCCCCTGCATCAGGTCGACGCGACCCCGTTCCCCGAAGCCGGCAACCGGAACCCCGGTCTTCGCATCGACCGCAATGAGATACCCGTCGCCGGTTCCCCAGAAGATCCGCTCCTCTTTTCCGTCGGTCCAGTAGGCGACGCCACGCTGGTTCCACCGCGCGGTCATTGTCGTCGTGCCCGACTCGTAGCTCTTCGGGTTGTATGCCCAGAGCGTCTCGCCCGTCTTGGCGTCGATCGCTACGCCAATGGACAGTGGAGTGTTGAGGAACAGTCGGCCGCCGATCATGAGCGGCGTGGCCTTGAGGTTGGCGAGCGAGGGCGACTGATCATCACGCCACCGCTTCGGATCGTCTTTACGGAGCAGATCGAAAATCTGACGGGAGCTCGCCCACACTTCGCCCGCGCCGGGCGCAGTCCGGCTCAGGAAGGCATCGGCGGACTTCCACCGCCACCGTACCTGGAGCCGGCTGAAATTGTCCTTGTCGATCTGAGCGAGCGGGGAGTACTTGCTGTTCCCCAGATCACCGCCGTAGAACCGCCATTCGCCGACAACCGCGGTCTGCTGCGCCCATACCGACACGAGAGCAGCGAGGAGCGTGCATGCCAACGACGCGGCCAGCCACTGTCGTCGTCCTCGATCGGCCATTGATCGTGTTACCTCACAAGGTTGAATGTGACCCGCTCCGGAAAGTACAGGTGCGAGCTCGGCGAGGCTATTTCGTCGAGCGCGGACCCAGATGAACGCGATGCGGCCGAACTGGGCCGCGTCAATCGCGACTGCTCTTCGCGATTGGGAATCCGAAATAGCGGTATGCCCTGCCTGGCCTGCCCGCCCCGCCTGGCCTGCCTGCCTGCCCTGCCTGGCTTTACTTGTACCGATCCCACTGAAGCCTTCCGGTGACTCGCTCGCCATTCTTCACCGACAGGAACAGCGACGCGCCGTCTGGCGAGAACTCGAAATACCGCGGCATGCCCTGCCCGACCATGGTCGGGCTGATCGACCCCTCGACGTGGTGCGTGACGATGTTTTTCTCCACGTCGATTTCATATCGACCGAAGTACGAGATCATGCTGGAGTATGCCGCCGCACGCTCCGCGTCGGTACGCGGAGCAGTGGTGGGGCGATCGTCGCGCACGAGCTGCGCCGACATGCGGTTCGCCGCGTCGTAGCTGATTTGACCAACCGAGTAAGGCAGCTTGGTCGCGGCGCCGTTTTGATCGTAGCTGGTATAGGACACCAGCTTGTAGCTGCCGACCAGCCGCTGCTTGACGCGCTCCACGTCGGCGCGCTGTTGCGCCCAGAGCGACGCGGCGGCGATGCCCACCAGCAGAGACGCGACTGTGAGAACACGAGCGACCAGCTTCATCATGATCCTCCTCCGCGAAGAGCGCGTCCCCCGGAGCGTGGCTCGAGGGTCAACGGAACGCTCGCAGGCTAACACCACGCGCTCGTCCAATCAATACACATGACGACTGGCGCTATACTCATGGCCGGGCTCGACGGATTCCGGGGAACGTCAGGAGGGCCGCATGCATCGTCGCTGGTTCTTGATTGCAGGCCTGGCGCTCGTCGCCCTGACGACGGTCTCGGCCTCTGATCAGTGGCCGCAGTTCCGTGGCACCCAGGCCGGTACCGTCGCCGACGATCCTGCCCTGCCCGACACCTGGAGCGAAACCCAGAACGTCGTCTGGAAAACGGACATCCCGGGCGCCGGCTGGAGCTCGCCGGTCGTCTGGGACGATCACATCCTGCTCACGGCCACGATCACGCAGGCGAGCGAGCCCCGTCCGATCAAAGGCCTGTACGATCCCGGCGACGACAACGGCCGCACGAAATCGGTCGCCGAGCACCGGTGGGTCGTCTACGACGTGGACTTCAACACGGGAACGATCCGGTGGCAACAGGAGTTGCTGAGGTCGGTGCCGAACGTGCAGCGGCACATCAAGAACAGTTTTGCGTCGGAAACCCCTGTCACCGATGGCGAGCGCGTCTACGTGTACTTCGGCAGCATGGGCCTGCTGACGGCGCTCGACATGAGCGGCAAGCGGGTCTGGGCGAAGGAGCTGGGCGCGTTCGATGGGCGCCAGGCGTTCGGAACCGCAGCCTCACCGGTTCTCTATCAGGACCGCGTCATCGTGGTCCAGGACAACAACACCGACTCGTTCATCGCGGCGTTCAACAAGAGGACAGGCGAGGAGATCTGGAGGGTCAAGCGGGAAGAGGCCGAGAACTGGTCGACGCCGTACATCTGGGAGAACGAGCTGCGGACCGAGATCGTCACATCGGGTCTGCGCCGCGTCCGCTCGTACGATCTCAACGGAAAGCTGTTGTGGGAACTGTCGGGGATGACCGTGAACGTCACGCCGACCCCGTTCGCCAGGTACGGGCTCGTCTACATCAATTCCGGTTATCCTGGCGCTTCGCCGCGTCCGGTTTATGCGATTCGTCCGGGCGCGTCGGGCGATATCTCGCTGAGGCCGAATGAAACGAGCAACCAGTTCATCGTGTGGTATCAGCCGCTGCTTGGCACGTACAACACGTCGTCACTCGTCTATGGCGACTATTACTACACGCTGCTCGACCGCGGCTTCCTGCTGTGCAATGACGCGCGCACGGGGAAGGAGATCTACGGCCGCCAGCGGATTGCCGGGGACGCAGCCGGGTTCTCGGCTTCGCCGTGGGCGTACAACGGAAAGATCTTCTTGCTCAGCGAGGATGGAGATACGTTCGTCGTGGAGGCCGGTTCGCAGTTCAAGCTGTCGGGCAAGAACTCGCTGAACGAGATGTCGCTGGCGACGCCGGCGGTCGTGCGCGGCAGCCTGATCATCCGGACGCAGTCGAAGCTCTATCGCATTGCGAAGACGACACCCAATCCGCTCGCGCGGTGAGTGGGTGTCGCGGTCCTGATTTGACGCCCGCGTCGCAAGCGAGGGTATCAGGCTGAGGCCCGCTATCGGGCTGATTCACGTCGTGTTTGCGCGCTCGCTTCAGGCGATGCCGGCCGTCGGGGCAGGCAATCAACAACTGATCTCGAGGTCACTGGTGGGCGCCAGCGTGCTGCTGCCTTTGGGCTTCTTTCTCGGCGGGGTGCGATTCTACGCGGGCGATCCCGGAGTCGGCGTGGCGCTCGCTCCACTCGGCGCGGCGCTGCTCATGACGGCGGTGTGGCGGCTTGCACGCGGCATCCGGACCACCGCCAGCCCCACGGCGAGCGGTCCGCCTCGCCCCCGGAAACCGCAGAAGCGATTCAAGTGGGGCGCCCAACAAGCGTCGTCCGCGGGGCTCAAAGCCCTGCGCTACAACAGTCCTCGTCCGCGGCCGCGTCCACGGCCCGCGGGATCGGCAGGCGCACCGGCCGGTGCCGCCGGACCGCTTCGCTCGTACGTCGGAACGATCTCGCCCTGGCCGATCACGTGCCCCTTCATCGCATCCAGGAGCTGTTGGCGTGTGATGCCCGGCGGCAGACTGAGCGGTTGATCGAGGGCATACACGATGAAGTGATAGTGATGCGGCCTGCCCGGAGGCGGCGCCGGTCCGCGATAGATGTTGCGGCGGAAGCCGTTGCTGCCCTGAATTGCGCCAGCCATCTGCGGAGGCATCGTCGCGGCCGGATCGATCGGGATGTTCTCCGGCACACCCTTCGCGGTCGCCGGAATCTTGTAAAGCAGCCAATGGACGAACGGCGGTGGGCTCCCGGCGTCCGGATCTTCGAGGATGAGCGCAAGCTCACGTGTTCCAGCGGGCACGTTGCTCCATGTCAACGGCGGTGACACATTCGTCCCGTCGGGCGTGTAGTCCTTCGGTATCGGCTGATCGTTTTTGAGAACCGGGCTCTCGACCGTGATCTTCTGCGGCGGAGCCTGGGCCGACACACTGCCGGCCCCGAGCGCCATCGTCGAAATCCCGAGGAGCACGCCGAGCGCGCACACGCGAGCAAACGTCATCCCTGTGCCGTCTCCCTGGCGGCCTGCGCCGTCTCCTTAGCGGCGCGATTATAGCTACAATCCGACGTCATGAGTGATCTTCTGCGAGAAACGGCGTCGCGCTGCAGCAACTGGGGCAAATGGGGTCCGCATGACGAGCGCGGCACGTTGAACTACATCAAGCCCGAAACGATCGTGCAGGCGGCCGGACTCGTGAAGCGCGGCGCCGTGTTTTCACTGGCAGTGCCGTTCGACTCGAAGGGGCCGCAGACCGGTAATCATCCCCGCCGTTTCAATCCAATCCATCGCATGATGCTGACGGGCGGCGACTACTCATCAGGCGCGGTCAAGCTTCCCGGCGGCGTCGGCTTCTCCGACGACATGATCATCATGCCAACGCACTGTGGCACGCAGTGGGATGCGCTCAGCCACTGCTTTGTCGAGGGCCAGATGTACAACGGCTACGACGCCAACGAGATCTCCAGCCAGGGCGCGCGCAGAAACGGGATCGAGAAGATGGCGAACGGCGTGGTCGCGCGCGGCGTGCTCGTGGACATGCCCCGTCTCAAGAACGTCCCGTGGCTCGAGCCCGGCTACGGCATCTCGATTGCCGATCTCGACGCGGCGATTCAGGCCGAGCACGTCGACGTTCGTACGGGCGACGCGCTGCTCGTTCGCACCGGACACATCGCGATGTGCCGCGACAAAGGCGCGTGGGGCGACTACGCCGGCGGAGACGCGCCGGGCCTGGCGTTCGACACGGCCGAGTGGGTGCACCGCCGCGAGATCGCCGCGGTCGCCACCGATACCTGGGGGATGGAGGTGCGGCCGAACCAGGTGCCCGGTGCGCTGCACCCGCTTCACCAGGTCTTCCTGCCCTTCATGGGCCTGCTCGTCGGAGAGATCTTCGATCTCGACACGCTCGCCGACGACTGCGCCTCGGATGGCGTCTACGAGTTCCTCTTCGTCGCGCCGCCTCTACCGATCACCGGCGGCGTCGGATCGCCGATCAATCCGCTGGCCATCAAGTAGACCCGGTTGAGCCCAGGGGATTCGCGATTCGCCATCAGATAGCCTAGTCGTCCGTAGTCCCTGGCCTGCCGCATGATTCGCGTCTACGGGTTGATCTGATTGCGCGGCGCCTTGTCTACTTCCTTGATGAAATAGGCGAGGAAGCGCGCGATGCGCTCCAGCCCGGGCGTCGAGATGACGCTCTCGACCTCGCCGGTCGTGTGATACAGCGGCGGCGCCTGCATGATGGTCACTTTGGCGGCGCTGATCGTCCCGAACCCTCCGGTTTCGCCGCTCGCCATGTTGGATTTTTCCGAGACGAAATTGGTTCCATAGCGCAGGACGCCCTGCTGAAACAGATTGTCGATGAACGGCGCTCGATTGGTGACGCCAGCGTAGATCGGCGCCTCGCCGGTATCGGCGATCGCCTGCCTGTAGCCGTCGCTCGCTTCAGTCCGCGCTGTCGAGAAGTTGCGCTGAGCGACGTGTTCGATGTTGACGACGAGAGACGCTTTTCTCGCGAGCTCCTGGTTCGCCTCGATGAATCCGCGCGGCCCATTGATGCCGGGGCTGTGATGACCGGCGCTGGCGATGAAGACGAGCGTGCGCGCGGGCCGGTTCTGCGGCTTGCTGAAATGCTTCGCGAGCGCGAGCATCACGGATAGACCGTCGGCGTTGTCGCCGGCTCCGTCGAACCATGCGTCCACGTGGGCGTCGATGACGAGTGTCTCGTCCACCCGGCTGCCCGGGATGACCGCGACCGCATTCTCGGCCTTCAGATTGGCCCGCGTCTCGGTCCTCAAAGTGATTTGCGCACGGACCTTGTCCGACGCCTTCGCCTGAGCCGCCCGGTCCAGCAGATTCTCGAGGAAGAAACCATCGCGTCCGCCGATGTTGAAGCACGGGTTGCCGCAGTCGCTGAAGTCCCTCGACCGCTCGTTGCCGGGGAGCCGCACGAGATTCAACACACCAACCGCCCCGCGCTCGACGAGCTCATCGGCTCGCGAACCGACGGGACCTCTCTCGAAGACCATGTGCCCCTGCGGGACGACGAGCTGGACGGCGATCTTCCCCTTGACGTCGATATGCTGGAGGATTGCCGGGCTCGCCGTGCCCACGTACACGAGCGGCGCGGTCATCGTGCCGCCGGGAATATCCGATGGGGAGAGCGGAATGGCGGACTCGAGCACCACGTCGTTGCTGCCGGGACCGAAGGCAGGATCGCCGAGAATCCGCACTTCCCAGGAGAGCGGCATCCAGAACCGCGTGGTCGGAGCGACAGCGATCGGCTGAATCTTGACGTCGGCAATGCCGGCCTTGCGAAATTGATCCGCGGCCCAGCTCACCGTCTTCGAGCCCGAGGGAAACCCGGAAACGCGGCCCCACATCTGCCCGGATCCGAACTCCTTGGTCGCGCGACTCTCCTTCGAAAAGCCGACGATGGTCTCCAGGTCAGCGCGAATGGTGCTGCCGACAAGCTCCGGACTCGCCGGCTCTCCGGCCGGGAGAATCACCGGCCGCGGCGCGCGGTCGCCGACGATGACCGCCGGCTCTTTGCCAAAGGGCGGCGGCAACGGAAGGCCGAACCACGCGGCGGGCGCTACGGGTCTCGCAGGAGCTGGCCCGAGCCCCCGTCCTCCGGGCGCCTGACCTCTCCCTCCCGGCGGCAGACCTCTGCCAGCCGGAGCCTGATCAGCACCCATCCCCACGGCGGCTAATCCAAGGAAGGCAGTAACCACCAGGACGCTTCTCAATGACTTCATTCCATTAGCCCTTTCTCACGTACCCGGCGACTCAGCTAGGATGTCTGGTATCTGTCGCGGAATTGCTCACGCAGCGCTGACTTCTTGAATTTCCCAACCGAAGTGCGCGGAATCTCGAACGCGAACTCAATCGCGTCGGGCAACCACCACTTCGCAAAGTTCGGCGCCAGAAACGCCAGCAACTCCTCCGGCGTCGCCACCTGTTCCGCCTTCAGCACGACCACCGCCAGCGGACGCTCATCCCACTTCGGGTGAGGCACGGCGATCACCGCGGCTTCTGCCACGGCTGGATGCCCCATCAAGGCGGTTTCGAGCGCGACGGAACTGATCCACTCGCCTCCCGACTTCACGAGGTCCTTGCTGCGATCGGCCAGCTCGATGCAGCCGCTCTGCTCGATGGTCACGATGTCGCCCGTCTTGAACCACCCGTCGCCCGTGAACCGCTCATCCGCGCCCGGCACGTTGTAGTACTGGGACGCCACCCACGGGCCACGCACCTCGAGCTCCCCCATCGTCTGCCCGTCCCAGGGGACGATGCCGTGTTCGGCCCGCGCGCGGATCTCCACGAACGGCAGGGGGGTGCCCTGCTTCGAGCGATAGCGGATCTGCTCCTCGATCGGCGCGTTGCGGAGGGACGCAGGCAGAATGCCCAGCGTTCCGAGGGGCGACATTTCCGTCATGCCCCACGCATGCACGAAGTCGATCCCATAGCGCTCCTTGAAGGCCCGAATCAACGCCGGGGGCGCCGCGCTGCCGCCGACCACGATCGCGCGGAGCCGGCCGAGGTCGTAGGCGCCTGGATTCTTCTCGAGCTCCTGAAGGACACCGAGCCAGACCGTCGGGACGCCCCCGGTCAGCGTGACGCGCTCGGAGGCGAGCAGCTCGAGGACGCTCTTCGCATCCATGAAAGGACCGGCGAAGACCTGATTGGACCCGAACATCGCGCAGGTGAACGGAAGCCCCCAGGCGTTGACGTGGAACATCGGCACAATGGGCAGCACCGTGTCGTCTTCCGCGAGGGCCAGCGAATCGCGGAGCCCCTGCGCCAGCGAGTGAAGCACGATCGCGCGATGGGAGTACAACACGCCCTTCGGACGGCCCGTCGTGCCCGACGTGTAGCACATGGCAGCCGCCTGATGCTCGTCCCCCTCCCATTCGACGAATCCGGCGGGATCGCTTGCCGCCAGGAGTTGCTCGTAGTCGATGAGGGGGTTGCCCGCGGCGCCCGGGACGGCAGAGGCGTCAGAGGCGCCCGAGACGGCAGAGGCGCCCGGGACGGCAGAGGCGCCCGAGCTAAAGCTCGGGCCTACGATCGGGCCTACGATCGGGCCGACGCTCGGGCCGACGCTCGGGCCGACGATCGAGGTCCGGCTCGTGACGATGACGTGTTCGACGTTCACGTGCGGGCGGACCCGATCCCACAATTCGAGCAGACTTTCGTCGACAATCAGCACGCGGTCCCCGGCATCGTTCACGATGTAGGTCAAATCGTCGTGGTGGAGCCGGAGGTTCAGCGTGTGCAGCACCGCGCCGATGGAGGGGATCGCGTAATACGCCTCCAGGTGCTGGTGACTCGCCCATGCCAGCGTCGCGACGCGGTCGCCCGGCCGGACGCCCAGCTGCCTCAGGGCCGTGCCCAGGCGCTTCACGCGCTCCAGGATGTCGCGATAGGTATGACGGACGATTGTTCGATCGGGGCGCCGGCTGACGACTGTCTTATGGCCGAACAGGGTCTCCGTCCGCCGGAGGACGGCCGGGATCGACAGCTGGTAGTCCATCATCAGTCCGCGCATGGCCGGAAGATACTTCAAAAGGTTTCCAGGTTCCACCCTGAACCTTTTTCAAAGTAGGATGGTGCCCGCCGTGCACAGCGACCTCGCAGAAGCGATTGACTTTCACGCAGCCATAATTGCGGAGGGGAGCAAGGCCCTCGTCGGGTACGACACGGCGAAGGCTCTTGCCAACGTCGTCCTCCTCTCCGAAATCCCCACGACCTACGACAAGAACGAAAAACGGCAGATCAACGCCGGCAACCTGCTGCTCCGGGGCGTGCCGGGGGTCGGTAAGACCTTTTTTGGGGTCATTCTGGCGGCCATCAGCAACGCCAAATTCGCCCGTATCCAGGGCCGCGCCGATCTGCAGCCGACCGAAGTCGTGGGTTTTCAGATGATCAATCCCTCGACCGGGGCGCTCGTCACCGAATTCGGCCCGATGGCGTCGGCCGAAGTCATCCTCCTCGACGAGATCAACCGGATCCCGCTGAAATCGCAAAGCGCCTTCCTCGAGGGCCTGCAGGACCGGACCATTACCGTCGGCAAGATGACCTACGAGCTGCCGGCATTCAGCTTCGCGATCGCCACGATGAACCCGATCGAGCTCGGGCAGGGGACGTTCCCGCTGTCCGAAGCGGCCACCGATCGCTTCGCCATCATGGTCAACATCGGCTATCTTCCCCCTGCCGAGGAAGAAAAGCTGGTGGCGTTCGACTTCAAGCGCGTCCGGCTCAACCCCATCATGGCGAAGGAGCGCATCATCGAGCTGCGCTCCGCGATCAACGAACGAGTCTTCCTGCACGAGCGGCTCGGCAAGTACATTCAACGCCTCGTCGCGGCCACCCGGCCCTATAACAGGGACACCGACTGGCTGACCTATTCGCCCTCCGAGCTCGTCGAACGCGGCGTGGATCTCGGCGCCTCGCCGCGCGCGATCATCTGCTGGGGACGCCTCGCGAAAGTGTGGACGCTGTTGCAGCGGCATCGGACCGACGTGTATCCGGAGGACATCAAGGACCTGGCGCCCTACATCCTCGGTCACCGCATCTGGCTCGGACCGCACGCCGCGAGCCATGGGCTGACGACCGAAGCGGTCATCGACGACATCCTGGCACGGGTGCCGATCCCATGAGGAACATCGCCGCGGAGGCCGCGCCCTACGTCACCTTGGCGGACATCACCGAGTTCGAGCTCATCATTCTCAAGCGGATGCGGGAGGTGACGCTCGGCGACCATCGCAGCCGGCAGCACGGGTCGGGCTACGATTTTCTGGGTCTTCGGGACTGGCAGGCGGGCGATCGCCCATCATCCATCGACTGGGCTCAGTCGACGCTGACGAACTTCTCGCCCCTGGTGGTCCGGGAATTCGAGCAGCCGAGCACCGCCACGGTCATGGCGGTCGCCGACCACTCGCTGTCGACACGATGCGGCGCGAGCGGCGTGCCGATTGCCGCCACCGTCGCGCGCGCCATCGCCACGATCGGATTGTCGGCGACGTTCTTCCAGGATCCGTTCGGCCTGGTCACGTTCGATGCCGGCTTCGAACACCTCGCGACGATTCGCCCCCGGACCGGCAAGAGTCACCTGGTGCACTGCGTCGACGCGTACCAGTTCCAGCATGGCCTGCAACCGGTCAAACGCGTCGGCGCCGTCGGCGACACCCTGGCCGGCTTCCTCCGCGGCCGGGCGCTCCTGGCCGTGATCTCCGACTTTCTCTTCGAAGACCCAGGTCCGCTCTTGCACGAGCTCGCGATCCTGAACGCGACCCACGACGTCTTCCTGGTGCTCGTCGACAGCGCGTTCGCGTTCGATCTGCCGGCGGTGTCAGCGGGCTGGATTGAAGCCGTCGACGTGGAAACCGGCCGCGCGCGGACGTTCTCGCGCACGGCCTTCAGGCGGCTGGCCGACGAAGCCCGCCGGTGGCAGCAGAACGTCCAGCGCGCGGCGAAAGATGCCGGCCTCGACGTCGTCGAGATGGGGCTCGATCAAACCAAGGCCGACATCGCGCTGAGCGAGTTCGTCGCGGAGCGGCGGCTGCGCAAGACATACTCATGACATCTGTGCGTCGCGGTCTGCCGGCATTCGTCTTTCTCCTCGGATTCGCCTTTGCGGCCTCCGCCGCAGCGCAACCTGCGCCTCGTGCGGCGCCCCCGTCTCCTCAGGTGCCGGCTCCCGAGTCCGGTCCTGTCGAGGCCGATCCGATCCGCTGCTGGTGGCGCTCGAGCACGGGCGCCGTCAGGACCGGGGAAACGTTTACCGTCCTCCTGACCTGCGCCGTGCTCGAGAACGAGGCGGTGCAGATTGTGCCCGACGAGACGCGGCTCGGGTCGAGCGTGATTGCGATGGCGCCGTTCGAGATCGTGGGCGGATCGCATCCGGCCGATCTCCGCACCGCCAACCGCCGGTTCTTCCAGTACGAATACACGCTCCGGATGATCAACCCCGACCAGATCGGCAAGGATGTGCGGCTCCCCGAGCTGGCCATCCACTTCCGGGTGAACAGCCGTTTGGAGGGGAACGCGGCCCTGCAAGGCCGCGACCTCGTCTACATGCTCCCGTCGCTGGCGGTGCGCATCCTTTCGATGGTCGTTGCCGAGGCCACCGACATTCGCGACACGTCGAACGAAAGTTTCGCGGCGATCGAATCACTGGCGTTCCGGGCGAGCATGCTCAGAATCGTCGCCATCACGCTCGCGGTCCTCGGAGGGCTCGTGGCGCTGCTCTCGCTCGGCCGTCTCGCAGGTCATGCCAGGCAGAGAACGCCGACGGCGGCCCATGAGCTGAGCACGGGCGCGGTGCTTCGGACCGCCGTCAGCGAACTGTCGGCTGTTCAGAGCGAAAGCGAACAGGGCTGGACTGATGCGCTGGCCAGCCGGGCACTCGCCGCGGCGCGAATCGTGGCAGGGTCGGCCATCGACCGGTCCCCGGGGCAGCGGGTCGTGGACCGCAACGCCGTCAGCGGCGCGGGGCAGATCACCCGCGCACCGCGCCGCGGAAAAACGACCGCCGTTTGGAGCACGGTCACGGCCGAGGAGCTCGCTTACCATCTGATGCGCGAGTCGGCAGCCGCCCCGTCGGAGCGCCGGCCGCTCGTCGAGGACCTTCAGACTGCGCTCGCCACGTTCACCGCCACGCAGTACGCGCGCGAGGCGACGCTCGACCGGCCGTCGCTCGACGCGGCGCTGTCGCGCGTGATCGACGCCGCCCGTACGCTCATGCGCGACCACGCGTGGCCCAAGCCGTATCTCCGGCGATGGCGCGTCGGGGCTCCGGAACCGGAACGCCGGACGTGATCTCGCTGGCGGCCCTGCGCGCGCTCGCCCGCGACAGCCTCGCCGACTGGCGGAGTTTTCGCCTCGACGATCTGCAGTTCTGGCACCGCAGCGAGGCCCGCCTGACGCTGGTGGCGCTCGTCGGTCTCTCGGCGGTCCTGCTCATCGTGCGGCTGGCGATCCGCCGGCGCCCCGGCCGCCACCGCGTGGTGCTGCCCGCCGTGCTCAGCGGGCTGCCAAAATCCCGCGGCGCCTTTCTCATTCACGTGCCGCTGCTGCTGCTGCTGGCCGGCGTGCCCTTCTTCGCCCTCGCCCTGGCCGATCCGTACACGGCACTCGTGAGCCGCGAGGTGTCTTACCCCGGCCGGCGCATCACGATCCTCATCGACGCCTCCACAAGCATGCGCACGCCGTTCAAAGCGGAGACGCTCAACAGGCGCTCGGTGACGGACGCGACGTTTTTCACCACCGTGGCCGCCGCTGAACGATTCGTGCAGCTGCGCATCAAGGGCAAATACCGCGATCTGCTGGCCCTCGTCGAGTTCGGCAACGAGGCCTACGTGGTCACGCCCTTCACGAACGACTATGACAACATCCTGCTGAGCATCTCGCTCATCGGCGACCCGGTCGAGTTCTCGATGTTTCCGGATCAGGGCACGCTCATCGCGCGCGCGATCGAGGAGAGCGTCGCGCTGTTCAAGGCCTTCAAGTTTCTCGATGCATCGGGCAACCTGCTGGTGATCTTCACCGATGGCGAGGACACCCACGCCGTGGTGCACGGGGTGAGTCTCGACGATATTCTCCAGACCGCGATTGACGCAAGGGTGCCCGTCTATTTCGTGCGCACCAACTACGACCGCGGCAAGGGCAAGGTGATTCCCGATGACATCTGGATTCCGGCGGTCGAGAAAACCGGCGGACAGTTTTTCGCCGCCAGCGACGAGAACAGTCTCCTCGCGGCCATTGCGGAGATCGATCGGGTTTCGGCTGGCACCATCTCGGTGAGGCAGTACTCGAGCCAGCGCACGCAGTTCGGCCCCTTCGCGCTCTTCGCCGCCGCCTTCTGGACGGCCGCGATCGCCTCGAAGCTGATGGTGCCGCAGTTCCAGAAATTTCCGTAGCCATGCGTTCACTCGGAGAAGCGTGATGAAAACAATCGCAGGCGGATTGCTTCTGGCACTCGGGCTGATCGCAGCCGGCTGGGTGTCCTGGTCTCAGGCCGAGCTCACGCGCCGCGTCGCCGACGCCCACCTCCGGCTCGCCACGCTGCGTTACGATAGCGCCGACGCGATCGACAGCACCACGCCCGCCTGGAACCAGCGTCGATGGCAGATGGGCGCCCTCGCCGACGATGTGGAGCGCCATCGCGCGGCGGTGACCTACTGGCTCGGTCGCTATCAGGCGCTGACCCCACTGATCGAGGTCACAGGCCCGCTGGCCCCGCAGGATCCGGCGGTGCGCTTTGCCGCAGCCAATGCCGCCTATCGCACGAGCAATCCGGAAGCCGGCGATTCCAAGACTGCCGTCGAACGGCTCGACGGCGTGATGCAGGCGTACGCCGACCTGCTGCGGATGGACCCGTCCCATCTCGACGCCGCCTACAACTACGAGTACATCGCACGGGTGCGCGATACGATCGCCAAGGGAAAAAAGCCCATGCACGCCGGCCTCAACCCGACCGACACCATCCAGGCCGATCTGCCGGTGGGCTTGACCATCCACGGCCGCCCCGGTGCGCCGCCGCCCGAGACGAATCTGGGTGAGTTCAAGACCCTCACGCCGATGAAATTCGAGGAGCGCGAGGAACAGGCTGACCCTGGCCGGGGCACCTTCCAGCGCCGCAGGGGATAATGGGCGCCGTGATCCCGAGGATCGATTTCTGGAAGCTGGAGTTTGCCGAGCCCGACGTTCTCTGGCTCTTGCTGATTCCGGCCCTGCTGCTGGTGCTCTGGGCCTGGCGCGTCGCACAACGCCGCATCGACATCCGCAGCCTGACGCGCGCACGCGTCGTCCCGGTTCGCGAGCGATTCGCCTTCGTGGGCGACCTCCCCTGCTGGCTCTGTCTGATTGCCGCCCTTGCCGTCGTCATCCTCGCCCTGGCCAGGCCGCGCGGGCCCGCAACCATTGTCCGCCAGGGCGGAATCGACATGGTCCTGCTGCAGGACGCGTCGGCCTCCATGCGGGTCAAGGATGTGGCCGGCGATCGCTGGCAGCGGTCGATGCGCTTCGTGCGGAGTCTGGGCGACGCGCTCAGCTGGAAGGACGATCGCATCGCGATGGCCATCTTCGCGCACATCGCCGCCCCGCAGATCCGGCTCACGAAAGATCCGAACACGTTCTTCTTCTTCCTCGATCACCTGAGTGAGCAGCCGCCCTTCCGGATCGAGGAGGACACGACGTGGGACACCAACATGGAGCTGGGGATGTACTGGGGGCTCCGGGTGATCGAGCGCGATGAAGAGCTCCACGGGAAGTCGCCGAACGCGAAGATGTTCCTCCTGCTGACCGACGGTCAGGCCTGGAGCGGCGAGGTGGCGAAGGCGCTCAAGAAATCCAACGATATGCACGTGCCGGTGTTCGTCATCGGCGTCGGCACCCTCTCGGGAGGCCCGATGCCGGTTCTGAGAGGAGACGATGGCGAGGTGATCCACGACCCGGAGACGCCGGCATCGTCGAGGCTCGATCGAGAAGCGCTGCAGCGCATCGCGCTGATGGGCAACGGGCAGTATTTCGAGCTGGATCGCGACGGCGATCGACACATCGCGAACGCGATCATCGACGCGGGGAAGCGGATGGCGCCGTCGCTCGGCGCCATCGAGGCAGCCGAAGAGCTGTACTGGTATTTCCTCTGCGTCGCGGCGGCGTTGACCGGGCTCGGGCTGCTGTTCCTGCGCGA
Organism: Acidobacteriota bacterium; assembly: GCA_023265155.1. Taxonomy (GTDB): domain Bacteria; phylum Acidobacteriota; class Vicinamibacteria; order Vicinamibacterales; family CAVVIG01; genus JBGOTP01. The sequence goes on from JAHFUL010000018.1 coordinate 22,967, forward strand.
GCGCGGCGACCTCTGGATTCAGGTCGTCGGCGCGACGGCGATCCTCATCGGCGTCTTCAGGATCCTCCGCTGATTCAACTCTCGCGGGTGACAGGCACCTCCAGCGTTCCCTTCGCGCGCGGCGGCGAGGATTTTGCGCTCGGACAGACCCGAAACCCTTGAGCTGAGCTCAGCGCTGGCGGGTCGTCATTAGACCACAGCACCAGGCGTCACAATAAGTCATTACGTGACATAATGTTCGTTAATAGACCATTGCGTCGCATCCTCTTGAGCGGCAGATAGTTACTTTCCTTATGAGGCTATCACATGTCCCGTTCCGGTACACTCGTCCGCGTCCGAAGTGCGCGTCCGGAGACTAAGGCGGTTACATAGCAATAGTTTACTGGCGTGCTCCAGAACGGATCGCCGATTGCGTGCCGTTGTGGCAGCGCTCAGGCTCTCAACTGCTCATGGTGAGCGGCGTTCCAAGGGACCTGGCGAACAAGTCCATGTCATACGTGCTCGCAATCGAGTCAAGCCGGGGACAAGCCGAGGTCCTGCTCCAGGACGTTGGCTCAATGGTCGGCAGAAAAGTGAGGATCGTCGACTCGATGGGTGCAGCGACGCAGGCGATCGACGAGGAGGTCCCGCATCTGGTCCTCGTGAGCGCCCTGATGCCGCCGCGTGAAGAACGCGAGCTGTTCGCGAGATTGCAAGACGTCCCGCGTGGCACGGCACCGCAGATCCTGATCCTTCCGTCGCTGGGTTCTCCGGAGATCGAGTGCAGGAAGCTCACCCTGTTCGGCCGGCCGCGCAACCGAAATGTCCGGCCGGCACGCTGCGATCCGTCAGTCTTTGCCGATCAGGTTTTGACCTACCTGGATGAGGCCGACCGGAGGTCCAAGGACGCATCGCTTCGGCATCCCGCCACCCCCGTGCCTCTTGCTGTGCCGCCAGCCAGCCTCGTGTCTCGGGCTGTGCCGCCAGCCAGCCTTGTGTCTCCGGCTGTGCCGCCAGCCGGGCTCGTGCCTCCGGCTGTAAAGAATGAAGCCGACAGGCGCGCAGGCGTGCGGCTCGAGCGCCTCGACTGGGCGAAAGCGCGAATCGACGGCGCGGCGGTGGAGCTGGTCGATCTGTCCTTCACGGGTGCGCAAGTCCTGGCGCCGATCGTGTTGCGGCCGGGCCGATCCGTTCAGGTTCTGCTGTCGAGGGAGGCGCACCTGATCCACTGCGAAGCTGGCATCGTGTGGGGCGGCTTCGAGATCGCGGGCGCGCAGAAGGCCCCCTGTTACCGGGCGGGAATGCACTTCAGGGAGGCTGACCAGAGCGCCATCGAACGATTCTATTTCCTGAGGGACTAGCGTCGGCGTGTTGCCGCGTGAATGTTGAAAGGACCGTCACATTGGGGATGACAGCCGTCGCCAGCGACGCGCGGCGCGAGGCGACCGAACCGGCGCCAGAGACCCGGGCCGAAGAGACTCTGTCGATATTCCGCGCGCCCCTGGCTCGGCATTCCCGGGCTGAGCGCCGGGAACGTGGAGACGTGCCCTGGTTGTCCACGGTCCGGCTCCCGTGGGGTCTCGAGGTCCGCCTGCTGAACATATCGAGCACGGGGCTGCTGCTCGAGTCTGGCTCAAAGCTCGCCCCCGGCAACGTCACCGAGCTCAGGCTGTGCGGCCCCGATACCGAGCTCGTCATCCCGGTGCGCTTCGTTCGCAGCGAGATCGGCGCGGTCGATCACGTGGGTGTCACGTACCGCACGGCGGCGACGTTCGAGAAGGCGTTGAAGCTGCTTGGACCGGCTCGAACCTTCTCGCGCGAGACGTCTTCCCCGGCAACAGCCCTGAGTCATCTGCTGGCGCGCGTGTCGGGGGAGCTCGACCGCGGCCCCCACGCCAGCTTGCGCACAGCGCTCGAACGGGGAGTTCGTCAGGCGGTCACTGCGCGGAGCATTCACATCCGCGACGTACCGATCGCGCCCAACGATGGGAGCGAATCGATCTACTTCACGTTGACGACGCGCGTTGGCCCGCCCGCCATCCTGCAGGCGATGTTCGCACCCGGGTACGAGCCGACCGACCTGGAGTTCAAGCTGTTGAAAGCCGCCGCAGGGCTCGCCGCGGTGGTCCTGGAGTTCGACAAGGATCGTTGATTCTCACGAAATCAGGTGACCGGGAGCCAAGAGCCAGGGAATCAGCGCAGCTGGGCCCTGGCTACGCGGTGAACCGGTGCACGTCGATGGCGTACTTGCGGACTTTGTAGTTCAGCACGCGTTCGGTCGTGTCGAGCAGCCGCGCCGCTTTCGCCCGATTGCCGCGCGTCGTCTTCAGCGCATCCTGAATCAGATCCTTCTCGAACCCAGCCACGGCGTCGCTCAGCGAGACGCGCGTCACCGTGCCGGACGCTTCGGCGGTCTGCAGCGACGGCGGCAGGTGGTGGCCGTGAATGACCTGCGTGTCGCACATCAGCACGGCGCGCTCGAGCGTGTTCTCCAGCTCGCGCACGTTGCCGGGCCAGTGATAACTCATGAGCATGTCGATGGCCGGCGTCGAGATGCGCTTGACGGCCTTCCGGTGCTCGCGCGAGAACTTCTCGACGAAGTGATCGACCAGGACGAGCAGATCGGCTTTCCGCTCCCGGAGCGGCGGCACGAAGATCGTGAACACGTTCAGGCGATAGTACAGATCTTCGCGGAACGTTCCCGCGGCCAGCGCCTTCTCCATGTCGTGATTGGTCGCCGCGATCAGCCGGACGTTGATCTTCACCGTGTCGGTGCTGCCCAGCCGCTCGAACTCGCGCTCCTGCAGCACCCGGAGCAGCTTCACCTGCGTCCCCAGATTGATGTCGCCAATCTCGTCGAGGAAGAGCGTGCCCCCCTCGGCCAGCTCGAAGCGGCCCTTCTTCCGCGATTCGGCGCCGGTGAAGGCGCCTTTCTCGTAGCCGAAAAGCTCCGACTCAATGAGGCTGTCGGGCAGCGCGGCGCAGCTCACCTTGATGAACGGCTTGTTGGCGCGCGGGGAGTTGTAATGGACCGCGTGGGCGACCAGTTCCTTGCCGGTCCCCGACTCGCCGCGAATCAGGACGGTCGTGTTGGTCGCCGCCACCTGCGCCATCTGCTCGTACATCTGGCGCACGGGACCGCTGCCGCCGATGATGCTCGAGAAGTCGTATTTGTCGCGCAGCTCCTGCCGGAGGTGGATGTTCTCGTCGACGAGGCGCTTCTTGTCCTCCTCGACCAGGCGCTGAATCTTGATCGCGTGCGCGATGGTCGACGCCACGATGCCGAGAAACTTCACGTAGCGGTCGTAGTCCCGGTCCGGATTGAACTTGAGATCGACACCGACGGCGCCGACGGCCCGGCGGTTGAGCAGGATCGGCACGCAGATGAAGCTCAGTTCCTCCTTCTGGAGATCCGGACGCTTCGCCGCGCGGTGTATCAGCTCCGGCTCCTTGCTCATCCGGGGCACGACGATCGGCTTGTTGCTTTCGACGACCCGGCCGATGATGCCTTCGCCGACGCGATAGCGCACGTTGTGCGAGGCCGCGTCCAGGCCGTCCGCGGCCTCCACACGCAGCTCGTTGTTGTCGGAGAGCATCGTGACGAGGCTCCGGACCGTGCTGTGATGCTTCGCGAGGATCTCGAGCGCACGATGGAGCGCCGAACGCAGGTTCAACGTGCCGGACAGCGCCTGGCTGATCTCGAGGAGCGTCGAGAGCCGCCGGGACTCGCGCGCGTGATTGGCGGCCGGATCGGCCGAACGGGTCTTAGCCATTCCGTCGCGAGCCGGCGCCGATCGCCTCTTCTTCCGGGATCGTGACCGGCTTCAGGAAGGGCATCAGCTCGCGAAGCTCGGCGCCGACCTGCTCCACCTGATGCGCCCGCTCCTCGCGCCGCTTGCCTTCGAACCAGTGCCGGCCGCTGGCGTTCTCCTCGATCCAGCCGCGCGCGTACTCGCCGCTGCGGATCTCATCGAGCATCTTCTTCATTTCCTTCTTGGTCTCGGCCGTGACCAGGCGCGGACCGCCGGTGTAGTCGCCATGCTCGGCCGTGTCGCTCACCGAATAGCGCATGTACCGGAGACCGCCCTGGTAGATGAGATCCACGATCAACTTCAACTCGTGCAGGCACTCGAAGTATGCCACTTCGGGTTGATACCCGGCTTCCACGAGCGTCTCGAACCCCGCCTTGATCAGGGCGCTGACCCCGCCGCACAGCACCGCCTGCTCGCCGAACAGGTCGGTCTCGGTCTCTTCGGCGAATGTCGTTTCGATCACGCCGGCGCGCGTGACCCCGATCCCCTTCGCGTAGGACAGCGTGAGCGCCTTCGCATGGCCGGTGGCGTCCTGGTGCACGGCGATGAGGGCTGGAGTTCCTGCGCCCTCCTGATAGAGCTCGCGCACGCGGTGGCCTGGCGCCTTGGGCGCCACCATCGCGACGTCTATATCGGGACGCACAGCAATCGCGCCGAAACGGATGTTGAACCCGTGCGCGAACAGCAGCAGATTGCCCGCCGCCAGGTTCGGCTCGATCGCGTCTTTGTACAGTTTTGCCGCCGTCGTATCGGGCACGAGCACCATGATGATGTCGGCCCACTTCGAGACCGCGGCGACATCGTCGACCTCGAGACCGGCCTCCTGCGCCTTTGCCCGCGACCGGCTGTCGGCCGGCAGCCCCACCTTGACGGTGCCGCCGCTATCGCGCAGGTTCAGCGCATGCGCGTGACCTTGCGAGCCATAGCCAATCACCGCGACCTTCTTGCCGCGCACGAGATTCAGATCGGCATCCTTGTCGTAATACATCGTGGCCATCAGAGGTCTCCTGAACGAATTTGGAATTTCTAATTGTAAATTGTCAATTTCCCAAGGGCGCGTCAAACCGACGCATTGCCGATGTCCGGATCGTCGTCTGCCTTGGCGGACTGCCGGGCGGTGCCCGTCACGGCAATGCCGTGAGGCACGCTGCCGCCGCGAGCCATCGCCACGCGGCCCGTGCGCACCATCTCGATGATTCCATAGGGGCGCAGCACTTCGAGGAGACTGTCGACTTTGTCTTCCGCCCCCGTCGTTTCGATGACGAGCGATTCGGGACTGACGTCGACGATGCGGGCGCGGTAGACGTCCACGAGCTGCATCACCTGCGTGCGCGCATCGCCGAGCGCGGACACTTTGATCAGGGCCAGGTCTCGTGCAATCTGCGGAGCACGGGTGATGTTGTCCACGCGGCGCACCGGAATCAGCTTGTACAGGTTGGCCTCGACCAGTCGCGCGCCCCGCTCGTCGGTGTTGACCACGATCGTCATGCGCGAGAGGCCCGCCAGCTCCGTGTGCCCGACGGTGAGTGATTCGATATTGAACGCCCGGCGCCGGAAGAGCGACGCGACGCGGTTCAGGACACCTGGCTTGTTGTCGACGTAAACGGCAAATGTCTGCATAGTGTGCTCTGTCTAAACCACGAAGTCACGAAGATCAG